>CAXUIS010000518.1:0-2025 GCA_964250915.1 uncultured Ktedonobacteraceae bacterium | reverse complement strand
TCACTATCACCGCATGCCGCAAGATGTAGAACTCATGGCGCAACTTGGCATCGGTACCTACCGTTTCTCGCTTGCGTGGCCTCGCATTTTGCCAGATGGTAGGGGACGCATCAATACGCGCGGCCTTGATTTTTACGACCGTCTGGTGGATGCGTTGTTAGCAAAGGGCATTCACCCTATTGCCACACTCTATCACTGGGACTTACCACTTGCACTTTATAATGAGGGAGGGTGGCTAAACCGGAATACAGCATATGCGTTCGCAGAGTATGCAGAGGTGGTGGCACGTCAGCTTGGAGACCGTGTGAGTACGTGGATTACACATAACGAGCCGTGGTGTTCTGCCTACCTTGGTTACGGTACTGGCGTTCACGCTCCTGGCATACAGGATATGCAGTCTGCAGCAATAGTTGGACATCACCTATTGCTTTCGCACGGATTAGCGGTGCCACGTCTGCGCACACATACGAAGGCTGGCACACAGATTGGTATCGCACTAAACTTCACACCTATGTATCCTGCCGATGATACGCCCGAAACAGCACAAGCGGTCGCACGAGCTGATGCACTTAGCAATCGCTGGTTTATAGAACCACTTTATAAAGGTGCATATCCAGAGCATCTATTCGAGAATATGGGTGTGCACCCGCCACCAATGCAGGACAATGATCTTGCAGTCATCAGCACACCTCTTGATTTTCTTGGTGTCAACAACTACTCACGTGCAGTTGTGCGCGGTAATCCAGCGAAGCCCGATGGAATCGAGTTTGTCGCGTCGATTCCTGGTGCGTCATATACTGAAATGGACTGGGAAATCTACCCTCAGGCAATTGGCGATTTACTCACGAGGTTACATAAAGAGTATGGCGTGCCATCATTGCTTGTAACCGAGAACGGTGCTGCATTTGACGATGTAGTAGGAAGTGATGGTGAGGTCAACGATTCTCGCCGCATCGAGTATCTACGCGAGCACATAAGTTCGGTTGGACGTGTGCTGGAACAAGGCGTACCAATTCAAGGCTATCTCGTCTGGTCCCTGCTCGACAACTACGAATGGGCAGAGGGTTACAGCAAACGCTTTGGCATCGTTTATGTGGACTACGCAACGCAGAAACGCACAATCAAGGAAAGCGGACACTGGTACACAGCATTAATCGAGACACATAGACAGCGATAGAAGCACATCTGCCGTACAACCTCATTAGTTGGTGAAGTATTACATCCCAACTCTCGGTCTGTACGGCATGGCTTCAGCCATATGATTCGTAGCTATCATCTTACTCTCAACTGGAGCGACAGGCTGTCGCACGAGAAAAGAAAATTATTTTTCTAGCACGTATTTTCCGGGCGCAGGAGTAATTGGTTGATGTGCTTCGCTACCCACCGATGGCGGTGCCACTTGCTTGCCAGAGCGCGTTTTCAACCACTCAAGCCAATCGCTCCACCAACTTCCATCGTGATGCTCAGCACCCTCAAACCAGTGTTGAGCACTTTCCGAGGGCTTGTCATTTGTCCAATAGCCTCTTCCCTTCGTTGGAGGATTTATGACACCTGCGATATGACCGCTTCCTCCTAACACAAAGCGCACAGATCCACTCGCAAGTTGACTAATGCGCCAAGCCGACTTCCAAGGTACGATATGATCCTGCTGTGCTCCAACCGCATAGACATCCTGACGAATCTGTTTGAGGTCAATCGGTACACCCTTTAACACCACTTTGTTGGGCTGAATCAGATTGTTCTCCAGATAGGTGTTGCGTAGATAGAATGAGTGTCCTACACGCGTCATGCGTGTACCATCGGCATTCCAGTAGAGGAGATCGAAGGCGGCTGGCTCTTTCCCTAACAAGTAGTTGTTTACGACATTACTCCAGATCAAGTCGTTGGCACGCAACATGTTAAACATCGTTGCCATTGAGCGGCTATCCAAATAGCCGCGCTCCGCCATCTTTCCCTCCATATAGGTCAATTGCGGCTCGTCGATGAAGACGGAAGTGTCACCAACTTCAGCAAAATCTTGTAGAG
>CAXUIS010000517.1:0-2041 GCA_964250915.1 uncultured Ktedonobacteraceae bacterium | reverse complement strand
ATGTATTATACTGCACAAGCCAAATCTAATTCGGGGTCGCGCGGTTCCTCCATGGGAAGTGCTGGCACATCCTCATTATAGTTCTCTGGATGATCGAGTGCGTTTTGGATGATGCTCTCAACATCGGCAAGGCTGTTGATATGCACAAGTTCGTTGCGAACACGCTTCGCCCCTGGGAAGTGACCAAGATACCATCCCATATGCTTACGTAGCTCGACGAAATGGTCTTCTCCTTTAAGCTTTGCGTGGACGCGTGCATGTTCAAGTGCCATGTAAAGCCGTTCTTCACGTGTTGGCAATACATCCGGCAAGTCTTCAAGGGTTGGGTTGACACCAGCATTCAAAAGCTGCTTGAGCGTCTCGCGTTTTTGAAAGAGCCAGGGATTTCCATAGCTTGCTCGCCCAATTAGTACGCCATTCACACCAGACGTGCGAATACGCTGTGCCGCTTGATAGAGTGTATGAATATCGCCGTTGCCCAGGATAAGCGTATCTGTTTTGCGCACGATTTCTGCAGCGGCAGCGATGGCGTCCCAGTCTGCCTCACCTTTATAGTGTTGTACAAGAGTACGCCCATGAATAGAGATGTTTGCTGGCTCTAGTTCAAGCAGGTCTTGTACCCAATCGGTAATAATAACGGTGTCATAACCCAACCGTGTTTTCACCGAGACCGGCAACAAACGCCGTTCGATTCTTGCCGTATCGCCCCAAATGCGTACACGATCCTCATTCATTTGTCGAATACGCTCAATGCGCGATGGCTCCATATCCAGGTCTTCAAGTGTCTGCCCATTTGCCCAATCGCGTACACCCTGTTGCGTCGCACGAATAATCGCTTTCGCTACGTCTGGTACGCGAATAAGGGCGGCACCGCCACCCTTGCTAGCAACAGCACTTGCAGGGCAACCCATATTGATGTCAACACCATCGAAGCCTAGTTCACACACGACATGCGCTGCTTTATAGAAGTAGTCGGGCTTGCAGCCAAAGATTTGTGCTACCACAGGACGTTCCGCCGATGTGTACAGAAAATCGCGGAAGATACGATCACTTCCACGCCAAAGTCCCTCAACGTTGGTAAACTCGGTGAGAACAATATCGGGTCGTCCATAAAGACCATGTATTGTGCGGCAGGGCGCATCCGTGACACCATCCATTGGTGCTAATCCAATAATAGGTTGTACAAGAGTATTCCAAAAAGATGTAGGTTTCATATGTGTGTTTTCTCGCGTACTGGGAATGAGGCAACGTATGTTTATAGTGTCTCATGAAGTTTTTATAGTGACTCTTTTATAGCATATCCACGTGTTTTAAGCAAGCCTGATGAAAGGCTCGTTATAAATCGTCTGGACATGACAGGGGCAGAGCCGCTGTCACTACTATACACAAACTTGCGTAGCAAGCCACGTAGTGGCGCGAAGTATAGTAGTGACAGCAGTTCTGTCCCTGTCATGTCAGAGCGCATACCTTTTATTATGATACGAATAGTACGTTAGATCGCCCCAGCACCAGTTTCTGGCGATTGGTCGATTTTGTGCGTCTCCTCGGTCTCGACGTGTCCGCCAAATTGGAAGCGCATAGCCGACATGATTCTATTGCCGAAGTCAGCCTGACCACGTGAGCTAAAGCGTTCGTAGAGGGCAGCCGTCAGTACGTGCGCTGGTACGGCCTCGTCGATAGCTGCTGCAATCGTCCAACGACCTTCGCCAGAGTCGGCAACTCGGCCCTTAAAGCCTTCGAGCTGAGGGCTTTGGAGGAACGCAGTCGCTGTGAGGTCGAGCAACCATGAGCCAATAACGCTACCACGACGCCAAAGTTCAGTAATCTCAGGCAAATTCATGTCGTACTGGTAGTATTCGGGGCTACTGATAGGTGCTGTCTCCGCGTCAATTGTTTGTTGATCCTTCCCAATATTCGCATAGTGCAGGATATTGAGACCTTCAGCATAAGCTGCCATGATGCCATACTCAATACCATTGTGAACCATCTTTACAAAATGACCTGCGCCAGTTGGTCCACAGTGTAAATAACCCTGCTCTGC
>CAXUIS010000516.1:0-2064 GCA_964250915.1 uncultured Ktedonobacteraceae bacterium | reverse complement strand
TCGCCTGACAAATGTCAGGGCTCGTTCCAAAGCATTATGAGATCATAGTTCGGTATTCATTTGCCGAACTCGGCCAAAAACCTAATCATTCCGAGGTACGAAATACACGAGAAGAACTCCGTCGCTAGCTTTTAGCTTAGGGTTTGGGTCTTTCCAGTCAGTATGTTTGAAATTTGAGCAATGCAGCAACCGCCTCATTGCACAGTAGGACCAATAGAGCGATGTCGGGATGGTTTGTCAAAATCGACACAGGATGGGTTTGCCGCAGGTTTTTCTTCTGCAAATAAAGATATTTACACACCGAGATCCTTGCTCTCTTTCTTCCTCTCCTCTCCTTCTTAGCGATCCCAAGCAAGTCACCACCTGTTTGTCAAGAGAATTTGTACTCCAAGTCCTTTTCTCAATTCGTCCATAGCTTAAGGGAGGCAAAGACGAATGAACAGGATGTCATAACCAATCAATTTTCCTTCCACCGTTGCGCGCATGTAGTACACTGACAACAAGTCAACATTGATTATCTCTTCAGCTTCTATTAGTATTTAAAGGGCCGTACCTTGTAGAACGTAGTCATTGGCTCATCAGCGCTACGTATCTGTACTTGGTAGAAGAAGGCTTGAGATCCATCACATCCTTCTCGTGGGCATTGTGCTGCGATCAGAAGGTCAGTTCTTGAGCCACATCTCAAAATGATCAGGTCTGCAGGATGTTTTAAAATCATCTCTGCGGCAGCATAGCTCCGAGCATGTACTCGCATTTCATAACATCAGTGCAATTGGGTCAGGAAGCCCACGCGGTCAACGTACCATCTGTCTTATCCACGTTTGCCCAAGCATCTTTTCCACCGATAACATCCTCAACTTCTTTCCTCTTCATTTCTTTGCGGTCGTAGTATTTTGAGTCAATCACAAATCTGTAAGGGCATGTCCTACATTCCATAGCATTCCGCTCTTCAACTACTCCTGTGTTGCAGCGGGTTCTGCAGATATTGAGAGCATTGCTGCAATATGGGCAGACTGTAAGGCATGTCAGGAGGTAACAGGAGGGATTGGGCGGTTCCTGGAAAACAAGCCACTTACAGACTATCATGGTGGACTTCTCACTTAAGCATTGCACGCGATACTGCCAAATGTGATGATCAACTTCCTATTGGTTGTTGGAAGGGTCTAATATTGGCTACAGAAGTAAGAGCTTCATGCGTCACCGCACTAGGCTGAGACATCCCACGCGTACCTGAGCTTTTCCTAGCGATTAAACGTCTGAGGCCCTGATAGCTGCTTAAATCAAGGTAGCTTCACTGAGCACATTCTTTCACAACGCTCACACCGTTTTCCATAGAACGTTTCTCGCTCTTAGACGAACCACCTTGCCGAGATCGCCAGTTTATGGGTTTGTTGTTGACCCAGCGACTGAAAGCTGATATTTATCATGGCTGATGAGGTATTTTCCCGTTATCTCTGGCACCCAGATACCTATACTAAGCTCGGTCGAATTTAGGGTGCGACCCCTCGAGAGCTCCTCCTCGAAGCTTGCCGCCGCAATAATATTTCCCTCTTGAACGAAGTTCTTTCCGGCCAATCGTCACCACAAAAGATTGCTCAACTACTCAATACTGCCACGGATGGATTAGGGAACCATTGCCTTCATGTGGCTGCTAGCTATGGAAGCTGTATGTTTGTCCAAAGATGTCCACAAGATGGATCGGGAGAGGTCGAGCAGAGTACTGAAACATGGCATTGTGTCATTAGATGATGTTCTCGACACGCTATTGGACCAGGAAGGTCTGGAGGTTGACCCTGTTGATCGTCTAGAAGGAGATACACCACTACACAAAGCAGTCCGATTCGTGAACGAGTTGGCAAAGACAGAATGGGAGGCTGGAGGATCCATAGTAGAGCTGCTACTGGATGCCGGCGCAGACCCTAGGTATGCCGTTGATACTTAAATCAAACCCCTCCACCGATTGGAGGTGACCCAGGGTGTTGGCAATGTTTCGACTGACACAATTATGAACGAGCTGATTGTCCTCACAACTAGGGTTCGAAATAAAGCCAGATTGAAGCCTAT
>CAXUIS010000515.1:0-2086 GCA_964250915.1 uncultured Ktedonobacteraceae bacterium | reverse complement strand
TGCCAATTTGGGTAAAGGTGTTCCATTATGTTGCAATATAGAGTAAAATAGGAACTCAAAAGAGAACAAAACTACTTATGGGTGGGTCCCTTGTCAGGAAGGACGTAAGCGACGACAGCATGCCATCGACCTACGCCTTATGTTCGTAGCAGAATGACTTGTGCCTTAAAGTGTTGTTAGGGGACGAGCATCGGTACAGTGCGGAGAGCTATGCAAAACGAAGTTTTGGGTGAGCGATATCAATTACAAGACCCCATAGGGCGTGGGGGTATGGCAACGATTTATCGTGGGCGTGATATGCGGATGGAGCGGATCGTTGCCATTAAGGTGTTGCGCGAAGTCTATAGTACCGACCCAAAGTTTGTGACGCGCTTCCAACGTGAGGCAAAAGCAGCGTCAGCGTTGCAACACCCCAACATTGTGCAGGTTTACGATTATGGTCAGAGTGATGGCAGCTATTTCATTGTCATGGAACTGATCGAGGGAGCGGACCTACGTCGCTATTTGCGCTCACGCGGCGTCCTTGCAATTGATCGTGCTATTATCATCGCTCATGATGTCGCGCTTGGCCTTGGAGCGGCCCATCGACGTGGAATTGTACACCGTGATGTAAAGCCGCAAAACGTGCTGGTCGGGCGCGATGGTTCAATTAAACTTACCGATTTTGGCATTGCAAGCGTCTATAAAGATATCAATGCTGAACGGCTCACGACAACTGGTATGACGCTCGGTACCGTTCAATACTATGCACCAGAGCAGGCACAAGGTGAGATCGTGAGTCCCGCCGCCGACGTGTACGCGCTTGGCATTGTGATGTACGAAATGCTGACAGGCCGTACACCATTCGACGGTGATACGCCTGTTGCCGTTGCGATGCAACATATCCAGGACGCACCAATTCCACCGACACAGTATAATCCAAATATTCCGCAGGTTCTCGAAGATATTATCATGCGTTGCCTGGAAAAGGTGCCAGAGATGCGCTACCGTGACGGTAGTACATTGGCTCGTGCGCTCGAAGTACTGGGCGAAGAAGAGATGGGTGAACATCTGCCCTCGAAGCTCAGTTCGGGTGGCCTGAAAACGGCCACGAGTGCCTCGGCGTTCAACACTGTGCCACAACGTCCCGCGAACGGCTCACGTATTTACAACAACGAGCCACAACCAATCGCGCTCAAGGGTGCGTCCTCGCCCAATAACGTCATGGCACCACATATACAAAACGGTCAGATAAGTCCATCACAAGAATATATTGCCAGTGGAGCAACGATAGCTAATACGGCGGGCGATGTTCTAGGTGCGCCGCCTCTTCCCGATCAACAAACATATATAGCTAATAATAATGGGCATGGAAACTCTCCATCGGGTTTTCAGCAAGAGAGTTTCGTGCCACCTTTCAATCAACAAGCACCCGCACCATATTTTGTGCCACCCGATGCTGGTTCAACACGACCATTTCAGCGCGGTACAGTACCGCGTTCGGGTGTGGTACAGCAAGAACAAAAAGAATCGCGTTTTGCTACCGTCATCACCGTTCTCATCCTTTTAGCAACGCTATTGCTACTCGGCTTCAGTATCTTTCTCGCGGGTCAATTGCGTTTTATACCGTTGTTCAACCCGGCTGATACGAATACTGCGACTGCGACAACTGTTGTGCCAGGAAGCAAAAAAGTTCCTGATCTGTCTCACTTGAGCTTGACTGATGCACAATCAGCAGCGAAGGCTGCTGGTTTTACTGTAGTGGTGCATAGCGGCCCTAAAGATAATAGTACTGTTAAGAAGCAAAGTCCTAATCCAGGAGATACAACAACAGCAAATACAATTATAGTAGATATGATATCTTCTGCTACTACTGTACCAATGGCGGCGATTCCAGATGGTCTAGTAGGCTCAACGCTTACTGATGTTGAGAACAAACTGCATAATGCTGGCTTTAATAACTATCTACTAATTAATGCTGGTAATGATCCTAGCGGTAATACGGCTCCTACTGTGAAGGGGACCGATCCTGCTGCGGGCACATCGGCGACTACAGACAAGCAAATAAAGATATATGTCTACAACTGTAGCACAACTGTGTGTGCCA
>CAXUIS010000514.1:0-2101 GCA_964250915.1 uncultured Ktedonobacteraceae bacterium | reverse complement strand
CAATGTTGAGGTAAAGCAAGCGATTGAGCGACATAAACGAGGCGAAGCACGCGTAATTCCAGTTATTCTACGTCCGATTCATTGGCAAGCAGAGTTTGGAATGTTGCAAGCACTTCCTAAAGATGGTCTACCTGTTACCGATCCTGGTTGGCATAACGTGGATGAAGCATGTTTTAATGTTGCAGAAGGTATTCGTAATGTGTGGCAGAACAGTTGCATTCACGCAGGCACAGCGTTATATATCACTCTCACACTCTGGAAATGAGCCGAAAACTACATCTGAACTTGTTTCTTACTCCTATTATTAAGGAAGTTACGCAATGCAAGTCCAGGAAATCGAAGCACACCTTGCCGAACTTGGGCAGGAGTTGCAGAACCTTCATGTGCAATCGCCTATACGTATCCTGCTTGTGGGTGGCGCGTTTATGCTGACACAACTCCATAATAGGTCAACGACAAACGATGTTGATGTGATTCTCAAAGACGTTGATGATCCGACTACCTCGCCTCTCTATCGCGTCTTTAAAGTAGCAGTACGACAAGTGGCAAGTAACAATGCTCTCTCAAATGCTTGGCTCAATGATGTCATTGGCGACTTTCTGCGCGAAACAAGTAACGTACCAGAAGGAACTCTATGGCGCAAATATGCTATGCTCGAAGTATATGTGCCATCAAGCGAGTACATTCTAGCTCTCAAGTTGTTTGCAGGTCGTCAAAAAGACTAGAACGATATCCTTGCTCTCTCGCAACAACTATAGGTTCAGACACGTGAACAAGCCCAACAACTTCTTGACCGTTACATTCCAAACAAACAAGTTCAGCAAATCAATAACGTTGAAGTTGTTCTAGCCCGATTTTTTCAAAGTTAACTATGTTATGATAAACTACTGTAGATAGCAAGATATGATTTACAGGACACACAATGAGAAAACTCGATCACTTACAAACGATGGCTCTAACTTATCAGGAAATTGTACAGGGTGAAAGACCGTGGACAGCATTAGGCAATTTCATGAATGATTGGTTTGAGTATGCCAAAGATAAACGTCCTCAACTTGTTGCAGACCCAATTATGTTACCAGAAAAGGCTAACAACGACGAATACTATTGGGCAACCTTTTGTGTTGCTTCAGTTGAGTGGTTTTGTGATCGTTATAATGTAGAGTGTCCATCATGGGTGCACACAGCTACTTATAGCTTGTCGGAACCACAATTTGACTTTCCCAGCTCAGATAAGCCGGAGGTACGCGCAAGACTTATTCAAGATACACCAATACAATTCTCACAGCGAAACATCTATTGTGGCAATCGCATGTTTGCCAACAAGTTCGTACTTGTTGAAGAGTATCGTCGCCTCTTTCCCCGAACTCCTTCGTCCACAACTTCTATAGCCTCTTCGTGATATAGGTTCACTGGGAAAAGCCCTTGTTCAGAAGCGTTTCAGCATCACTAAAGAGTGCGTCGAACGATATTGCATTCATCTCAGCACCAATCAGAAAGCGTCCGTTACGGATTGCTGAAAAGACCATACAATAGCCTGCGACATCGCTCGATCCTGTTTTTACGCCATTTGCTCCTGCATATGTACCAAGCAAGCCATTTGTATTATTCCAGGTATTGTAGAGATGATTGTGCAACGTGGCAGGTAAGATATAGTTCTGTTGTGTCACAATTTGGGCAAAGATAGGAAGGCGCATCGCGTATCGTGCTAGCGTCGTGAGGTCTGCCGCACTCGTATAGTGAAGAGGATCGTAAAAACCATGTGGATTCATGTAGTGCGTATCATTCAGGCCAAGCGAACGTGCCTTATTGTTCATCATTGCTACAAAGTTTGCCGTTGTGCCACCGACTGCATGAGCAAACACAATAGCAACATCACTGCCCGATGGCAATAACAAGCCGTACAGCAGATCGCGCACGTGTATCCTGTCTCCTACTTGCAATTGGGCAACGCTCATGCCCTCTGGCACTTCATCTAACTCGTCTTGCTGTACTGTTAGATATGAATTCAGATTCAAGTTCTCGATAGCCAGAACTGCGGTCATAATCTTCGTCGTACTCGCCATTGGCAAGTGTACACGGCTGCTCATGTCGAAAAGCA
>CAXUIS010000513.1:0-2132 GCA_964250915.1 uncultured Ktedonobacteraceae bacterium | reverse complement strand
ACGATATATTCGGGGTTATCCTTTGAAGCTGCAACATGATGCTTTTTGATATCGGTCGGCTCCGTGATTTTCTTTTCCACCTCGCCCGATGTTTTGCCCTGTGATGTGTCCCACTCAACATGGTCGCCTTTTTTGAGTTTGTCATTGTCTGCCATAACGTTATCTCCCTTCGATAAATAACACGTTTGACAGGGGGATAGCGTGACATGTAGTTGACGACTTATTGTTTGGACTACGTTAATATGACATAACAAGTTCACGCAGATACGAAATGTCTGTAGAGGTCTAATTCTATTACATCCACGGGCATCAAGCTAAAAATTGTTGAGATTAAATATGAGACAGAAACAGGGCGTCGAGAGCATGACAGGGGCAGAGCACCTGTCATGCTGTCAATCGTCTGAACATCCCTTATTACAAACTCATCCTTTCTTAACTTGATGCGTATGGGGTCTAATTCCATTACACCCTGTGGGCATTTGACCATGTTGGAGGAATGTCGAAACGTCTCATCAATCCGGTTAGCATTGTTCATAGCCACGAGGATGTAATAGAATTAGACCCCTACAATTGGTGTATCCGTATTATTCTCTTTCGTCGCATCCGCTTGCAACCCTCCAACCAAAAACGTAATCAACCATGCGCGTTCATCGCGTTTCGAGCTTTGTAAGGATCCACCTTCGGCTGGTGCCATGAAACGCCGACTCTGGTTTGCCAGAAGCAGATTGCGGGCACGCTCGAAACGCCACCAGAGTTCATCTGCTGGCACATGCTGTATCACGCGCCTCATTGCTTCATAATAGCGGCTAATCACTTCCGCATCCGCCTCGCTCTCCGTTTGTGTATTGATATGAGGGGAAGGTTCGGCGCGAAAGGCGATTATCTTTGCTTGCATCCATTCGCGTCCACGTTGGGCATCGAACATCGCAAAAATAGGCGTGGTATAAGCGTGCAGTATCGCCTCTACTGAAAGTTCTTGAGTGCTTGTTTCGAGTAGCTCAAGCCGGTGTAGCTGCTCTGCATTGACTGGCGCAAAATGACGCTGCGTCATGGCTTGGAGTAGAGCAGCCTTTGAGCCAAAATAGTAGTTCACGGCAGCAATATTAACACTTGCCTCAGTTGTCACGGCTCGTAGTGAAACTGCTTCCAGACCTTGTTCGGCGAAAATATGCTCGGCAGCGTTGAGAATGCGGTCTTTTGTATCGTTCGCGTTCATCGCTCTAGTGTCCTTCCCTTATTGACAAAGTATATCATACTTCGCTATGATTTAAACACATTTGATTTATGTTTCAAACGTGTTTGATTTTTGAAAAGGGAACGACACTTTATGCAACAAGAGCAACGTATTCGTAAACGGCTGCGGATTGTGCAAGTGGTCGCACTGATAGACCTTGTGCTTTTGGTGACACTTGTAGCGGCTGCCGTAACACGACAGCAAAATATTGTGCATGTTTTGGGACCAATACACGGTATAAACTATCTACTATTAGTTGTTATTGTGGGAACGGCCGCAATAGATGGCCTATGGGGATGGTGGTTTCCTCTGATTGTGCTTGTCACTGGCGGTCCTCCTGGAGCGTTTATTGGCGAATGGCTTCTACGTCGGCGTATTTCTTTACAGCAGAAGGAGGGGATGTAATGATACTTTTGACGTGGCTGATACGCTACGGGCATGTTGTATTCGCGGCAACCTGGGTAGGTGGCTATGCATTGCTTGCGTTTGTGATTGTGCCGTTGATCGGCAAAGGAGCGAGCGAGACGCTGGTGCAACTTGCTATCAACACGGTCCGCTTTCTGACCTATACGGGGACGCTCACAATTGGCTTTGGCATTGTGTTGATTACACGAACACGTGGCTTTGGTAATTTCTTTGGGAGTGTGTGGGGTGGTCTTGTCATGACTGCATTCATCATTGCGATTGTGCTGCTAGGTATTGGTGATGGCGCGCTACGTCCCGCGATTAAACGTCGTGCACAAACGGGGCAAGCACCCGCACGTCTATGGGCAACCGTTGGTTTTATTTTGACCGTTATCGCCGTTGGCGTCATGACAGGCGCAACGTACGTTGGGTAAAGTAGTTATATGAATGCTGCATGGTGACAAGCAACAATGGTACCGTAAAACGGTACCAT
>CAXUIS010000512.1:0-2166 GCA_964250915.1 uncultured Ktedonobacteraceae bacterium | reverse complement strand
GGGAACGCCCCTCCCATATAACCACAGTGCATCGGGAGCGAGTTCGCGTATGGGAGGGGCGTTCCCCTTGCGGGCGCCCTAGATTCGGCTTTTGAATACGCGTTTGACAATTACCCTCTCGCCCCTATATCATATAAGGTGCATACTCGCCCAACTAGTAAGGAGCAGCCCGTTGTCTACCGTGCCACGTAGTAGTATACCTCCATCATCGTTACCTCGTCATACATTTTCCTGGTTTCTCCTTATCCTGGCAAATACATTATGGGCAACAAGCTATGTTGCAGGTAAATATATTCTACAAGATATATCGGTCAATATGCTCAATGCATTACGCATGTGTCTTGCCTCATTCTTCCTCATCCCTCTACTACTTTATAAACGTAAAGAGATACACTTAACATGGCGCGACGTTCCTCAGCTCCTCTTACTTGCGCTTACCGGCTTTGTCCTCACGAAAATGCTTGAATACGGTGGCTTAGCCTTAACAACAGCCTCTGACGTTGCCCTGCTTATCAGTAGCGAGACGTTGTTTACGGCAGCTTTCGCGTGGCTTTTGTTACGTGAACGTTTTCAACTGGTGCGAGTGGGGCTTATGTTGCTAGGGCTGCTTGGTGTGTACCTGATTGTTGAGCGCAGTTTTATCCCGAATATTCCCTCTGGTGGTGGGATATTGCGCATTTTTGGAGACCTGCTAGTCGTGCTAGCACTTCTTTTCGAGGCATTTTATACAATACGCGGAAAATCGTTACTGGTGAAACACTCGCCATTGCTGGTCGTTTCCGCCGCCATTGTTGGTAGTACCTTATTCTGGTTGCCCCTCGCTGGCTGGGAGATATTTTCTTTTGGTTGGCATCCATTGACTACACTGGGGTGGATTAGCTTAGGCTGGATGGCTCTCGTTACAACCGTGTTTGGCTATCTTGCATGGTTTCAGGGCTTAGCAAAAGTAGATGGTTCGGCTGCTGCCGTCACACTCTTTATACAACCACTTCTTGGCACAGTATTAGCTGTCATTCTATTGCATGAACAACTGACCCCAATCACCATACTTGGTGGTGTTTTGATTGTGGCAAGCGTCTTCTTACTGTCGCGTCAATAGTTAGGGAGAGGTAGGGATATGATTGAGCCGTATAGCTCTTTTGTCGATACCGAGAATATACATGTACATTACCTTGAATGGGACCCAGTAAAAATTTATGACGAACAACAGCAAGCTATAGCCCAGGACAACGACGAGATACCAATCGTGTTACTACATGGACTTGGCGCAACTGCGGATACATGGTGCTTAGTTGCGCAGGACCTGTGCCATAAACATCTTGTTGTTGCCTTTGATCAGCGTGGACATGGGGAGAGCACGAAGCCGACAATTGGCTATGATCTCACGACCATCGCGGAAGATGCGGTACAAGGCATGGCGGCACTAGGTCTCGGTCAAGTCACACTTGTCGGACATGGCTGGGGAGCACGCGTCGCCCTCGTTCTAGCAGCACGACATCCGGCGTTGATCAGTCACCTCATTCTCGTTGACTGCCCACACGTTGAGCCGCGTCACTGGCCTGGTATGACACGAGACCGTTTTATCCGTGAGACCGATACCAAACATCTGTATGTCTCAAAAATAGCCTTTGTGGAGGCCATGCGCGAAGAAATGCGCTCATTCTGGACGCCAGAGGTGGAGGCGATTCTGCTCAAAACAGTGCGAGAACTGCCCGATGGACACCTTGAGGAATGTCTACAGCCCGACAATCAGCGTCGTATCCGCGAATCGCTGTGGGATGATCGCGCCCTCACGTACTATAGTAAGTTGCAGTGCCCTGTTCTGCTCATTCCTGCTGCTGGCGAGCCACAGCCCGACAAAGAGTTTCCAGAGCGTCTTGAGCATACCGACGAATTTGCCGAAGCTAAAGGCCACATGGCGGCTCAGGTCGCCGAGGTCATTTCGCGCTGCTCCGTGCTATGGATGCCCAACACCTCGCATGACATACAATTGCAACGACCACAGACACTGGCACAAGCGATAATGAGGTTTATGTCGAATTAAATCGGTAGGGGCAGCAATTCATTGCGCCCAAAGATGGGGACGGCGGAGGGGCAACCTGTCGGCAACGGTCCTCTTTCCCGACGCGTTCCCCACCCAACCCATCTTTGGACGCAATGAATTGC
>CAXUIS010000511.1:0-2237 GCA_964250915.1 uncultured Ktedonobacteraceae bacterium | reverse complement strand
CTTGAACAGTGGTAATTTGGAACGGAGACAATCATGACACCCCCTGCTATTTCACCCACCGGGGGATTATTTGGCACTATACTCTTTGTGCTGCTCTTCCTGGGAGCATTGGTTCTCTTTGGCATTCGTGCTGGTATGCTGGTAACGTTGCTGGCAAAGGCGCGTCGAGAGAATCGCACGGACCACATCGACGACCGTTTTGGCGAAATTTTCACGGTTGTGCTGGGTCAGAGTGCTGTGCTACGTGATCCAATTCCTGGTATCGCACACTTTTTCACCTTCTGGGGCTTTATCGTTATTCAGTTCGGTCTACTCAACCTCATTCTCGGTGCCTTTAATGGCTCACTACCCCTGCTTGGTGACAATCGCGTATTCGCATCAGTACTCGACTTCTTTGCCGTCTTTGTACTCATCGCGCTCGTCGTATTCGCTATTCGGCGTGGTATCTTTCGCCCTAAACAATTGAACAGTAGTTTGCATGGTCCGTGGGATGGCTTTATCATCCTGGGACTAATCGCGCTTGTTGTCATCACACTCGCACTCGTCGAAGGCTTCGAGTATGCCGCTAGCAATGGAGCAGCATGGTCTCCTATCGGTATGCTCTTTGGTCCGCTCTTCGCAAGTCAAGGAACACAGGCAGACATCATCTGGTTTCGCCTCTTTTGGTGGCTTCATATCGCCACCGTGCTCGGCTTCCTGATTTACCTGCCGCGCTCCAAGCATCTGCACCTGATGGCGACACCGTTCAACGTCTTCTTCCGCAACTACAAACCACGTGGTGCTCTGCCCCTACTAGAAAACATCGAGGAGCGCGAGGATTACGGCGTCTCAAAATCCGAACAATTCACCTGGAAACAACTGCTCGATGGCTATGCATGCACCGAGTGCGGACGCTGTAACACCGTCTGTCCTGCCAGCAACACAGGCAAGCCACTTTTCCCGAAAGAGATTATTCTGGGCGTCAAAGAGGCTTTGTTTGTCGAAAGTCCCGCTATTCTTGGTGAAAAGTCGCTCTATAGCAAACTTGGCGTCGCAGGCGTCAAAGAAGATAAGACTCCAGAAGAGATTTCTGACCATCATAAGCCGATGGTTGGCGGCATTATCTCAAACGACGCGCTGTGGGCTTGTACAACCTGTATGGCCTGTATGGAGATTTGTCCGGTTGCCATCGAACATATCCCAAAGATCGTCGATATGCGTCGTCATCTTGTGATGGAAGAGGCAGACTTTCCAGAGGAAACCGTTTCTGTTCTCAACAACATCGAACGCAATGGCAATCCGTGGGAAATCAGCAACGATACACGCGCGGATTGGGCTGCCGGTATGGAAATTCCCTTATTGGCAGAAAATCCTGAAGCTGACGTACTTTATTGGGTTGGTTGCATGGGTTCGTTCGATCAGCGCAACAAGAGTGTCGCTACATCAGTTGCGAAGGTACTCAAGGCGGCAAATGTAAACTTTGCTATTCTTGGTCCCGAAGAGTCCTGCACAGGTGATCCAGCACGACGTATTGGCAACGAATACTTGTGGCAGATGCAAGCACAGCAGAATATCGAAACACTCAACGGCTATGGCTTCAATACTGCTGATGCTGATAATGGACATTCCGCCGCGAATGGTTCAAGTGGTGGGCATACTGGCGTTGCGACGAAGAAGCGTACTGTGCTTACCGCATGTCCACACTGCTTCAACACCATCAAGAACGAGTATCCACAACTTGGTGGTAACTACGAAGTGGTGCATCACACGCAGTATATCGACTCGCTCTTGAGTAACCAGAAAATTCAGCTTCCCGAAAGCTTTGACCAGCGTAAGTTGACCTACCACGACCCGTGCTACATCGGTCGCTACAACGATGTGTACGATGAGCCACGCCGTGTGCTGACCGTACTCAATAGTGAAGGCGTCACGGAGATGCGCCGTAACCGCAACAAGAGTTTCTGCTGCGGTGGTGGTGGTGGTCGTGCGTGGATGGAAGAAAAGATCGGGACGCGTATCAATCAGAACCGCGTCAACGAGGCCCTCGAAACTAACGCCGAGGTACTCGCCGCTGCATGCCCCTTCTGCATCACTATGTTCGAGGATGGTATCAAGGGTGTCGAGGCCGAAGAGAAAATTCAGGTCGAAGACATCTCCGAAATCGTCGTTCGGGCAATGGAGAGTAAATAACAAGAATGAGCGTAGGACTGTGAAAAGCGGGTATCGTTTGAAACGCCTAAGGGGATTGATGTTTTTTT
>CAXUIS010000510.1:0-2261 GCA_964250915.1 uncultured Ktedonobacteraceae bacterium | reverse complement strand
TTCGCGTCAACCCGGTGACAGGCTGGAAGTCCCTCTTCTTCAACCCTGGTTTCGTGAAAGCCATTGTCGGAGTGCCGAAAACGGAGAGTGATGCCATCATCCGATACCTCAATGAGGTCATCGCTACAACTCAGGAATTCCATGTTCGGTACCAATGGGGCAAAAACGACGTGGCCTTCTGGGACAATCGTGTCTGTGTGAGTGGTGGCCTAGGAGAGAACTTCCCTTGTGCAAGCTGACTTGCACAGAACCATTCTGCCTCGTACGGCTTTGCTCCCCACCGCCGTCACGCCGTTCGTGTCGCCTGCCATGCCGAACGCCCCTACTACGATGAGAGTGGGAAGTCCCAAGAGGAAGAACTCCATGTTCGCTATGGTTTGCCACTAGTCAACAAGGATGGATCTGGACAATCCAACTACAACGACTAGGAACTTTCACGCAGAGATCTTGGGACGAATTTGCACAACTGGCTCTGAATCAATCCCTGGCGTTTGTATGTGAGTTCTCGGCGCATGTTAGCGGACTGTGTATCTTTAGCTGTGGAGTTTTGGAACGTGAAGGGCTATATAGTCAGCTTAAGTACTTGATATCTAAGGTTCTTGACGAACAAGATTTCTCTCCATCCCAAGGGACTACTGTGCGCGTTGAATGATGCACAGACCCGTCGACCAGCAGTGCCAAGACCTGTCAAAATGCACTCGGCCACTACCGCACCCAATCAGCATGACAGTACAGATAGTCGATGGAACAATGATATGCGAGGCCTGATCTGTACATGCAGCTAAGGTACTTCGAGATCGTAGCAGCCGTAGAACGTGGACCGAAAAAGCAATCTTTCAGGCCTGTAAGCGCTGAGTGAACCTGCACAGTTGGCCTGACAACGGCATATAAGCGGTGTGTAAACCAGGATCGGACTTACAAAAGCAAGTGGCGATAATCTCGGGCACAAGCAAGCAAGCAAGCAGCCGCCTAGCAAGCACACAACGGAGCTGAAAAATCCAGAACAAAGATACCGCAGATTTTGCTGGAATATCCCAACTAGGCAAATTCCTCTTCGAGGGCGTTACATCCGCCTGGAACACGCCGTTTGATGTGCCTCTCTGGTAAGCCGCTTTGCCACGAGTCTTCATGCATGCACTCCGCAAATTGTCCGCAGGATGACATGAGGCCTGGCTGAGATGCTACGACGTATCGGAGTGCGGGTTTTGGTCTGGTGATGGATGGTGCGACCGTCTGAGGAAATCTTTGGGTCCGTGATGTGCATAATATGGTTGGCTACAGTACTGTACATGTATGTAAATGTCTGGCAATGTTGAAGGATGCCTTGAGGTGTTCGGTGCGATTGCAATTTTGCTATGATTTTGATGAGCATTGCGAAAAGGAGTTCATCTTTTCCCTCGTTCAAGCTGTCTGATTTTGGTCTGTTAGCAGACTCTCAAGCTGTTCTCAGCTCGGCAATAGTTACGTCTCTACACCGATAGCAAAGCTCCTTGCCCAAGCTCGCCCCGAGAATGTCTGAGATCCATATTGCCTTATGGTTGCTCTATAAGTACTATCGCTCTCAAAGTGGCACTAGCATACACTCTCTTGCAACCCTCTCCCAAGCACGTGATTCTTTCGCCTATCATGAAACACAATGAGCGAGTGCAACCACAACGAGGCTCAGCTATGGACATTCTCGACAGAATAAAGTGGTCAACCGAGACAGTCGAGTTTGGTCAAGCTGTCCATCAGGTTACACTCGCTCTATGATACTTCTCGAACATGCAAGGAAAGAAGCGAAACCTGCGATCTCGCAACTCGGAGATGTCATCGCCTCCAGGGCCAGTAATGACATCAAAAGCGAGAGGAATATAAATATCAAGCTGCCCACGTACCAAATGCACCTCAGTACCACCAACACTCACTTCAACAACATCAACAACTCTCCTTTCAAAGCTCAATAACCCTCGACCAACTCCAGCCCATCAATCCCCACCAAACCCAAACAACCAACATGCGTTTCATCATCACTCTTCCCCTCCTCCTCGTAGCCGCCTCTGCCGCAGCTCTTCCCGCCGAGCTCGAAGCCCGCCAGGGCTGCAACTTCGGCGGTAAGCCCATTCCATTTCCCACATTGCCTCCCTCCTCCTCTCCTTCCCCAACGTGCTAACGTCCCAAACCAGCATGCATCCGCGCTATGGCCACGGCCGGCGTCTCCTGCGGCGCAACAGGCCTCATCGGTCTTGCCACTTGTGCCGCTGGTGCTGCTGAGTTCCTCC
>CAXUIS010000509.1:0-2263 GCA_964250915.1 uncultured Ktedonobacteraceae bacterium | reverse complement strand
TTCGCGTCAACCCGGTGACAGGCTGGAAGTCCCTCTTCTTCAACCCTGGTTTCGTAAAAGCCATTGTCGGAGTGCCGAAAACGGAGAGTGATGCCATTATTCGATACCTCAATGAGGTCATCGCCACAACTCAGGAATTCCATGTTCGCTACCAATGGGGCAAGAACGACGTGGCCTTCTGGGACAATCGTGTCTGTGTGAGTCGTGGCCCCGGAGAGAAATCCCTCTTGCGCAAGCTGATTTTCACAGAACCATTCTGCCTCGTACGGTTTTGCTCCCCACCGCCGTCACGCCGTTCGTGTCGCCTGCCATGCTGAACGCCCCTATTTCGATTCTAATGGGAAGTCTCAAGAGGAAGAACTCCATCTTCGCTATGGTTTGCCACTAGTCAACAAGGATGGATCTGGACAATCCAACTACAACGACTAGGAATCTTCACGCAGAGATCTTGGGACGAATTTGCACACCTGGCTTTGAATCGATCCCTGGCGTTTGCATGTGAGTTTTTGGCGCATGTTAGCGGACTGTGTACTTTAGCTGTGGAGTTTGGGGACATGAAGGGCTATATAGTCAGCTTAAGTACTCAAGATTCAAGGTTCTTGACAAACAAGATCTCTCTCTATCCCGCGGGACTAGTGTCTGCGTTGAATGATGCACAGACCCGTCGACCAGCAGTGTCAAGACCTGTCAAAATGCACTCGGCCATTACCGCACCCAATCAGCATGACAGTACAGATAGTCGATGGCACAATGATATGCGAGGCCTGATCTGTACATGCAGCTAAGGTATTTCGAGATCGTAGCAGCCGTAGAACATGGACCGAAAATGCAATCTTTCGGGGCCTGTAAGCTGAGTGAACCTGCACTGTTGGCCTGACAACGGCATATAAGCCGTGTGTAACCCAGGATCGGACTTACAAAAGCAAGTGGCGATAATCTCGAGCACAAGCAAGCAAGCAACTGCCTAGCAAACACAAAACGGAGCTGAAAGCCCAGAACAAGAATACCGCAGATTTTGCTGGAATACCCCGACTAGGCAAATTTCTCTTCGAAGACGTTACATCCGCCTGGAACACGATGTTTGATGTGCATCTCCGGTAAGCCGCTTCGCCACGAGTCTTCATGCATGCACTCCGCAAATTGTCAGCTGGATGACATGAGGCCTGGTTAAGATGCTACGACGTATCGGAGTGCGAGTTTCGGTCTGGTGATGGATGGTGCGACCGTCTGAAGAAGTCTTTGGGTCCTTGATGTGCATAACATGGTTGGCTAGAGTACATGTAGGTATATGTCAGGCAATGTTGAAGGATGCTTTGAGGTGCTCGGTGCGATTGCAATTTTGCTATGATTTTGATGAGCGTTGCAAAAAGGAGTCTCCTGTTTTCTATCATTCAAGCTGTCTGATTTTGGTCTGATAGTAGTGTAATGGCACACTGAAAGACTCTCAAACTGTTCTCAGCTAGGCAATGTCTCTACTTTGATAGCGAGCCACATTACCTACCTACTCAAGCTCGCCACGAGACTGTCTCAGATCCATAATGCCTTATGGCTGCCCTACAATATCGCTTTCGAAGTGGCACTACACACTCTTTTGTAACACTCTACCACGCACGTGACTTTTCGGCCTATCCTGAAACACAGCGAGCGAGTGCAACCACCACGAGACTCAGCTATGACTCTTCAAAAAAGAGAATAGTCAAGCGAGACATTCGATCCTGGAGCCAAGCTATCCATCAGGTTACACTCGCTCTATGATACTTCTCGAACATGCAAGGAAGGAAGCGAAACCTGCGATCTCGCAACTCGGAGATGTCATCGCCTCCAGGGCCAGTAATGACATCGAAAGCGAGAGGAATATAAGATCAAGCTGCCCACTTACCAAATGCACCTCAGCATCACCGACACTCACTTCAACAACATCAACAACTCTCTTTTCAAAGTTCAATAGCCCTTAGCCAACTCCAGCCCATCAATCCCCACCAAACCCAAACAACCAACATGCGCTTCATCATCACCCTCCCCCTCTTCCTCGTCGCCGCCTCTGCCGCCGCTCTCCCCACCGAGCTCGAAGCCCGCCAAGGCTGCAACTTCGGCGGTGAGCCCACTCCATTTCCCACATTGCCTCCCTCCTCCTCTCCTCCCCCAACGTGCTAACGTCCCAAACCAGCCTGCATCCGCGCCATGGCCACGGCCGGCGTCTCCTGTGGAGCAACAGGCCTCATCGGTCTTGCCACTTGTGCCGCTGGTGCTGCTGAGTTCCTCC
>CAXUIS010000508.1:0-2275 GCA_964250915.1 uncultured Ktedonobacteraceae bacterium | reverse complement strand
ACTTGTGCTTGTACTAATCGTGTAACACGTATAACATTATCTCATGCAGCTCCGCTTCCCCTGTGGGGATATAACTAATTATAAAAATGTTGACAAGCATAGACAAAGTATGCTAAAATGGTGACATGAAGTTAAGTGCGTATGCCAAACAACACGGTATCAGCTATAAAACTGCATGGCGATGGTACAAGGCAGGTCAGCTTGATGCCTATAAAACAGCAACAGGGACCGTCATTGTACGTGACCCACAGCAGATACGAGCACATACAGGACGCATTGCTTTGTATGCACGGGTCTCTTCCATTGGGCAAAAGGAAGACTTAGACCGTCAGCTTGTACGACTCAAGGATTATGCGGCGGCACGTGGCTATCAGGTCTCAAAAGAAGTCACTGAGATAGCATCAGGATTGAATGACACACGCCCGAAACTCGACAAACTGTTAGCTGATGCAAGTATTGGCACGATCATTGTTGAGAATAGAGATCGTTTAACACGCTTTGGCTCTCATTATATCGAAACGTTGTTAGAGGCTCAAGGGCGTCATATCGAGATGGTGTTTCAGAGTGATACAGGCGATGAACTGGTAGACGACTTCGTAAGTGTGATAACGAGCATGGCGGCTCGTATCTATGGACGTAGACAAAGTAAACGCCGTGCGGAGAAGATACAAGCGTGTGTTGAGTCGGTCATGCAAAGTGAGGAAGAGTAGATGCTAGTCAAGCGTGGGTATCGAGTCGAGATAAACTTGAATAACGAGCAACGGACCTTATGCTTAAAGCATTGTGGCGCGGCACGATGGGCGTATAACTATGCCCTCACTCGCAAAAAAGAGAACTATCAGAAAGGCGCGCCCACACCCTACGCGGCTGAACTGCATCGAGAAATCTGCTTCAAGGTTTGTTTGGTACAACGGCGGACTACAGATTGAGCGGTGGAATCAACATCAACATTTGGTGGGGATTGGTGCTGATTGTCTTTGGTATTCTCATGTGGGGAGGGAACTACCTTCTTACACGTAGGCAGAAAGCATAGCTACGTCGAAGAGCAGGAAGACCGCAGGAGTCTTCCTACTAACAGGAGATAGACTATAGAAATCGCGCTTAAAGAGGCAAAAGGCATTCTGACGCCACAGCGTAACGGCTTTTTAGCAAGCGGACCGTATCCTTTCACACATACACTGTCATCATATATAGGATGTGGTTTCGGACAAACGACTTGTGGCATGTATTGTTATGCCCAATTTCTACCCAATTGGTCCTTTAGTGGCTTTACTGGTGCTTGGGGCGAGGCAGTACAGGTCAAGACAAATGCAGCCGAATTGCTGCATACGACGCTTGCAAAGATGAAATCGGCGTTACGCCAAAAGCTTCGCGTTTTTATGAGTAGTACAACTGATCCTTATCAGCCAATTGAAAATAAGTACCAGATGACACAGCAATGCTTGGAAGTCTTCTCACGTTATCCTGATCTGGACTTGCTAGTTATTCAAACACGCTCTCCACTAGTAGAACGAAATCTTCCATTGTTGAGCCAAATTCCCTATGCATGGCTTTCTGTGACTATCGAGACGGACAATCAAGCCTATTTGAGGAGTCTTAAAGGCGGTCCCCCGTTAGAGAAGCGTTGGAAACTAGTACAGACTGCCAGGAATGCTGGTGTGCATACGCAAATTACTGTTAGTCCATGTTTACCATATGCTAATATGGAAGATTTTGGTGAACGCTTACTTAATAGTGGGACAGAGCGTATTGTGGTTGATACGGTCGTTGATGGTGACGGTTCATCGGGTGTGCGTACTGCTCATAGTCCATTCGCTAAAGCTGAACAGGCATGGAGTGAGACAGCCCATGCCTATAAGCTTTATGATTATTTGTGCGAACATGGAAAAGCTAGAGGAATCGAAATTGGTTGGAGCACTGCTGGATTTTGTGGAATCCCGCCACGTCAACAAAATGTAGGAGTCTAATTCTATTACTCCCCGTGAGCGATTGACCATGTTGAGAGGATTGATGAAACATTCCATCTGTCCTGTTAACATTGTGCAACGGCAAAAGGGAGTAATAGAATTAGACTCCTACAATTAACGTTCTATAGGTTTTCCCCTACTCTCAACCAGCGCAACCAGCTTCTCTAGCGGCATGTCTTCCATAGACACCAGACGTAAATCGGCGTGATCGAGAGGCAGTTGACCTGTTACTACATTGGGGATGGCGACACAGAAGATGCCTGCCGCTTGTGCTGCACGCACGCCATTTGGCGAATCTTCTAATACGA
>CAXUIS010000507.1:0-2294 GCA_964250915.1 uncultured Ktedonobacteraceae bacterium | reverse complement strand
GGGGCATCCCCTTGCGGGTGCCCTGGTTCCCATTGCTTCCTTACGTGAACGCTTATGGAGTAGCCCCTTGTGGAGAACATCCGTAGCGACCAGCACTAACATATGAACCCGACCATGTATTACAGGATCATCGGGTTGTCGCTTTTCGTTTTGCGGAAGGACAGTTCTGTATGCGCCAGCAGTGCCTCCTGTCCAAAGATAATCGAGTACGACGACCCGAACTTGTCTTCTAACCGTACTACCTGAAATAATGCTCCTAGATGCAGACTCTGCTTCAACTCATCCGGTTGCCTATCGCTAATAATACATACAAGATTGCATTTGCCAAGCCGACGGTTTACCTCATGCAGCCATGTTGCTTTCGGCTCACGCACAGTGATTCCCGACTCGACCAACACCTTGTGAAAATCTTCGCTTTGGGCCAGCATATCTTTTGGGGTATATAGTAGCAGTGATTTGCGCTCAGGAACATATTCCTCTATCCGAAAGTAGAGCAATTGACGCTCAAACTCTTTTTCGTCGCCGCCCTTTGCTCGTACCTGTTGCATAAATTCTTCGCGCTCGATGACACAAAACGTCGTATTCATGAGCAAGAAAAAGAGGTTGTAGGTCTGTACATGTCCGTCAACGTCCCATACTCCACAGGAAAGCGGACTTTGCCCACGAAAACTCGTCAACTCCTTAATAATTTCTGGACAGTTTCTCTTGATGCCCCAATACCTTTTACCAGCCTTCTTCATAACTGTTCCAGCAGATGCTTCGTTGCCGTAAAATTGCTCGTAACGTCGTTCCAAAGCTTCCGTGAAAAGTGTGTTCTCATCCTGTAAATGGCGCAGCTCTTCAAGCACCTGCGCCGCTTGCACTACGCCCCAACGCTTGGCGTACTGCTTGAACTCTGTCTCAACAGGAAATACTTCATGTACACTCGCGTTAAATGTCGCTCGCTCAAGCTCTACGTCGTTCGCGTAGCGCGCCCCAAAGCGTTCTAGCACAAAGCGTGGTACAAGTGCATAGGCACGATAAGTAGCATATCCTTCATGGCGTCCCAGTCGTCCAAAGCGTTGAATAAATGAACCGGCATTGAACGCCTCGAAGATAAGCAGGTTGATCCGAAAATCAACACCGATATCTACCGTTGAGGTTCCAACCAGCAGCATTTTCTCAAACGATGCTTTTCGCTGTACAGAGTCGGTCAAGCCAGTGTTTTCGCCAATCGTGATGCCGTATGGCTGCTCTAGTTGCTCTTTGAGGAGCTTCACCAAGCGACGTGCGGTAGCAACAGAGTTGACCAGAATGGCACCTTTCGAGTGTGGATATTGCTTGAAAAAGTCTCGTATCTCGTTCAGGCGCGTGCCAATCCATTGCTCGGTACGTTGCTCTTGCGTTATCTCATGAAGTTCGAGATCACAAGGTTGCAGAATACGTCGATAACCATCTTGCTCAGAAGAGGTATAGGTACCAGAAATACGTTTGTAGCGCACACCGCCGCGCTCTAACAAGATATCAAACAGCTTGCTCGGTGTAGCAGAGAGAAACATAAACTTGCGACGTTGCTCCTGTTTCCGCTCGTATGACGCGAGGAAATAGCCGAGCATGTTTGTAACCGCGATCACCTGTGGCACATCAAACACGTGAAATTCATCGAACAACAGATAATCATAAGACGCGCTTAACTCTTGTGGCAGTTCCTTGCGTCTGTGGTCCCAGCCATATTGCAAACTCATGATAAGATGCACGATATCGGGATTGGTAAGCAGAATGTTGTTCCAGCGTAACAGGTTACGTACCGCTTCCAAACGTTGAGAAATATCCTGTGAGCGCATCAACTCGCTGATCTTTGCGCTAAACATCATATCATTGTGCGGTAAAGAAATACTCAGACGCTGTTCATATGAAGGCAACGCATTATGCTGATCGCGGATCAACTCATTCGTAGGATACATCGCAATTACAGACTTATCATTGCGAAATGCGGGCAGATATGCCGCCAAACTCTTGCCGTCCCCCGTCATCGCCGTATTTATCACAACATCTATATCAGGATTATTGAACGCTTCCTCTGTCTCGACCTGATGCTTGAGCAAACGAGTCGTACCAATACGTTCTGTAGGATGATATGCCGAATACACGGGCAGGATGTGTAAAGATAAACTATTCGCCACTACTCTCTCCTATTTATTATTAGCTTTCTAAGTAACTACTCTTTCTTACCCAAACAAAAACGGTTGCCTTTTCTTGTGTATTTATCAAATCTTCAATAATCGTATCTTGTGTAATAATCTATACATGTGTAA
>CAXUIS010000506.1:0-2308 GCA_964250915.1 uncultured Ktedonobacteraceae bacterium | reverse complement strand
GTACTCAACTTTCCTATCAGCGATCTGCGCTTTCCACGCCAATTTATTCGCGCACTTGGACAAATCAAGCAAGCAGCAGCACAGGTCAACGAGGGCCTGGGAACCGTCAATTCACAAATAGCCGAGGCTATTGTGCGTGCCGCGCAAGAGGTCATCGACGGTAAGCTCGATTCAGCCTTTGTTCTCGATATTTTTCAAACAGGTTCAGGCACCTCAACAAATATGAACGCGAACGAGGTCATCGCCAACCGTGCCAGCGAACTACTTGGTGGATCGCTCGGTTCACGTAAGGTACACCCTAACGACCACGTAAACTTCGGGCAATCGTCAAACGATGTCATTCCCACCGCTATACATCTTTCCGCCTTACTGAGCATCGAGCAAGACCTTCTGCCTGCGTTACAAGGCTTGCAAAGAGCCTTAGAGGAAAAGGCAGAGGCGTTTATGCCTGTCATTAAAACGGGACGCACACATCTCCAGGATGCCACACCGATTCGCTTAGGGCAAGAATTTCTTGGCTATGCGGGACAGATCGAGCGTGGCATCACACGCGTACGCTCCGCACAAAGCGAACTCGCGGAAGTCGCGCTTGGTGGTACCGCCGTTGGTACAGGCGTCAACACACATCCAGAGTTCGCTGCACAGGTCTGCCAGCGTCTTACAGCCCTGAATGGTATTGCAGTTCATGAGACAAGTAACCACTTTCAGGCACAATGCACGCTCGATAACATCGTTGCTGCCAGCGGTGCACTCAATACGCTTGCCGTAAGCTTGATGAAGATTGCCAACGATATTCGCTGGCTTGGCTCTGGTCCTCGTGCAGGCATTGGTGAAATTGATTTGCCAGCCGTACAGCCTGGAAGTTCGATTATGCCTGGGAAAGTCAATCCAGTGATCGCCGAGTCGGTGTGCATGGCTTGTGCTCAAGTGATGGGCAACCATACCACGATTACTGTCGCGGGACAATCGGGCAACTTCGAGATCAACGTCATGATGCCAGTAACTGCATATAACATCCTGCAATCTATCAGCTTGCTTGCCGCCGTGTCGCACAATTTCACGGAACAGTGTGTGAAAGGGATACAGGCAACGACAAAGGGGCCAGAGATGGTCGAGCGTGGCCTGGCAATCTGCACATCACTCGCTCCCGTCATCGGCTATGATGCCGCCGCTGATATCTCGAAGGTGGCCTACAAGACAGGAAAGACGGTACGCGAGGTTGCCCGTGAGAAGACACAACTCAGTGATGCCGAACTTGACCGCATTCTCGATCCCGCCAGCATGACAAAACCAGGCTTGGAAGGTGGCCCTGCTGGGGGATAAAGATACGTACTACAACGTGACGCGATTGCCTCCAGCTGGCATCGTGAAGCGTAAGAAACCGCCCATTGCCAGACGTGTGCAGATGACGGAGAGCGTGAAGAGGGCAAAGAGTAATGCGGCGGTCTTCAACTCATAGATGCCAAAATCGACGAGTGTAAGATGGTTGGTCCCATTCGTGAGAAGACGGAGCAATGCCGAGCCTTGTTGTACGCCAAAAAGATTAACAGGTAGGCCAAAGGCAAGCGTAATCAGAAGGTCAACGCCAAAGCAAATAGCAGCAAGTCGTGGACCGAGAAGCCAGAAACGCTTGCTTAAACGCTCCCGCTTCGTTGACGTAATACGACGTGTCGTCCAAAAAGGGGCGAACAAAAATTGTATCGTCAGAAAGATCAGGGGTGCGATTACGAATAACCAGTCAGGAAAGATGGTTGGTGTGATAAGCGAACCGAGGCGACCGAGCGTGAACAGCAGAACACCTTCAGTCACGCCCCGTCGATAACTAGTTTTGTTAAACATGATACTAACTTTATCTTCTTTTAATAAGCCTGTGGGACCAAGACGACCTAGTTACAACCGCAACCACCACCACCGCAAGAACATCCACCCATCATAGGTACGTCGTCACCATATGCAGTATCTTCACTGCCACCACGCGGTACAGCGAAAGTCGAGAGCAAGCGGCGTACCTTGTCGCTATGACACTTCATACAAATAATATCATCGGCGTGCTGACGCGTCACAAGCAACTCAAATTTCGTCTTACAATCTGAGCAACGATACTCGTACAATGGCATGAAAAATACCTCCAATACATAAAGGGACACTCTTCTCTTCTCTCAACGTATTGTAGTGTCTCATCGTGCCCTCGTCAAGTAGGAACTATAATTCATTACGCCCATACGCATCAGGAGAAGAATTGTTGAGTTTGCCATGAAGGAAAAACAGGGCGTCAAGAGCATGACAGGTGCTCTGCGCCTGTCATTCT
>CAXUIS010000505.1:0-2377 GCA_964250915.1 uncultured Ktedonobacteraceae bacterium | reverse complement strand
TAGCTGTAGTTGAGTTCACGAAAGATGCCAAGTTTACGTACAATAGGTTCGCGTCCTAAAAAGATATTCGCGCTTGCATCCAGGTTCTCACAGAGAGCTAAATCCTGATAGATTGTTTCGATGCCCACACGCCGTGCATCTAATGGTGTGGAAAAACTAACCTGAGACCCATTGAAGAGTAGTTGTCCCCCATCAGGACGGTGAACGCCAGAGATGAGTTTGATAAGTGTTGATTTACCCGCACCATTGTCGCCGAGTAGACCTACAACCTCACTCGGATACACCTCCAAACTGACATTATCTACGGCAACCAAACCGCCAAAATGCTTCGACAAATTCTTTATTTGTAGAATTGGCTGCTTTGCTTCCACCATACGCTCCCGTCCTACTGACTAATGCGAGCTTTGGCCTGATCGACCAGCACCGCCAGGATAATAACTGACCCGACCGCCACAAACTGCCAGAAGGGGTCGATTGAGATAATGACCAGACCGTTTTGTATGACAGCAATAATCAAGGCACCAATTAATGTCCCGATAATGGTACCCTCGCCACCAAAGAGTGAGGCTCCACCAATAACCACAGCCGCAATCGAGTCAAGGAGCAGAGCATCACCAGCGTTAGCGGCTCCATTTGTGAAGCGGAAGACATACAGGACACCCGCAACTGAGGCCAGCAGTGCTGAAAGCATGTAGACAACAATCGTATGACGCACAACTGGAATTCCAGCACGAGAGGATGCTTCGCCGTTGCCCCCAACAGCATAGGTGTGGCGTCCAAAACGTGTACGACTTAGGAGCCAATGGCAGATAATGACAATGATAATCACGAGGACAAGTGGATAGGGCAGAATGTTCACGATATCGCGTGGGCGCACACCTTGCAGGTTGTGTGGTAAGGCAAAGAAACTGAAGCCTACATTCGGTAGATAGTAGGCCAGATTGCCATTGCCAATCTGCCCAATACCATTTGTCTGTACGCTAACGGGTTGCCCACCTGAGAGGATAAAGCCTGCACCACGCGCAATGCCCAACATACCCAGTGTCACAATAAAGGGTGGGACACGCAGGCGAGCGATGAGAAAGCCATTCAATAAGCCGGGAATAAGACCCGCGACAATACCAACAACAATGGCGATAAGGACGATGAGTGGCAACGGCAATTGTTGATTGACATGTGTAATAGCAAGCGACGAAGCGACAGCTGCAAGTCCCATCACATAGCCTGTTGAAAGATCAATGCCACCGGAGATAATGACAAAGGTTTGGCCCAAGCCCATAATCAGCACAATCGCCATATCCGCGCCAATACTTTGAAAATTAAAGAGGTCAAAAAAGCCTTGCCCAGTTAGCGAGAAAAATATGATAAGAATCAGCAAAAATATCCAGGCCCAGAACCTCCCTATTGTCGCAAGTGGGTTACGTGCCGATGATGCAAGTGGTTTTGCAAGTTGCATAACATACTACTTTCTGCAAGAAGGGTATGAGTGCGAGATGTATAGCGCAACGCATCGTTGCGCTATACATCTCGCATATATTAACTGCTCTTGTAAATCGCGTTTTGTGAGTTAGGGGTGTCTACGTTGGTTTTGTCGATGACCACGTAGCCTGTAGGAACACGCTTCTGAATGCCACTCGTTTTTCCATTGAGCGCATCGACCGCGAACTGGACGGCAGTACTGCCCATATCACCCGGTTTTTGGGCGATTACAAGGTCAACAACACCATTCTTCAGATCGGTAATTGCCTGCTCAGGAGCATCAAAGTTGGCAATTTTGATCGTACCCTGCTTGTTAGCATTCTTTACTGCTTGTGCCGCGCCCTCCGCGCCAAAGAGGTTTGTGCCGAAGATACCCGCAACGGTCTTGTCGCGTTGAAGCACTGCTGATGTCTGCTGAGCCGCAGTCGCCGCGCTATCGTTGTTGTAGTCTACACCAGCCAATGTGACCGTACCATTACTCGCCGTGATAGCATCTTTACAGCCTTTTTCACGCTGGTCGGTTGTACTAATCCCTGGTTTCACGTTCTGGATGTAGATTTTCCCTTTACCACCAATAGCCTTAATTAATGCTTGACCCGCTATCGTACCACCCTGTGTATTATCTGAACCAACATAGGAAAGAGGAAACTTTACGGGGCCATTTGTATAATCACCATCACCAATGAAGGTATCAACCGAAATAACTTTAATGCCTGCATCGTTTGCACGTTGCAGTGGAGCAATCATTGCCTGTTTATCACAAGCGGCAATGATAATGGCGTCAACCTTCTTTGCAATAAGCGCGTCTACAATCGGGGTTTGAAGTGTGGCATCAAATTGGGCGGGACCGTCTACAACAAGTGTGGCACCTAATGCATCGGCTTTGGCCTGCGCGCCC
>CAXUIS010000504.1:0-2383 GCA_964250915.1 uncultured Ktedonobacteraceae bacterium | reverse complement strand
AGCTGGATTGTTGACCATATATGCACGCATCGTGTCTAATTCTTTAGCACTACGGATGACATGCTCGAAATAGTCACGGTGCCAACCAAAGCCACGTGTTCCTCCATCACTACGACGTACATAATAACTAGTGACACCTTTAAATGTTCGTACCATTTCACAAAGCATTTGGCGACGATAAGGCGAGGCTCTGTATATCTGCATCTTATTCATTTCATCTTTTGAGGTTTTACTTGTTGCCTCTTGTTTTTCAGGTGTGAGACGTTCGGTTCGTACAACAATACCATGAACATGATTAGGCATTACCACAAAATGGTCTAGTTCAACCCCAGGAAAACGCCTAGGTAGTGTCAGCCACATAGCATAGGCAATCTCACCTTGACCATTTAAGGTCATTTGGCTATTCTTGACTTCTCCAAACACCTGAGTACCTCGCCACGTACAGATAGTAACAAAATATGCTCCAACTTGACTATAATCATAGTCCTTTAGCCGAATAGACTGTCGATGATGTATTTCTGGATTGTATTGTTTCATTGCTTCCCCCAATACGTTTAAATAAAATAGATGCGTAAAAATATATCATAAGAAGAGCTTGTTGGATAGAGGAAAAGGGTGTGATGAAATCAGACTCGTATAAGAGTTTAGTTTCTTAAACATTAGTAGTGAGGAAAAGAGTGTGATGAAATCAGACCAATACAGGAAGCAGCTTAGTTGCTCTTGCACTATTAATCGGCGCGCGAACGTTCTGTACGGGTCTGATTTCATCACACCCTCTTAGCATTGTAATCTATTCATAAGTGTTTGCCTCCCTATCTTTTTTTCTTGGCAGAGATACTTTGTCCATTTTGCTTGAAGATCAGTCTCGTTACATGGTTGTTACTGTCCTTCTCGAAAGCAACTTCTGCGTTTACCGCCTCCATGAAGTAGCGTGTCTCAGATAGGGGAAAAAGTTGGATAGCTGGTTGGCCTAGAAATTGCAGAAAAAGTTGCTCGCCATGCAGCACTACCGTGAACTGTACACCTGCCTTGACTTCATATTCGCCAACATAGGGAGCAAACGCAGAGAAGTTAATAGGGGTAGTTGAGCAGGTCGGAAATCGGGCCATGAGTATTCTTCAGCAATAGTTGCCAGGAGGTCCTGTATAATGGGCCACCCTTCATCGGAATTCGTCATTACAACTGCTCCTTGACCACGATTTTGATAGGCAATGAACTCACATCTAATACCTTCGTTGCCGCCTGTATGCCCAAAGCGTGCAGTTTCACCTTCACCATACAAAAAGACACCTAGTCCAACAACATTCGCCCCTTGTTCTAAAGCTTGCGAAGTAAACATTTGCTGCGTCATTGCTGAGGACAACAGCACGTTTTCCTTGCCAGCTTTAGCAAGCTGCAACGCTATACAAAATTTGGCGAGGTCAGAGGGGGTTGACCAGAGGCCATCAGGAGCCATCTCTGGATAGGTATGCCACTTGCCTGGAACAGGTTTTCCTGAAGTATGATGTGCGGACGCGGCATTATTCATCCACTGATTAGGCAAAGGTTGCTCGTATGTACTTTCATGCATTCCCAGAGGGTCTAACACCAGTTCGCGCATCAAAACTGGAAATGGCTTGCCAGTCACATCGCAGAGCAATTGTCGTAGAACGCAGTAGCCACCACCGGAATAGCGGAACTGTAATCCTGGTAGCGTATCTACACGGATAGCTGGCGTGTTGGCGGGATACGTGCCCTCAAGAATGTTGAGTAGCGAAGGAAGTGGCTCATCATATGCATAACCTGGAAAGCCATGCACAGTCAAGCCAGCAGTATGACTCACAAGTTGACGAATCGTGATGCGTGGTTGCCAACTTTCCCTACCTTGTTTGCTCATATATATAGTTGGAGGCACATGCCACGATACCAACTTCTCGTTCACATCTGCATCAAGATCAAGTAAACCTTGCTCGACGAGACGCAAGGCAGCAACCGCCGCCACAGGTTTGCTAATGGACGCGCATTGAAACAAGGTGTTAGCATTAACAGTCTCTGGCTTGCCCATTTCCAGCAAGCCATAGCCTTGCGCCCATTCAACCTGATAATCGTTGACGACTGCAACACTAACTCCTGGTACCTTCGAGACATCCATGCGCTCCATGAGTGTTAAGCGTTTTGTAATGATGTTACGAAATGTCTCCGTTGTCAACAAGTTGTTTTCGATGCGTTGCACACGTTCCGCAACATCGGATGGTAATTGTGGATTACTCATATTGTTCTCTTTTCCTCTCTAATTGTACCCATGTTCTCATATACCCAACGAATGAGCGTTTGTCAAGCGAAGCTTACTCCAAAGAAAAAGAGGGGAGGTGGGGGGAAATATTATTTTTTTGATCAAAAAAAA
>CAXUIS010000503.1:0-2386 GCA_964250915.1 uncultured Ktedonobacteraceae bacterium | reverse complement strand
CCCATATACGAAGCGGCGTGGGAAGTAGCGTCATATGGGAGGGGCATCCCCTTGCGGGTGCCCTGGTTCAAGCGACAAATCAGCTTTGACAATCTAGTAGGGACCGATGTATCACGTCCTCTTAGCCTCTTCAACCGCCGACAAGGACGTGATACATCAGTCCCTACAATATCCGTACCAATTTGATAAACAGTATCATAGCGTCCAAAGATGGGGTGGAAATGGACAACGCATTAGGAAGGGAACTCTTTACCCCGTTTGCCAAACGCTTGTAAAGGCGGCATCCGCATTCCGAGTCGCTAGCCCCATTTTATAGGCATGGAAGGGAAGTGCAAACGTCAAAAGCTCTGGTCCATCGAGGAATAGTGTCAGGTTGCCTTGTTGATATGTAAGACGGAGCGTGTGCCAATCGTGCAGGTCAAAGGTTTGGGGAAGTCTCTGTGAAAGAATTTCGCTTGCGAGTATGCCAACACCTTTAATAACAAGTGCGCAGTCCTTCGATGCGTCCTGTGTCAACCAGAGAAAGTACTTATCTACTTCGTTTAGCCATAGCACAAGACCCAGAGCAGCTACCTCATTTCCTGCGTTCAGCTTCATGGTTGCGCCAAACTCGCATGCCTCGTATCGAGAGTCTTTGAGGAGTATATGTGTTCCAAGTGTTGAGCTTTTTTGTTCTAATGCTCCATCTCGCACTACCCAATCTGCTGCATTATCATTACTAGCACCCTTTGCATCATACGTTTCTGTTTGCCAGCCTAGAAGAGCAGGTGAGTAGGCATCATTGAGAAACTCATCACGAAAATGGTCGGTCAGGCTAATGCCAGTAAAGGCTGCACTACAACGTTCTGTGAGCAAGCCAAATGAATGAAACTTACTCGCTAACTGGCCTTCTAGTATATGTATACCATCGAATTGCACCGTAAACACTGAGCCAGATACAGCGATAATTAGTTGATGCCACGCTTGCAGTTTTGTATCAACAGGAAGAGGTACTGTTGAGCCAGTGATTTGTCCATCTATCCATGCGAGTTGAGCATCAGATGTAATGGTGAGGCGACATGAGTGAGTATCGTCCTGATGAAATAGAACGCCATACGCGCCATCTCCTGCTAGCAAACGCAGATTTACTTCAAGCAACCAATCAGTATGAAGTTGCTGTTGTTGAGCGAGTATTGCGGATACGGTTGTTATTTCTGACTGTGTAACGGCTCCTTGTGAAACGTTCCAGCCGCCTTCAGACTGCTGCCATGTAGTGTTTAACTCTAACTCTGTCTTATCGAAGAGTTCATGAATACGTGGCATGGTGGGAGCGGGTTGAGGTGTGTAAGTTGGTGCGGCGGTCCACATCTCGTCGCCATGCCAGAAAAGACGATCAAGACATGCATAACGTTCGAGCATACTCGATTGTAGTGCGTGATATGCAATGTATTGCTCCGCGTTATTGGGACTCAGCACAAACGAGTTGTGACCTGGGCTAAGGACATGCGAGTTGCCTTGTACCAAAAAAGCATGTCCCGTTCTTCCTTGCCAATCTTGCCACGAGGTGTCATGGAGGCCATTTGGACCCATTGGTACATCTGAGGTCGCGTAACTGATGGCGTAGTTGTCGCGGTAGTAACACCCACCCGAAAACATCTCATAATATTTCCGACGATGCCGTAAGACAGTTGGTCCCTCTACCGTATACCAATCAATGCCACCTTTTGACTGACGCTGCGCTTCATACAGTTGCCATGCTTGACTTGGTGGAGTGACACGGGTGAGATTTCCCTCTAATGTAAAGGGGTCAAGAAGTCGATCAACGGCGTTGCCGCTGCCCACCATCCCTTTAGAAGAGTCAAGATACTCAATCGTCATATAGAGAAACCATTGACCATCCTGGTCACGAAATACATGTGGGTCGATAGCCCAGGGAATTTGAGCACTTGTGAGGTCGCGCCCGCTATCAATAAAGGGTCCCTCTGGTGAGTCTGCTACAGCTACGCGAATGCTAGCGACAAACTCTTCGTTCATATGAACTGCATAGTACATAAGGAATTGACCATTGTACATCGTGACCTCTGGTGCCCAATATAGATAATATGGGTCGCCAAGTGCAGGCATAGCTTTACCTATTTCGGTCCACGAAACGAGGTCAGTGCTCGTGAGAATAGGAAATACTGGAGAACCTTGCGTGAGTTTCTCTTCGGCCTCTGTTGCATAAGCATAATAACGCCCACGCACCTTGAGAATAAAGGGATCGGGAAAGTTTTTTGACCAAAATGGATTGTTGAATGTTGATTGTCTATGCATTATGTATTCCTACTTATACTGAATAGTAGAGCGACGGATGCCCACAAGGGGCAATACTGTTTAAATAAGAAGAACGACAAAGTCCAGAAACTGA
>CAXUIS010000502.1:0-2393 GCA_964250915.1 uncultured Ktedonobacteraceae bacterium | reverse complement strand
ATTCCACTTTTTGCCTGCATTGCTAGGTACATCTTTTTTGACTGCTGGAAGCACAGCTATTTTAGAGTATTCATTCTCATCTGTAAGTCTTGATGAAAACCTCTCGCTATCTTTAGCTTTTGATGAGCTATACACTTTACGAAGGGTGTAGAGGCATAGAAATTGGGCATTGAATGGCTAGTTATCAAGGAAAGGGAGGTTGCCCGTAAAAATTTTATATAGCGTTCGATTGTGGTAATATAAAATAAACTATTTCCACTACTTTAGGAGACTCTGTTATGTCAAAAACAATGTTCGATAAAATTTGGGATGCCCATGTTGTGCGTGATGTGCCGGGAGAGTCGGCGATTCTCTACATTGACCGTCATCTTGTGCATGAAGTTACATCACCGCAAGCATTTACTGGTCTACGCCTTGCACATCTTCCTGTGCGTCGTCCAGATGCCACTATTTCTGTTCTTGACCACAATGTACCCACCGTACAAGGACGTAAGATGCTGAATGTGGTAGACCGCGACAGTGAATTGTGTATCACAACGATGGAGCAAAACGCCGTCGATTTTGACCTTACACTCTTCGATATGAATGATGAGCGACAGGGCATTGTGCATATCATCGGACCAGAACAGGGCATTACGCTTCCTGGTATGACGCTTGTGTGTGGTGACTCACACACCTCGACACACGGTGCATTGGGTGTATTTGCCATTGGTATTGGCACAAGCGAGGTTGAGCACGTGCTGGCAACGCAGTGCCTCTTGCAACAGAAGCCCAAAACAATGAATATCCGTGTCGAAGGGAAATTGGCCCCCGGCGTAACCGCGAAAGACTTAGCACTTGGTATTATTGGCAAGCTTGGTACGGGTGTTGGTACTGGACATGTGATTGAGTTTAGTGGCTCGACTATTCGAGACCTGTCAATGGATGGGCGTATGACCCTCTGCAATATGGCGATTGAGGCGGGCGCGCGTGCTGGTATGGTCGCTCCCGACGATGTAACCTTTACCTATATTAAGGGACGCCGCTATGCTCCAAAAGGTGAATTGTTCGATCAAGCAGTAGCCGCTTGGCGACAACTCGCAAGCGACCCTGATGCGACATTTGACAATGTATATGAAATCAATATGGCTGATCTGGGACCACAGGTAACATGGGGGAACAATCCCGGTATGGTTGCCGATGTAAACTCATCCGTTCCTGATCCTGCTACCGAGGAAGATATCCTCAAACGGCAAGGCTACGAACGCGCTTTGCAGTATATGGGCTTGCAAGCTGGACAGAAAATTACTGATATTCAGCTTGATACCGTCTTTATTGGCTCGTGCACAAACTCACGCTTGGAAGACCTGCGTATGGCAGCACAGTTTGTCAAAGGCAAGCACGTTGCACCGTCTGTGCGTGCGATGGTCGTCCCAGGTTCAATGCAGGTACGTCGCATGGCGGAGGAAGAAGGACTAGCCGCTATCTTTCGTGACGCAGGTTTTGAGTGGCGTGAAGCTGGCTGTAGCATGTGCATTGCTATGAATGGCGACCGTCTGAGTGAGGGCGAACGTTGTGCCTCGACCAGCAATCGCAACTTTGAAGGTCGTCAGGGACGCGGTGGGCGTACACATCTTGTTAGCCCCGCAATGGCTGCCGCAGCCGCCATCGCTGGACACTTCGTAGATATTCGAGAGGTGTAACTATTATGGAACCATTTACACTTTATACCGGCCTCGTTATGCCCTTAGACCGTACAAACGTCAATACAGACGAGATCACACCCGCGCGTTATCTGAAGACGATCAAGCGTACAGGTTTCGGTGAGGCACTTTTTGCCAACTGGCGTTACGCCACTGATGGACATACACTCAATCCCGATTTTGTGTTGAACCAACCGCGCTACAATGGTGCGAGTATTCTCGTTGCTGGTGACAACTTCGGCTGTGGCTCGTCACGTGAACATGCGCCGTGGGCCATTCGTGAATATGGTTTCCGCTGTCTCATCGCGCCAAGTTTCGCCGATATCTTTTATAACAACTGTTTTAACAACGGTATTCTACCGCTAACACTCGACGAGGCCGCTGTTCAAGAACTCGTCAATGAGGTAGAAGCACAGGAGGGTTACACCCTCAGCGTTGACCTTAAAGCGCAAACAGTTACAACGCCAAGCAAGCGGGTCTTGCACTTCGATATTGATCATTTCCGTAAAGAAGCTTTACTCAAAGGTCTCGACAACATCGGCTGGACGCTCTCACACGAGGAAGAGATTTCTGCATATGAGCAACGCCGAAAACAAGAAGCTCCCTGGTTATTCAGTATGCAAACACAATAAACGTGTATATGTAGGGCAGCCATAGCTGCCCTACATATACACGTTTATTGTGTTTGCATTAGAAGCAAAATAAGGAGTC
>CAXUIS010000501.1:0-2394 GCA_964250915.1 uncultured Ktedonobacteraceae bacterium | reverse complement strand
CATGCTGTAAGCACGAGTGTGAAAAGGAGCACGCCAAGTATCAGAAGCAATCCAAACAGAGGACGCTGATTGCCTAGACGTTGTAGGATGCGAGTTGTTCTTTGCATTGTTTTCTCCATGCGTATTGCGAAAATGTTCCGTATTCCCTTCCCCACATCTCCTCTTCTCTTCCAACTCCTGAACAATCGCCTGCAGAAAACTGTTAAGGATGTTGTCGAGAAACCTTACGATAGAAGTAACGCACTCCGTCGCAGAATAAATGCGCTTTTTGCTGTCTCTCGCCGAAATGTGAAGAAGTTCACATTTTGCGCACCTCCACATGTCCGTCTCCTTCTTGTCCTGCGTAAAGAGAATGAGTTGTAGCACCGCATGGAGAACTGCTCTCTCGTTTCTCTTGAAGAGACCTAAGGTGTCTTTCTTCTCAGCGAAGGTGCTGTAGACGTAGAGATGTCGTGTCACGAACTTTCCTGAAGATGAGCCGTGAAGAGTTTCCAGACTCCCTGCTCCTGCCCAACAACATAGCTTCCACTATAGGTAGTCGTTGCTGTGCCTCCCGTTCCTTCTTCTGTCGTCTTGAGAACGACGCCTAGCGTATAAACGGTCGCTGAGAGTTGTGTGACAGTCGTGGTTGTTATATCGTCATGTTTCGTTGTACGAAAACCCTTCGTAAATTGAGCATAGGGATGAGAGCCTTGATACTCTGTCCCCCAAAGTTGATAGGCAGTGGAGTAATCAGACGCATTAATTGCCTGATAATAGTGTTGCACAACCGCCTCAGCTGAATCTTGATTCTGTGCTGATGGAGTTGCAAGAGGAGAGAAGGTTCCGGTTTGCTGAAGATCAGCACGCACTAGTTTCCAGGTCCCGTTCTCCTGTCCAACGATATAGTCTCCTTCAAACGCAGCAGTACGTGTTCCTGAAGGTGTTGTCTGAGTTGCATAAAGCGTTATCTCCACAGCTATCGTGCCGTCATTTTGAAGTGTTGTCGCACGTACCACAACATCATCATGTATGGTCGTTGAGAAGCCCGTTGAAAATTGAGTGTATGGCAGCGATTTCTGGTAGTCGCTTCCCCATTGAGTATACGCATCTTGATACTTCGCTTGATTAATATCGTCATAGTAATGCTGTACAAGAGTTTGTGCTTGCTGTGAGGGCGTTGACGTTTGAGTGGGAAAGAGTGTTGAGGTAGATGCGATCCTTGGTGTGGATACGGCTGATGTGGACGTTCCTCTCGGTTGAGAAGGGATTCCTTTCCAGAAGCCTTTCATCGCTTGTTGTTCAACAAGAAGCCCGCCAAGCAGAAGCAGAAAGACAAGGACGAGAGCGAGAAACCGCCCTCTCCGCGTGCTACTCGGCAACGAAGACAAACACGAGGGCTGTTTCTCACCATGTACATTGGTGGCAGAGGAAAGGAGGTCATCGCCCTGCGCTTGCACATCTTTTTGGAGAATGATCGTTGGGAGCGTTGGCATCGTTGTCCGCGGAAGTTCTCTATTCCACGACGTATTACGCGTCACGGAAAGAGCATTCCGTAATGCATCTATCAACTCCCCTGCCGACTGATAGCGGTCTTCTGGAGCTTTCGCAAGTGCTTTGTGTACAACTCCATCAATGTCCATAGAAAGTGATGGGTTGATTTCATAGAGATGAGGTGGAAGTTCTTGAACGTGCTTTGCCGCCACCAGAAAGGGAGAATTTCCTTGAAAGGGCACCTGTCCACAGAGCAACTGGAAGATGACTACGCCAAGCTCGTAAATATCGGCACGAGCGTCTACGTGACGGCCTCGTACCATCTCTGGTGCCATATAGTTTATCGAGCCAAGAAAGAGACCTGAATGTGTTTGAACGGTACTTTGCAGAGTATGCTCATCAGGAAGAAGACGAGCGATGCCAAAGTCGGCGAGAACGAGGCGACCATCGGTATGAAACAGCATATTGCCGGGCTTGATGTCTCGATGCACAATGTTATGCAGATGAGCATAATCAAGAGCAGCAGCGATTTGCTCCATGTACAGAAGTGTTTCTTGAGGAGAAAGTGTACCACGTGACGTGAGCAAATCGCTAAGACTTCCCCCAGCCAGATAGGGCATCACGAGGTAGGCACGGTCAGCCTGCTCTCCATATTCATAGATAGGGAGGATATTGACATGATCGAGTTGTGCCACAACGTCGGCCTCGCGTCGAAAACGTGCAAGAAACTGCAAATGTTCTTCCTCTGGCACCAGCGTGCGCGGGCGCAATATTTTCACCGCAACCTCTCGTGCAGGACGTGTCTGTTGTGCAAGAAAGACCATACCCATGCCGCCAGTACCAAGAAGTCTTTCTAAGACACATGTTCCAAGTGTTGTCCCTACAAGCGTGCTCGTTTTGCTCTGCACTGCTTACTCTCCT
>CAXUIS010000500.1:0-2395 GCA_964250915.1 uncultured Ktedonobacteraceae bacterium | reverse complement strand
CTGACCTCGGCTCCTATCTCCAATTCTTCACCGATGTCATTGCTATCGCCTTCACTCTCCCAATGGTTGACGGCTGCTACGACATCCCAGTGACCTATACCGCGTGTGATATCGTCTTCACGAATAAGGCTCCAACAGACGCCTATCGTGGTGCGGGTCGCCCAGAGGCAACCTTCCTTATTGAACGCACGATGGACCTCATTGCGAACGAGTTGGGTATGGACCCGGCAGATGTGCGGCTTGTCAATTTCGTGAAGTCAGATGCATTTCCATACAAAGCTTCAGCAGGTCCTGTCTATGACACAGGCAACTATGCAATTGCGCTGGAAAAGGCAATGGAACTGATCGACTATAAGAGCCTCCGCGCCCAGCAGAAGCAGAGTCGCACTGATGGCAAACTCCTAGGTATCGGCGTCTCTTCTTATGTAGAAATCTGCGGCCTTGGACCTAAGGGCGTCCTTCCTGATGGAGGCTTCGAGGGTGCGCGTATGCGTATCGAACAAACTGGCACGGTCCATGTCTACACTGGCATCTCACCACATGGGCAGGGACAAGAGACTTCGTTTGCACAGCTTGTGGGCGACGAGTTTGGCATTCCAATGGAAAACGTCATCATTCTGCATGGCGATACTGAGTCTACACCAGAAGGACGTGGCACTTATGGAAGCCGAGGTACCTCCGTTGGTGGGTCAGCCGTTTTAAATGCGGCACTACGCTTAAAAGAGAAGATGAAGCAGATCGCGGCACACATGCTAGAGGCAAGTCCAGAGGATGTGAACCTGGAAGGCGGAGAATTTTCCGTCGCAGGCTCACCTCAGAAGTCCGTCACCTTCAACGCAGTTGCAGCCGCGGCAAACTCCTCCAACACACTAGCACCAGGAATGGAGCCAGGGTTGGAAACCACAGCCTTCTTCGAGCCAGAGTCCTGCACCTTCCCCTTCGGCACACACATTTGTGTCGTTGAGGTAGACAAGGATACTGGCGAGACGGAGATCGTACGCTACGTAGCGGTTGACGATTGTGGTCGCCAGTTGAACCCCTTGCTCGTGCAGGGTCAGGTTCACGGTGGTATCGCGCAGGGCGTTGGTCAGGCCATTTACGAAGGTATCGTGTATGGTGAGGACGGTCAGCTTCTCACAGCGTCGTTCATGGACTATGCCATGCCAATTGCGCCAGAGTTCCCCATGCTGGAGCTGGACCACACCACGACACCTACAAGCGTAAACCCGCTAGGTGTCAAAGGTGTCGGCGAGGCTGGTACCATCGGCTCCACGCCCGCTATCGCGGCAGCAGTAGCGGATGCACTTGGCGTACCACACATTGATATGCCTATGAAACCAGAGAAATTGTGGAAGATCATTCATCAGCAGTAGAATTGCGATGAGCAAGACATCCGGTTCTTGACGAGTCGGATGTCTTCCCCTATTTCTATGTATGATGAAGAGGAGAGAAAGCACATGTCTGTTCCCGCAGCCTTTGATTATCATCCCGCTAAGACGGTGGATGAGGCGATTTCTTTGCTACAGCAATACGGCGATGATGCTAAAGTGTTGGCTGGTGGTCATAGTCTTATTCCATCACTGAAACTTCGCCTGTCACAACCCGAACATCTCGTTGATATCGGCAAAATCGCGGAACTCTCGTACATTCGTGAGGAAAACGGTATTGTTGCCGTTGGCGCAATGACAACCTATACAACAGTTGCTCGCTCAAAACTGCTGCGCCAGCACTTCGCAGTATTGTCCGACGCCGCTTCAGTAATTGGCGATCAACAGGTGCGCAATCGTGGCACACTCGGCGGCAGTATCGCTCACTCTGACCCAGCAGGTGACATGCCCGCGATTATCTTAGCACTCAAAGCTGAGATTGTCGCACAAAGTGCTACAGGCAAACGCACCATCGCAGCCGACGATTTCTTCGTCGATACATTTGAAACAGCACTGCAAGCTGGTGAATTACTCACCGAGATTCGCTTTGCCATTCCTGCTGCTCATACAGGAACCTCCTATATGAAGCTCGAAAACAAAGCTTCACATTACGCGGTAACTGGTGTAGCGGCAGTCATTTCGCTCGGTGGTGACGGTACCTGTAGCGCGGCAAGCGTGACCGTTACAGGAGCAGGAACCAAAACCACGCGTGCTAGTACAACAGAAGCAGCACTCGTTGGCAAAAAAATCGACGAGACGATTGCGACAGAAGCTGCCAGTCATGCCGCCGAAGGACTCACGTTAATCGAAGACCTTCATGGCTCGAAAGTCTATCGCACTCAAATGACCACCGTGATGGCACGGCGCGCCATTCTAAAAGCAGTCGAAAGAGCGTAGAGATGCCAGGGCACCCGCAAGGGGATGCCCCTCCCATACACGAAGGAGCCTACAACGGACCGTCATATGGG
>CAXUIS010000499.1:0-2422 GCA_964250915.1 uncultured Ktedonobacteraceae bacterium | reverse complement strand
GTATTGGCCTTCTTTTGCCTGATATAGCGTTGCATTAGCTCGATCACTGCCCATAGAATAATTAGCACTGCGACGACAAGACCGAGAAACATTGCTAACGTTGGGTTCATAACCACGTCTTTCTTTTTTATAGCACACGTAAGACCATTCAGTGCTTTGATTGTATCGTTTCGTCATGAAAAGCGTCAAGCAATCTAACCTGCAGTGATGGTGCCATTAGCATTAACAAGAAATGCCACAGGTTTTAGCGGAGTTAGTGCTGGTCCTTGTAGAACTGCGGCTTTGTTTAGAGGATCAAAGACAGCACCGTGGGCCGGACAGACAAGCGTATGTGTCATAGGATCATAATTGACCTCAACGCCTTCATGAGTGCAAGCGCGTTCATATGCAGCAAAGTGTCCATTTAGCAAGTGAATGAGCAAACCAGCTTTACCGTCCGCTGGATTGATAATATCCATAGCGGTATTCACAGCGAGACTGGTAGCCCCCAGGACTTTACCAGTAGGTGCTGTTCCCGTGTTTCCAGGGTTGGTACCGCCTTTGGGCGTGCCAGTATTTCCAGGATTGGTGTTCCCTTTAGGAGTACCAGTATTGCCCGTCGGCTGTTGTCCTGTTGCGATTGTACTTCCTTGTGCTGTGTGCGTGTTGAGCGTTGTTACCAGGTGAGCAAGATTCATTTTACCTGCAATCAACGCACCCGCTGCGACAACACTTCCGGCTGCCAAAGTTGCAATGACACGCCTTCGTCCTACATTGCGTGAGCGTTTCGCAGGCCGAATGCGCATCACAGTATCAGATGATGGTACCTGCTTATTTTGCTCCATCGACTTGTTCTGTTCCTGACTGGGCATTCTCAACGGAGTCTCTTGCACCCTACTCTGCGGTACAGAGGCAAAAGAAGGTCCCTGTACCCACCATGAAGGCGTGTTCATAGGGTCAGCGTCACTAACCATTGGTTCCATTGGTTGCACTTGCTGTACTTCCTGCCTATAGTGTGCAGGTTGTGTTGGTATATGTGCAACTCCATTAGTTTGAGTTGGTTGTTGTAAGAAACTAGTAGGTGGTGCGGCGGTGGGTCGTACTCCAAACGGTGCTGGAGGTACGTGTTGCGAGGGCTGGACGGTCGCCATACGCCCAGTTATAACTGGGGGTGTAATTTGCCAACCATCTGATGTTGTAGGAAGAGGTTTAGCAGGGGCAGCTTGCATTGGTGCACTATTGGTACTAGCCGAGGGGCGGAACGCGAGAAGCTTACTACTTATAACGGGGGGTGTTAATTGCCAACCACCAACAGAAACCTCTTCCTCTGGTATATTTTTCAGATCATACGCCGACTTCGGCTCGTCCAACAGGAACGCCGTCTCATTACTCTGCACGCTCTGAGGGCGGTTGACAATGCCTTTACACACTTGCGCGAAGGCTTCAACCAGTTCGCTGACATGCTGAAAACGCTGACTAGGATCGCGTGCAAGCGCATGATTGATGACAAGTTCCATCGAAATAGGAATATCAGGACTAAGCTTGTGCAATGATGGCAAGGGACGCTGCAAATGCTGCATAGCGGTATCAAGAGGTGATGTGCCTGTGAATGGTGGCTTGCCGCTAAGCATTTCAAACAGTATGACGCCTAACGCGTAAATATCAGAGCGTGGGTCAATCGGCTGTCCCTGCACAACTTCTGGCGCGATATAGGTAGACGCATACAGAAATGTATCCGCGATACTTAAGAGATACGAATACGGCTGGTCATTTTGCTCAATACCACGCATTTGTAGTATGTGTACCAAACCAAAGCCAGCAACAAGGAGATTTTGGTCAGTACTCGGCAAAATGTTGGCAGGCTTCAATGTTCCATGCACAATGCCTTTGCGATGAGCATATTCGAGTCCAGCAGCGACTTGTTCCAGAACTTCAAGAGCATAGGTGGGAGTGCAACGTCCTTGCCGTTTCAAAATATCAGCAAGAGAGCCATTAGACATATAGGGCGTAATAAGATAGGGATAACCAAATTGCTCACCGTATTCGTGAATAGGTAAGAGGTGACGATGGCTGAGCGAGGTCAAAGCTGCCGCTTCTCTTGTGAAACGTTGCGTGAAACGGGTTCGCGTTTCAGCAGAAAAGCGTTCAGGAATGATAAAGGTTGTCAAGGCCGCCGCCGAGGTCTGACTTGGGTGTTGAGCCAGATAGACTGCGCTCAAACGTCCACGTCCTAGCAGGCTTTTTATAGTGTAGTGACCTACAGTTTGTCCTACGAGTTGATCGGTTGATACAGTTTGCATGAAGGCTCCCCCACAGAGTGTACTATAAAACTTACATTGTGATTTTACATACTGTATCAATGTAGGTCAATATGATACGCTAAAAGTAGGACTTGTGTCTTTTTGTGGGTAAAGAATAAACGTTGAAAAAAGCGAAATAGGGG
>CAXUIS010000498.1:0-2432 GCA_964250915.1 uncultured Ktedonobacteraceae bacterium | reverse complement strand
GGCAACATGCCAGCAGGGAGCACTTCGACAATTTCGTATTTCGGAGCGGATGTGACTCCGCTTAGGCTGGCAAGAGTTGTGTCAGCAACATAAACAGTACCCGTGAAGTTTGTAGCAAGCGGGGCAATCATGAGCATATCAGCAACATGAGGTGTGGACTGTCCCGATGGGTCGTATACTTGTGGGTCTACAACACGTAATGGACGCATGATGACCTGTATCGCTGTATAGGTATAGCTACCACTGACAAGCGCGACCACGACGACGGTACGCTGGCGTCCGGCAAAACTTCTTGTCACCACTTGCAACAAGTGTTGTGCTTTACGAGTATCAAGCGGCATACTACACCTCGCCTTGTGTGCGGATACGAGCTTGTTCCTCGTGAACGTCAAGCTCTTCACCCGCGAACTGAAAGAGCAACCGCATCGCGGTTTCATCGCTCACCCAGCCTTCTTGCTTGGCTGTGGATAAGGCTGAGACGAGCAATTGAGTCGCGCTGGCAAGCGTCTGAGAATCGGCGACATCAATTTCTGGAAAAAGGATATCGTAACTTGTGTCGATATCTGTGGCAAGAACTTTTGCTTTACGAGCTTCCAGCAATACCCGATCAAGCAGTGTGCGTAACAGAGCGCGGAGAATGTGCTGACGACGCTGAAACTTGAGAAATGTGGGCAAGCCCATTTCAGTGGCAGTGGCACGATTGCCATTCGCGCCATCACTCAGAAAGTGCTCTGGCAGTTGCGCCCCAACTGCCAGCATCAATTTCAGCGCACGTCCATCCTCGGCGGCCTCGCTCGCGTTAATCTCTGGCTTGACGGCTGACCACACCTCGGCCTCATTGTGAATAATCACGCTACCGGGTTCGGGTGGGTACGCATATTCCATTTTCTTGCGGTCTATAGCTTTCTTGTCTGCCCCTTGTAAACGAACATCCCACAAAAACGCACCTTTATATTTGTTGATGCGTACACGGTCGGTCAGCCAATCCTTATAGCGTCGGAGCCACGGGAGAAGCGTGGCGAGATCGCTTTTGCCACGTTTCGCATTCGACACTTTGTTGATACAAAACTGCACGACCTCAGCACCTGCTTGAAACCATTCGCCCTCAAGACTCGGTGAGTCGCGTATCGTTACAGGTGCGGGATCACCCGGAGTCGTGGCAGTTGCTCCAACGGGACGTTTATGGAAACGCAGCACAGTTTCGATATCGTCGGGGTCGGTCTCTATCTCGTCAATAATCGAGGGGTCGATCTGGCGAATCTTTACACGCCCATTCATCCTATTCACGTAAAAGCGCACGAATTGCTCACCATAAAGGGAAAGTTCTGTGCAGAGCGAGTATACACGCGTCTCCATATGGTTGTCGGGGTCATTCCAGAAATCCATGAGCACGCGCTGTACCGTCGGGTCATTCGCGGCAAGAGTAACGCCTTTGCCCAGAACAAAACTCGTCGTAATCTCGATAATAGCAAACGCGAGCGGATTGGCATTGTACGCCTCATAACAAGCGTTGTGTATCTCCAAGTAAGTACTAGGAATGACATCTTTTTGATAGAAATTGTCTGACAAACGACGCCAATAGTAGTCTTCTTCGTCACCAGAAGCGAGGCGTCCCCAATACTGGTCTTCCTGTGTGGGACTTGCTGAGAAAGCAGTTGGGTCAATCTGCTCCTGTATCTGCTGTACAGGTGGGGGTTGAGAAGAGAGCCAACGAAGAAATGAGGGTAGTGGCATAGTAGTTTGCTCCTGTGAGAGTTGTTAGAAACGAAGAGGAACGATAGAGGAAGGGTGTAGCCGTGAGAAGTGGCTACACCTCAAGTATACGGATAAGCAAGCAGACTGTCAAGAGGATATATTCTTTCGACTCATAAGCCCTTGCGTATTGATATTGTATCGTATATACTTTTTCAACGGTCATATTTTCTTTAAGGGACGATAAAGCAGAGAAATGTCTATGAGCCATCAATTTTCAATTCCTGATGACATCTATAACGAAATCGCTACCCGTGCCGCACAACGTGGGCAAACTCCTGATGCACTACTTGTTTCGTTGTTAACAGAAAGCGTAGAGTTATTGAAACAGGGAGACACTCCCACCTCTTTACATGCGGTTCACTATAGTCCAGCAAATGATCCTTTAGCTCCTTTTATTGGCATGTTTGATAGTGGAGACGATGATCCAGGTTGGATCGAACGGCACGATAAGATTTTTATTGCCGAGAATGAACAGTAAATATGGTCTCTAAAAACAGTTTATTTGTTGACACATCAGGATGGGCTTATTTACTTGATCGACATGACCCCTTGCATAGTAGCATAAGTGCTATCTATCAAACTGCTCTTAAACAAAAACGGACACTCGTTACAACAAATTACGTTCTCGCAGAATTAGTACCTCTACTTGCAAGTCGTTCACGTCTTCCACGCCAACA
>CAXUIS010000497.1:0-2494 GCA_964250915.1 uncultured Ktedonobacteraceae bacterium | reverse complement strand
TTCTCGCTTTCCTAGGAGTGTTTTGTGATTTTCCTAGTATAGCAAGAAATGGCTTCTTTCAGGTGTTTTTCGGGACTACCAAAAAGCCCTGGGGTGCCCTGATCTCTGTTGACATGATGCGGTCAACATATACGCCGTTTCCTTGATTTAGCCTTCTCTCTCAAGTATACTTTTGTGTAAAGGGAGGAATGACATGCTAGGTCAGAGCCGACAGGAGCGCGATACAACACTCATCTCAAAGGATGAGCCGATACGCGATTATGCCTATTACAAAGAGATATTTCATGGTTATCCTATGCCGTTTGCTTATCTCGATCTGGACTTATTAGAGCAGAACATACATGAGATTGTGGCGCGTGCTGGCGACAAAAGGGTTCGTTTAGCCTCTAAATCGCTGCGCAGCGTCTCCGTCATAAAGCGTATTCTTGCCGCATCCCCGACATTTCAAGGTGTTATGAGTTACACAGCACTTGAAGCGGTATATTTAGCCTCGCAGGGTATTGATGATTTGCTCATCGGCTATCCAACGTGGCATGCCAACGATATCGCGGCGGTGGCGCATGCAACTGCTACAGGAGCGCATATCACGCTGATGATTGATAGTGTTGAGCATGTGGAGCGAGTCGAGAGTATCGCCAAAGAGCACGGAGTACGTTTACCGTTGTGCCTTGACATCGACATGGCGACACAGTTTCCGGGGCTACACTTTGGTGTGTGGCGCTCAACTCTGCGCACGCCTGAGCAAGCGCGACCAGTGATCGAGCGCATCCTGACTTCCTCGCATGTCTGGCTTGATGGACTCATGGGTTATGAGGCACAAATCGCGGGTGTTGGCGATAACGTCGCAGGTCAGGCGTTGAAGAGTATGCTTGTGCGCCAACTCAAACGCTACTCAGTGCGCGAAGTTGCGGCGCGACGTACAGCACTTGTGGAACTCATAGCTTCCTACGGACAGTCGCTACGCTTCGTCAATGGTGGTGGTACTGGCAGCATGCACACGACACGTAGAGAACCCGCCGTAACAGAAATCACCGTTGGCTCCGGTTTCTACTCCCCAACGTTATTTGACAGTTATCGAGATTTTCATTATCAGCCAGCCGCAGGTTATGCCATCGAGATTGTACGTCGTCCTGCTCCATCGCTCTATACCTGTCTCGGTGGTGGCTATATCGCGTCTGGTGGAACTGGAACAGAAAAGCAGCCGCGTCCCTATCTACCATTGGGTGCCAGCCTTGACCCAATCGAAGGTGCAGGAGAAGTGCAGACGCCCGTTCGATACAAAGGTGACGTTCCGCTTACGCTTGGCGACCCAATATTTATGCGTCACAGCAAAGCAGGCGAACTCTGCGAACGTTTTCCGCATCTCCTGCTCGTCTCGGATGGCACCGTCAAAGGGAAGTATATGACCTATCGTGGCGATGGACAATGCTTTATATAGACACAAGATGTTGATGGAAATGGCGGTAGGGGCAGCAATTCATTGCGCCCAAAGATGGGGGCGTTGGAGGGGCAACGCTTTGGCAACGATCCTTTTACCTTAACGAGAACCCCGCCCGACCCATCTTTGGGCGCAATGAATTGCTGCCCCTACCGAGAGGAGAATTAGGTATATGACCACAACACAAAACGGACAATGGACGAACTGGTCGGGTTCGGTGAGATCTACGCCACGACAGGTCGTCAAACCTGTGAGTATCGACGAGCTTGCATATCTTATGAAAATGTATGGACGTGACGAACGCCATGTGCGCGTCGTGGGAGCAGGTCATTCCTTCACACCAATCGCGCAAACAGATGATATTCTTATGTCGCTGGAAAACTTGCAAGGTGTGACTGACGTGAATGCAGAGCAGGGCACCGTAACAATCCGAGGTGGCACATGGCTCAAAAATCTTGGTGACGATCTATTTGAGCGCGGTCTGGCCCAGGAAAATCTCGGCGACATCAACGTGCAAAGTATCGCTGGTGCAATTAGTACAGGGACACACGGTACGGGTATCGCGTATGGTTCGCTTGCCACACAGGTTGAGGACTTTACTCTGATTACTGCCGATGGCGAGCGGCTTGCGTGTTCGGCAGAGCGTAATCCTGATATTTTCAAAGCGGCTCAGGTCTCACTTGGCACGTTGGGTATTATCGCGGATGTAACACTTCGTGTTGTGCCTGCCAAACGTCTGCACTTCAAAAGTCACCGTGAAAGTCTTGAACAATGTATTGCGAATGTTGAACGCTACAAGCAAGAGAACGATCACTTTGAGTTCTACTGGTTCCCCTATACAAAATGGGTGCAGACCAAGTTTCTGAACCAGACGACAGAACCTGCCAGCAAGAGTTCGTTGTGGGGCAACTTTAATAAGATTGTCCTGGAGAATGGTGTGTACTGGCTGCTTTCCGAATTGAACCGCATGCAACCAAAACTCTCGCGGACCATCAGCAACATTTCAGCACAAGGTATCGCTCCTGTCGATGAAGTGAATTATAGTCACCTGCTTTT
>CAXUIS010000496.1:0-2523 GCA_964250915.1 uncultured Ktedonobacteraceae bacterium | reverse complement strand
CTTGCTGTGCTGCAACACAAATCAAGAGAGCTTGTGGGTCCGCCATACCGACATCTTCAGAGGCAAAACGAATCAGACGACGTACAATATAAAGCGGGTCTTCTCCTGCCTCAATCATACGCGCTAGCCAATAGAGACTCGCATCTGGGTCGGAGCCACGGAGCGATTTATGCAGAGCCGAAATTGTATCATAGTGCTGATCGCCACTCTTGTCGTACAGCAAGGCTCGATGCTGCATGACCTCTTCCACAAGTGCAAGTGGAATTGTCTTGCCTATGCTCTGTGCCCCTCCTACGCTGCCTTGTGCCGCTAGCTCAAGCACATTGAGCGCTGTTCGTGCATCACCGTTGGCAAAGACCGCGATAGCAGCAAGAGCACCATCGTCAATCGAGAGATGCATTGTACCTAAGCCCCGCTTCTCATCAGTTAGCGCACGATGAAGAATCTCTTGTACCTGCTCTTCACTCAGTCCTTTGAGCGTGAACACACGACATCGTGACAGCAGTGCAGCATTGACCTCGAAGCTTGGATTTTCCGTTGTCGCCCCAATGAGTGTAACGACGCCTCGTTCGACATGCGGCAACACAGCATCTTGCTGGGCTTTATTGAAACGGTGAATTTCGTCGATAAAAAGAAGAGTGTGTTGTTGTGAGAACTGACGTAGCTTGCTTGCCTCATCCATCACCTTACGTAGATCAGCAACACCAGCCGAGACCGCGCTCAAACGTACAAAACGCGCGTGTGTGGTGTGCGCGATGACCTCGGCAAGCGTTGTCTTCCCACTGCCAGGAGGCCCCCACAAAATAATTGAGGTGAGCCTGTCTGCCTCAATAGTACGACGCAGAAGCCGCCCTGGTCCCACGAGATGTTCTTGCCCTACGATTTCATCAAGAGTTCGTGGGCGCATACGTGATGCAAGCGGCTCTGCTTGTTTTATGTTGTTTGATTGTAGCGTAGGGAGAGTTTCGTCCGACCCAAAAAGCGATGTTTGTTCTGGCATAAATATTTTATTTTCAGCTTATTTACATTATCTATTACATGTAGCTGCTTTAGAATACCACAGAACTCCAGTAGGGGTCTCATTCTATTGCTGCCCGCCCCTACCGAGAAGGACTATCGTTTTCGGTTGTCAATATTCATCAGGGGTCTAATCGCTCACCATTGGTGCTTTATGTATATAGGTGTTGTCGGTGACTTGTTTGAGCATGAAGTCGGCGACATCGGCGCGTGAGATGCGTGTGCCGGTGTTGACGCCAACCCAACCGACGCGATATTTTCCTGTGTAGGGTCCTTCGGTAAGCATGGGACCGCGTACAATTACCCAATCCAGTTGGCTCGCTTGCAGAACTTTCGCATGCTGTTCTGCATCGGCTAAGACCGCTCCCTGCATTGTTTTGAGCGCGAACTTGATGACATGATTGATAAACTTTGGCTTGTCCTGGGGTGCATCGACACCCGCTCCGGTCAAACTTACGAAGCGAGTGATACCGTATTTTTCCATCGCGGCAACGATATTTTTTGTCGCCACCGTTTGTAAGTCTTTTGGCGAATTCTTGCTATGTCCTAGCGTACTCAGGACAGCATCGGCTCCTTGTACAACCTCGTCAACGTCGGCAGCGTTCAGCGCATCGCCCTGAACCACCGTCAGCCTGTCATGCTTGATAGGAAATGTCGCGGGTGTCCGTACCAACGCGATAACATCGTGTCCAGCGTCCAACGCTTGCTGTACAAGTGGACGACCTGTGCGTCCCGATGCTCCCAAAACGGCTAACTCCATTATGTATTCGCTCCTATTCAATGAGGATAATGTAATGCTAATGTATGAGTATGAGAAACACATAGAGTGTATGCCATAAGGCTGATTTATACAAGTACGCAAAAAATTGTGTGCTATTATGAAAAAACATCATGACACTATCCTAGTTGATAATTCTTCTAGGCAATGAACGCTGTAACTCCGGCTCATGTTTCCTCTTTAATTGCACTGAGGAGATTGTGTGTAAAAGTGTTTTTATCGCAAATGGCTTACGAACAATGGGAAGCATGGGAAATTGTACACGGAGTGCATCTAGCTGATCTATACTTGCAGCTGATACGACAATAATAGGAGGAACATTGGGTTCAAGCAAGCGGTGGATAGAGGAGATTACATCTATCCCCGATAACTCATCTGGTAGGTTAAGGTCAACGATGAGGAGATCATAGGAATGGGACGTGGGCAATGGGGGAACCGCATTGTAATTCATAAAAAGAGCGTTTAAAAGAGATTGACCACGTGTATGGGTAAAGATAGTGTGTCCATTTAACTCAAGTGCGGTTCGCATTAGCTCAAGGATCGCAGGATTGTCTTCCAATAATCCAATATTCATATGCAGCTTACTCCAACTCCACATTCTATAATTTTACAAATTATGCTCTTGCCGCACGAAAATACGTCAAAGCATTGCTTTCTAGCATATCTTTTAGTGTCAGCAGGTCATGTTCTGCATCGCGGCGCATCGCGTTTATGACTACTTGCTCTGC
>CAXUIS010000495.1:0-2542 GCA_964250915.1 uncultured Ktedonobacteraceae bacterium | reverse complement strand
GTTGGAAGGTATTGAAACTTGTACATGTTCTCCGACATTGTAGAATGCTCACAGGGTGTAATGAAGTAGACCCCTACATTGTTACGCATCCATCCGGCGTTTTTCACAGAACTGAACGCATACACACCAGCACAAGCAGGACTCCTACCTCGCTACACTCTGCAACGGCTCCATAAGTATCACCAGTCAGTCCTCCAATCAGGCGTGTCGCCCATGTTCCGAGCAGGAGCGCGACGCAGGTAGCCACACACCACATAAGCACACCTTCTCCCTGCCCCACTATAAAAGCAAGCAAGAACGCGGTTGTCGCAGCGACGATGAGTCTTGGTAACGTAACGGTTTGTCGAAATGTTGCGCCCAATCCACCAGGTCGTGCTGAGGGAAACACGCGAAGTGCTAGCACCATTGCCCAGCGTGACACTGGTAGCACAACAAAAAACGCAAGTGAAAGCATACGCGGCTCGATACTAGCGAACAAGGCAAATTTGAGGAGCAGGATACAGACACCGCCGAGAACGCCAAAACTTCCGACACGGCTATCACGCATGATTTCTAGCCGACGTTCACGCGTCCTGCCTCCAAACAAACCGTCACAGGTATCCATTAATCCATCCAAGTGTAGTCCTCCCGTTAACAACACCAACGCGACAACAAGTACCGCCGCAAGTACAAGATGTGGCAGCAGGAAGCCGAAGAGGAGTTGTATGAGATACAGTAAAGTTGCCAGCAAAAATCCAACAAACGGAAAATATGCACTTCCTAGATGGAGTTGAAGTGCTGAGTCGTCGCTACTACTCGTCTCAAAATGGTCTTCTGGAGGTCCAGGCAGCGGCAACACTGAAAGAAAACGTGTTGCTCCCACAATTTCTGTGTACTGGTCAATAAGCCACGCGAACAATTTCTGTAGCATAGTCTACAACAGTTCCAGTTCGCGTTTGAACTCCTGTAAATAGCTACGCATGAACGCTGTGCGTTGCCGGGCAAGGGAGCGTCCGGTCTCAGTCAGCATCGTCTCTTCCAGTTTCAATAATTTTGAGTAGAAATGGTCTAGCATATAAAGCTGATCGTCGAGCGTGTGCTGCTGTCCAAGTGGGTCTTGTGGATGGTATGAACGCGTCTCTGGTGTGCGTCGGACGGCACCTGTGATAGCCCAGCGCAGAATACCAATCGCACCTAGTCCATCCAAACGGTCTGCGTCACGCACGATACGCGCCTCTTGAGTTCGTGGCTCAACGCCGCGACTGAAGCTGTGCGCGATAATAGCATGTAGGATAGCTTCTTGTTGCTCTTGTGGTACTTGATGCGCTTGCATCAGTGTAGTCGCGAGTGATACCGAGAGATCGGCGTGATGCTTTGTCTCAGTGGAGGGTGCTGTACGTCCTAAATCATGAAGCAGTGCCGCCATACCTACAACGAAGCGGTCTCCCTGCTCCCGTTCAGCTATAGAGAGGGCGAGGGCATAGACTCTACTCACATGTTCCCAACCGTGTGCAAGATCATCTATCCCTGTAAAACGCTGCTCTACCTCTGCGTATACGGTAGCTAGCACGTGTGACTCATCAAATACGCTGTTTCTTTGTTCCATAGAAAAAATATAACGCTTCTTTCTTGAGTATGTTTATACTGAGTAAGGGGATCGTTCCTCATTATAACGTATTTGTCATCGCTAACAACGGAACGATTAACCCACTTTTTATTTCGCTTGCTTGCTATACTGGCAATAAGAAATATTCTATACACAATATTAACGCCATTGGTAGGAGTTATTATGATAAAAGCATCTTTACCACTCTCCCAAAATGCTATACATGTATTTGAGCGTAAACAATTACGTACAGATGTAATCAGCGTACTCCTTGTAGACGATCACGCACTTGTCCGCGAGGGCTTACGTCAGCTTTTCACATTACAGGAAGATATACAGGTGATAGGAGAAGCTGCGGATGGCGTTGAGGCGTTGTGCGCTATTCGACATTTGCATCCTGATGTAGTGCTGATGGATATACATATGCCTATTGTCGATGGTATCGCAGTGACACGGCAGGTAATACAGGACATGCCAGATGTCGCAGTTATTATGCTTACCATGCACCGCGATCAGCAACATATAGTACAGGCAATGCAGAGTGGTGCTCGTGGCTATCTACTCAAAAGTAGTCCAATCAATGAGGTGGCACAAGCTATTAGAACTGTACATGCAGGTGGTACGCTTGTTGAGCCTGAGATGACCGGAGCTATTGTGAGTGAGCTACGCCGCCTCTCTGAGAGTCCTTTAAAGAGGGGACAACGTGTACTCGATCTGCTTACAGAAAAAGAGCTTGAGATTGTGCGCTATGTCGCTACGGGCATGAGCAACAAAGAGATTGCCGACAAGCTCGCCTATTCCGAAAAAACGGTCAAGAACTATCTCTCGATCATCTTCCAAAAGCTAAACATCCGTGATCGTACACAGGCAGCGATTCTAGCATTGCGTCAAGGTTTACTTCCAGAGGAACAGTAAATATTACTATTGTAGGGGCAATAATTCATGATGCCCTGATCC
>CAXUIS010000494.1:0-2612 GCA_964250915.1 uncultured Ktedonobacteraceae bacterium | reverse complement strand
TGCAAGAAATTTTGTACGATGGTCGAATGGGAATTACGTAGCCACGCGACAGCCATCTCAGTCAAGATTGTTGCTCCCTCTAGTTCACGATAAACCACTCCTTGACTGCGAATGTTTTTCATTGAAAGAGGAACAAGGGAAACTCCCATTCCAGCCGCGACGAGACTCACGATTGTATGCATCTCTGTCACTTCCTGAATCACATTGGGACTAAAGCCTGACGTAAGGCACAAATTCGTTAATTGAGCATAGTACCCTCCTCCTCGTTGGCGCGCTTGAAGGACGAACGGCTCATGTGCGAGCAATGGCATGGCGATCCGTTCATGAAGAGCAAGTGGATGTCCCTCTGGTAGGACGCAAACGATAGGCTCACGGCGAACGACCTCGACATCTATCGTGGGATCGTTGATAGGTAAACGTAGCAGCCCGACCTGAATAGTTTCCTCTTCTAATGCGCGTACTTGCTCTTGTGTCGTCAGTTCTCGTAAGGCAACATCAATTTCAGGGAAACGCTCTCGATAGGCACTCAACATCATTGGTAGCAGGTCATATGTGCTTGAACTAATGTAGCCAACGACCAGTCGCCCTATCTCTCCACGATACGCCCGTTGCGCTGCACGCTTCGCCTCCTGAACCTGAGCCAGAACTTTCCTTGCTTCTGTTAAAAAGACCCTTCCTGCATCAGTCAACTCCACTGAACGCTTTGTGCGTATCAAAAGAGGCAGACCTAACTCCTCTTCGAGTTGCTGAATCTGCTGACTTAACGATGGCTGCACAATATAAAGACGCGCAGCCGCCTTTCCAAAATGAAGTTCTTCTGCGACGGTGACAAAGTACCGAAGATGACGAAGTTCCATATTTGCATTCATCCTTTCATAGGTAATACCTATTAGTCTCCTCTTAATTATGTATTGGACATGCAAGTGTTGTGAGTCTATACTTTAGATAAGGCAAAGATTACAAGAATTAACCTACTGTTTTGGAATAGTAAAAATTATATAAAAGTATAGAGAACGTATGAAAGAGGATAGATAATAGGATGGAGAAAAAACAAAGGTTGAATACATATGGAAAATTTGAAACTGCTAGCATGAATAGCTTTACACGACCTCTTCCTGTCGTTCACCTTGAATCTACTTCTCGCACTGGCGAACTGCCGATGACTGTGAATAAGTGGCTTGTGCTTGCACTTTCGGCTGCGGCGACCTTTATGACCACTCTTGATGGCTCGATTGTCAATATTGGTCTGCCAAGTATTGCACGTACATTTCATGTCGGATTAAGCGGAGCGACTGAATGGATTATTATTGGCTATCTTGTGATTATTGCCGCAACACTCCTCACGTGGGGGCGTCTTGCGGATATGATCGGTCGGAAGCCAATTTTTTTGACGGGACTCATTGTTTTTATCATTGGATCAGCACTTTCTGGTCTCGCTCCTTCATTGTCCCTCCTCATCCTCGCACGTCTGTTTCAGGGTATTGGCGGCGCACTCATCTTTTCTGTGAATATAGCGATGATTACGAGTACGTTTCCTCGCAATGAGCGAGGGCTAGCACTGGGCTTGAATGCAGTTGTGGTGTCGTTAGGTGTGGCAGCTGGACCGACAATTGGGGGCATCATCACCCAGTATCTAACGTGGCGTTGGATTTTTTATGTCAATGTTCCCATCTGTGCACTTGTCCTTCTAGCTTCATTGTATCTCTATCGAGAGCAAGGTGCACCGAGCAAGCAGCATCAGCGTTTTGATCCAATTGGAGCAATCGTGCTGGCAATCGGGTTAGCTGCTCTTACTCTGGGGCTTTCCTTTGGTCAGGAGTGGGGATGGCTTTCTGTTGGCACACTCACATCACTTGCAGTGAGTCTTGGAATGTTGACGATAGGGGTGTATGTCGAGAAACATGTGGAGCAGCCTATTGTCAACCTGTCGTTAGTTACGAATCGTGTCTTCGCGCTTGCGAACATCAGCTTCATGCTGTGTATGATGGCACTGTTTGCCCCTGGTTTTCTTTTGCCATTTTACTTCGAGGAATTGCGCGGTTTCTCGACTATCCAGACTGGATTGTTATTGACGCCGCTACCACTCATGCTTGCAGTTACAGCACCTCTGAGTGGTTCGCTAGCAGATCGCTTCGGGTCGCGTTGGCTCTCTCCTGTAGGATTAGCGATTGCCTGTTTGGGATTAGTCCTACTAAGTCAGCTTACGGCCCAAAGTTCTTCCTGGGACATCATCTGGCGTCTTGCCGTGACTGGTATAGGTCAGGGGCTTTTCCAATCGCCGAATACGCGCACATTAATGAGTGCCGCTCCACAGAATGCACAGGGGGAAGCATCAGGATTGCTCTCCACAGGACGCGTCATCGGGCAAAGTATGAGTGTCGCTCTTGTGGGAACAGTTTTCGCCGCCTTAGGAGGTGCCGCTGCTGGAACACTTCTAGCATCACAGCAAGGCCATAGTCTCCCCACGATAACGAATATTGCTGCGCTCCAAAACACATTCGTGAGCAGCTTCCATGCAGCCTTCCTGGTTTGTGCTGCTTTTGCCGCGATTGGCATTTTCACGGCCGTGGCGCGTGGCGATAATGAGGGAACGAAAAAAGCGAAGTAAGCTG
>CAXUIS010000493.1:0-2640 GCA_964250915.1 uncultured Ktedonobacteraceae bacterium | reverse complement strand
CCAGTCAAGCTACGCTTTAATTCGCACGTATTTTCTTTTGCCTGCTCTGATAATAGCTCCATCTTGCACAGGCACAATAAACGTAGGCTCGGTGATACGCTGCTCTTCGCCATTTTCGCCATGTAGATAAATAGCAACTGCTTTCTGTGAAATGAGAGTGCGAGCTTCATTGTTGCTCGTCACCAAGCCCGTGTTTTTCAGAAAGGCCACGATGTCTACAGGTTCAGCAAGATGTACGTCTGGAATGTCTGTTGGCAACTTGCGTTCTGAGAACTGACGAATAAAGGCTTCTTGTGCCTCTTGTGCTGCCACTTCATCATGAAATTCAGTGACAATCTCACGGGCCATACGCAGTTTTACATCTCTTGGATTCAGCACACCTTCCGCCATCTTACGCTCGAACTCGTCAATTTCCTCATTCGATACGTCGGTGAGTGCTTCAAAGTAGGTGCGCATGGTCTGATCTGGAAGTGACATAAGCTTCCCGAACATATCGTTAGCAGGAGCAGTCATAGCAATATAGTTGTCAAGCGACTTGCCCATCTTCTTGACACCATCAAGGCCAACGATCAGGTTGACGGTGAGGATTTGTTGCGCAGCTTGCCCAAAGATTGGTTGCAGGTCACGACCAACAAGCAGGTTGAAGGTTTGGTCGGTGCCACCAATCTCTACGTCGGAGCGGAGCGCAACGGAGTCATAACCTTGCAATAAGGGATACATGAACTCGGCAAGGTTAATTTCGACACCACTTCTATAACGCTTCTGAAAGTCGTCACGCTCTAGCATCTGTGCCACCGTTTTGTAGCCAAGCAGTTTGATAGCATCACCAAGGTTGAACTTGTCGAACCACTCGCTCTGACGATGGACCTCCGTTTGATTACGATCCACAATTTTGAAGAACTGGTCAAAGTAGGTTTCTGCATTCTTATTGACCTGCTCTTCGGTCAATGATTTACGTGCTTCTTCACGTCCACTAGGGTCGCCGAGTCGTGCAGTCCAGTCGCCAATAACGACAACGGTTTTGTGACCCAGACGTTGAAACTGGCGCAACTTACGGAAGACGACGGCGTGTCCAATCGTCAAATCATGATGCGTTGGGTCAACTCCCAATTTAACCCGCAATGGCTGACCTTTATTACCTTCCAGCAGCATACGTCGCATATCAGCTTCCTTTTCGACCAGCGATACGCCACGCTTGAGTAGGTATTCTATAGCTTGTGCTGATGGTTGTTCTTTTCCAGTCACCTAGCATTCCTCCCCTTAGATATTTAGCTCTTTGCGGCATTGTAGCAGTATGGATACAATAAATCAACTTGATAGATGCATTCAGCTTCCCATCAAACATGATGTACTATATGAAAGCAATACATCATACTTGATAGTATGTATTCTGACTACTCTCCACGCAATTTGCTATACACAATCATGTCATGCCAGCTACCAGTGCGCCACTGTGATTGGCGCATCACCCCTTCGCGCGTAAAACCTGCTTTCTCTAATGCTTTTTGCTCCGCAATGTTTTCTTTGTCTGTTGTCGCTTCAACTCGCATAATAGGATAGGTTGAAAAGAGATAACTCGCTAAAAGCTTTTGTGCCTCAACGCCATATCCTTTTCCACGATACTCGGCAGCGATGCTAATACCGATATTGTATGCAGCACTACCTTCATTAGGTCCATACCGTACTTGATGATAAGAGACATTTCCAATGACGGTATCGTTTGGGAGCACGATGAGCAGTTCACTACCCTGCTGACTCAGTGATCCGTTTTCTGCAAACCTCTTCTCTATAGAGTCTGCACGTCGAAGGCCAAATGTGTTGTACTCACTGTTAAAATTAAGGTCATTCATCCAGGTAGTGAGAAGGGCGATATCAGCAGCGGTGACTACCCTCAGATGTACTCTTTCCCCTTGTATCATCTCTTTTTACTCCTCGCAAATAATTTGCATGTTAATAAGATATGTTAGAAACCTTGATAGCATAACTATCAAGAATTCTAACATATCTCTTACGTTCCTCATACGTTACTCTAACACAAAAGCGTATATATTGTGACCAGTAAAACAAATATATATGAGTAAGGTTCAAGGGAACCTAATCAACACACTTCTTTTTACTAGAGAGAAAAGGAGATAAAAACAATGGCAAACGTTACACGCTACAATCCATTTAACGAAGCTGTTTCTCTACGTGAAGCTATGGATCGCCTCTTTGCGGATAGCTTCATCTCACCAAGCATGGGAAGTTTAGCGACCAATCGTGGTGCTGGTGCCAACCTGTTCGAGACCTCTGAGGGCTTCATTCTGCAAGTTCCAATGCCTGGAGTCAAGCCAGAGGAAGTTGAGATTACGGCACAGCAAGACACACTGAGCTTGAAGTGGACAACAAACCTGCAAGTACCAGAAGGTGCCACCGCACTCTGGCATGGTTTCCAGTCGGGTCAGTACCAGCAGTCCTTCACACTTCCTTCTCCAATTAATTCGGAGCGTGCTGAGGCGCATTACACTGATGGTGTTCTGACACTTAGCCTACCCAAAGCGGAGCATGCAAAAGCTCGTACAGTGAAGGTAAATACTACAAAGTAAGCAAGAAGTGCTCAACAAAAACGGCGTGGTCATGTTGACCACGCCGTTTTTGTTG
>CAXUIS010000492.1:0-2654 GCA_964250915.1 uncultured Ktedonobacteraceae bacterium | reverse complement strand
AGGGACCGCAGCACGTTCGATACGTGCCAGCATCTCAGCCAAAACAGCGCCCCTAGCGGAAAGAAGTATTATTTTTTCTTGTGCTACATATAGTATACGAGATAAGTGTGGGGAAATGCAAATAAGAGGGAAAAGACAATTTTATTAGAGGTCATCAAGGAATTAAAATGAATGTGTTAACATACTTATAACGTATTATAACGTAATTAATAACATATCTAATTCTATGATGAAGCTGCTTTAGATTTTATCACAGAATTATTTTCTCTTATCATCAAGAAAATATAATGGACAAAGAGGTTTACATCATGACAGAAGACTTTCGTATGGACGTTCGACTTGCTCGGCGCATTGCGAACAAAAAGAAAAAACTTGACGCCTATCGTCCTTTATCGACAGAGATAGTACAACGCTTGCATGGTGATTTTCGCGTGCTATTTACGTACAATAGTAATGCAATTGAAGGCAATACCTTGACATTGGCAGAGACACAGATGGTTCTTGAATATGGTGTAACTGTTGAAGGACATCCTCTACGCGAATATTTGGAAACCACGAATCATGCTGAGGCATTTGACTTTCTGGACACACTTGTTTCTACTCAAACATCACTCGAAACCGTGCTAAAGATACATGGTCTAGTCATGGACAAAATTCTGAAAGAGGCTGGTCAACTCCGAACAGTTCAGGTCTACATACGAGGCTCAAATCATCGTCCTCCGCCAGCACATGATGTTCCACTGTACATGATGCAGTGGGTACGCTGGCTAAATAGTGATGATGCCTTACATTATGATCCTATAACTCGCGCAGCTATCACGCATCACGGCTTTGAGGCATTACATCCCTTCACAGATGGCAATGGGCGCGTAGGACGCTTACTGATGAATCTTCAGTTAATACAGGATGGCTATCCACCTGCCCTTATACTTAGAGAGTGGCGTACTCGTTATATTACGGCACTACAATCAGCACATCGAGGCGACTACACAGACCTTATAAACCTCGTTGGTCTTGCAGTTGAGCATAGCCTTGATTTGTACTTAGAAGCCTGTGAAGCAAGCACAACACATCTCGTCTCATTAAAAGAGCTAGCAGAACTCTATGGATTGGACAACAACTATCTTGGTCAACTCGCTCGTCTTGGCAAAATTGAAGCGACGAAGCGGGGAGCCTACTGGTACGCATCCAGCGAAGCAATTCAGCGTTATTTACGAGAAGTGCAAGAACAACCGAGAGGTCGGCGTTCACAGCGTGAGAAACCCGAATTGTAACTCTTTTGAATACAACTGTCCTTGACAAAGAAATATTTATCGTGCATACTGTTATCACACGATAACAAGCAATGGAAGGCAAAATATTGGCATCTGACGCATCATCTAACACATCTCACGAGACACGCAACCTTATTCTTAAAGCCGCTCATGGCCCCTTTATGGAACAAGGCTATCGCGCTGTATCAACGCGTCAGATAGCGGCAGCATGTGGTATTACACAACCAGCTCTGTATCGTCACTTCGCAACGAAACAGGAGTTGTACATAGCGGTACTTTTAGAGTTGCTGCAACAGACACAGACACGCCTCACACGACTCGTTGAGCGACATGAAAGCGTGCTACATCGTTTGCATTTAGTGGCTCGTATGCTGCCTTCAACATGGAATGATGCAGGTCAGATGTTTCATGATATCCAGCACGAGTTGGATGCACAAGGACGTAAGGAGGTTTCCGAGGCATTTCGGAATCAAGTCATTGAGCCTATTGCATCGCTATTTTCAGAAGGCATCGCACAAAGTATTTTCCGTGATGCCGAGCATGGAGGACTTGCTCCGATAGAGGCTGTATTTATTCTCTTTCGCTTGTTGAACGACGCTGATACTCCTAAAACGAGTTCACGTCCTCAAAGTACTGACCGGATGGTTGATATACTCCTTCACGGCATTATGCAGCCATCTAAATCAGATATATAGTTCTTTTTTTGTCAAAATGTTATCATTTGATAACACTTGTTTCATAGCATAGTTCTATAGCAAAAGCTTTTTGTTACAAAGCGCAATAACGTAAGGAGAAAATCATGCAACATGGTTTACCAATGACAAAAGAAACGGTAAAAGCAGGAAACACGATGATGGTAGAGAACATCTTACAAATGCCTGTACAGCCGTATGAAGATGGAAAAGCAGTGTACCGTATCGCGGAAATTCAGGGTTGTCAAAGTGGACAGATGCGACGAACTCCGCTTGCTGTTTTTCAATATGCAGGGAAACGCTATCTCATTGCCCCAAGCCGTGGACGCGACTGGGTACATAATCTTATTGCCTCAGGGAAATGTACACTTGTAACGAAGACGGAGCAAGAGCAGTGTTATGCAGCACTTACACTAGACGATGAAGCTATTGCTGGGATACGCGCATATATGGCACAGCTGCCTGATTGGGCACTACAACAATTTCCCTTTTCCGCAAACGCATCCGATGAAGAAATACATGCAAAGGCTGAAAACTTTGCGGTGTTCCGTCTCTCAAGATTAGAATAAACACAGATTGTAGGGACCAATGTATCACGTCCTCTTGGCGATCAGATGCCGACCAGGACGTGATACATCGGTCCCTACTAGACTGTCAATCTTGATGTGGCTGGGGCAAGGGCGCCCGC
>CAXUIS010000491.1:0-2708 GCA_964250915.1 uncultured Ktedonobacteraceae bacterium | reverse complement strand
TTTATGGGACATGCTTCTTGTCTTTATGTAGAGAGTGGACTAGGAGTATTGCAATTCACCTGTGTTTGTGAGGTGCTTTGAATTCAGCGCCTTTGAAAAGCTCCCAGCATCTATGACTTGTATGAACGCATTGAGTAAGTCATTTCCCATACCATTTCCCTTTGCATAAACCACAGGTTCATGCCATTGTAACTTTTTTATTCTTCCCTGTTAAGCGAGGAGAGAGTATACTACTTACATTGCAAATAGCAATACACTCCACGAGATGGAGGATGCCATCGAACTACAAGCATCAACGTAGGATACAGCAGGAGTTCTATGGTACATCGTCTCTTTTCGCTAAAAAAACACCGGAAGGCTCATAGCTTAGCAAACTACTTCCGGACAAGCTTCTTGTTAAAGAGAAAGAGGATTTCTTCTTATGGATATTCAGGATAAAGTCGTTATCATTACAGGCGCATCAGAAGGCATTGGTCTAGTTACCGCACGTCTCTTTGCTCAGGAAGGAGCAAAGGTCGCACTTGCGGCGCGCTCTGCCGATACCCTTACTACCATTGTTAATGAGCTTCATGAGCAACATCGCGAGGCTATGGCGGTTCCCACCGATATGCGCAACAAGGATGAGATCGAGTCTATGGTGGACAGAGTTTTTCAGCAGTATGGACGAATTGATATTCTCATCAATAATGCAGGACAAGCTGTGCGTGGCAACGTGGCTGATGTAGATATCGATCAGTTTCGCCAGGTTTTTGAGCTTAATGTGCTTGGCCCCGTAGAAGCGATGCAGGCTATAATCCCAAAGATGCGTCAAAACGGCGGTGGTCTGATCATCAACGTAAGTTCAAATGTTTCAAAAATGCACCTGCCCTCCATTAGTGCATACGCATCTACAAAGGCTGCCCTCAATATGATCTCTGATACTGCACGAGAGGAGTTAGCTTCCGAGAATATTCGCATAACAACGATGTTTCCTCGTCAAACGGCAACGAATTTCGGCAAAAATAGCCTAGCAACTCCAAATACAAATCAGCAGGGTCCGCGCCCGACACAAGGCAGACCAGAACCCGATAGTGCTGAAGCGGTGGCTCAGAAGATTCTCGAAGCGGCACGCAATGAGCCGCACGATCAATATATGGATCGTTAAGCGATTTTCAACAGAAAGCTCTGCTCACGTATGTAAGCAGAGCTTTCTGTTGATATATGCTGTGTAGTACTTGTCCAGAATCTCCCTCTCCTGGCAAACCCTCTCTTCAGATAAAAATCCGTGATTTCTCAACCCGGATCACCTTCTACGGATATGCATACCCCCATTCGTGGCGAACCAGGCACCGTTCATATCCGGTTCGTTCTCGTCGGGATTGGGTGGAAGCATATCGGCACTCACCATCTGTTCGCGTAACCTATCCACCTGATCGATCATGACTTGTGCCATTGTGCCCTGTTGCGGTTTGGCGATCCAGCGCATCTTGGAAGAGACGAACAGTTCCTTGAGATAGGCAAATGAAAAGTCATTAGTTATGTCGCTCAATGTGTTGATGTCATCCTCGGTCACACGCAACGCAGGTTTGAGGGCCTCGTTCCAGAGCGCGATATACGCCTTACGCTCCGCGAGTTCAGGCAAGCCAAAAGGGTATTTGCGGTCGAAACGGCTAGGACGTTCGAGAATGGCGGGGTCTAGCCGTTCGGGATGATTGGTCGTAGCAAGCGTGACGATACCGATGTTGGCGGCAAAGCCATCTAGTTCGTTCAGGAAAAACGAGCGGTTCTGCGACGTGATGAGCGAGTCGAGGTCTTCCAGCACAAGCACACATGGCGCGTTTCTCCGTGCGCGGTCAAACACCTGCCGAATATTCTCTTCGTCCGCCATGCCAGTATGCGGAGCACGGAAACTCTTGACATAGAGACAGGGATAGCCAATAGTGTTGATAAGAGCCTTGAGCGTATGCGTCTTGCCATTGCCAGCCGGACCAACAAAGAGTAGGCCGCGTTTCCAGGGAATATCGTGCTCCTCGTATAGATCGCGCGACTGAAAGAACTGCTCTACATCCTCGCGTATCTCCTGTTTGAGAGAGCCACGCAGAATAAGGTTCTCGAATGTTGAGTTCTTGATATCCTGAAACAGGTGCTCGTCCTTATGCCAGTGTCCATTATCGAAGACTAGCACCTCGGCACGAATCTCCATATTCCACTTGCACACAACGGCATAGAAATCACGTGCTACCGCTTCTTCGTCCGCGAGAAGCCAGAAGTGATTTTTGTACATGCCATTGCCCTCGATAGTCATAATCAGTATCTCAAGCGTATGGTCTTGCCATGTCACGTCAAACCACGCCTTGTTAATGGAATCTTCTGTCTTGCCCTCTTCATCTGTCTCTGTTGTAGTGAACAGGTCTCCACCAACCATCATGCCACCGCGCATACGCATCATCTGGTGTGGATGCATCATTGCTGGCTCTGGTCCTTGCCAATAGATCGACATCTGGTTATAGAGGAATGTCTTGGGCGTAAGCACACAGAGGTTCGCCTTCGCGTAGCTTTCAACATTAAACATATTCATCTCGCCCTCGACGAGTGCCTTAGTAGGGTAAATGCTGCGTAGATGTTCGCTCGTGTGATAGTCAATGGCGGAAGGTGGTAGCAACAACATCTCGCTGATAAGCTGTGCCTTAAGCTGCTCTTTGTTCATGAAAAAAAGCTCCTCAATCTAT
>CAXUIS010000490.1:0-2721 GCA_964250915.1 uncultured Ktedonobacteraceae bacterium | reverse complement strand
CGTGAAGAAATCTTCATCATTATAAGGAAAACTCTTCTCTCCAATAGTAACGGAAAAGATACATATTTGGAACACCAGGAGAAAATACCTGCGTAAAAATCCCCAAACGTGGAAATATCTTCATCTTTTCATTGCTCTTCGTTTCACTACCACGACATACGCGTCTTTCTAAAGCTCTCTAAATCTTTAAGAGCTTCATCCATAAGTACTAAAAGTATGGCATTAGCAATGAAATATTATGAATATCGTTGAAACACGATACCCTTTCTGCTCTTTGGCACGATTGTTGCAATAAAGAATTACAGGAACATAATTCTTGAACAAAATTTAAAATTCTCTTGTGTTCGCAGCATATATATCTCGCGGTAGTAAAAAAGGAGTACATCTCATGGTCGCCAAAAGAGCAAATGTATCAACAGCATCACGTCCAACCCTTCGTGCATTACCTATACAGAATGACACAATAAAGAGCACCCAGAAGAAAGCTCGCACAAAACCAGCATATGAAAAAGATGATCTGGCACACGACATAGATTTCGATTATGGATTTGACGATATTGTAGATGAATTAGTGGACGAAGAAGATGAGCATGAGGATCAGCGAAGTGTACTCGATGACTCTGTGAAACAGTACCTTCAAGAAATTGGCACGTATCCACTGCTTACAGCACAACAGGAGTTACAGCTTGCGGAACGTATTGCACATGGAGATGCGTTTGCACAGCAGGAGTTGATTGAGACAAACTTGCGTCTTGTTGTAAGCATTGCGAAACGCTATACAAATCAAGGGCTTTCATTGCTTGATCTTATTCAAGAAGGCAATATTGGCTTGATGCGTGCAGCCCAGAAATTCGACTATAAGCGTGGTTTTCGCTTCAGTACCTATGCAACATGGTGGATTCGGCAGGCTATCAGTCGTGCTATCGCGGAGCATTCGCGTACCATTCACGTGCCTGTCCATGTCGTCGAGATCATCTACAAAATCAAACGTATTGCGCGTCGTATCTATCAGGAAGATGGTATGGAGGCTCTACCAGAGCAGATTGCCGCAGAGATGGGTCTGCCAAAGGAGCGCATCGTGGAGTTGTTAAATGTCTCCGACCAACCTGTTTCTCTTGATGCACCTGTAGCAGATGATGAGCAGTATCATCTTTCCGAAACAATAGAGGATGTCACGGCAAGCGCACCTGTCGATCAGATAACGCAGCATATGCAACGAACCTATATCGAGCAGTCTATGAAAGTTCTCAACGAGCGTGAGCGCACGATTCTTGAAATGCGTTACGGCTTGAAGGATGGACAGTCACATACGCTTGACGAGGTAAGTGCCTTCTACAAGCTCACACGCGAGCGCATTCGTCAGATTGAAGTCAAAGCACTACGCAAGATGCGCTATCCCGACCGTTACGAGAGTGGTATCAACGATCTCCTACATGCGTAATAAATGCAGGGATCGTTGTATCGCCGGATTCGTAGCCTGTCCGATGATCTTTCACGATGGTATACGGGTGTACTGTGACGGAGCGTATCTGTGTACCAAAGTCTGCCTGCACATGCTCTCCCTTGAGCTTCGCCGTCGCTTCCTCTTGCTTTTTTAGCTCTAACTCGTAGAGGCGAGCCTTGAGCAATTTCATGGCGACCTCACGGTTTTGCATCTGAGAGCGTTCGTTCTGACAGGTGACGACAACGCCTGTTGGCAGGTGACGCATACGTACCGCCGAGTCTGTTTTGTTTACGTGCTGTCCACCCGCACCTGTAGCACGATAGGTATCGACCTCGATGTCCTCTGGTCGCACGACAATCTCAATGGCGTCTTCGATGTCGGGCAAGACCTCAACTTTTGCGAATGAGGTGTGGCGTCGATGGGCTGCATCGAAGGGGGAAAGACGAATGAGCCGATGTGTGCCGATCTCAGAACGCAGATAGCCATATGCGTACCGTCCTGTAATCTCGACAGTTGTACTCTTCACGCCAGCTTCCTCACCATCACTATAGTCGTAGATGTCGGTGCGGAAGCGATGGTGTTCGGCCCAGCGCAGGTACATCCGTAGGAGCATCTCTGCCCAATCTTGTGCATCGACACCACCACTACCTGCATGAATACTAATAATCGCGTTCCGCTCATCATGTTCGCCGTTGAGCATCAGCGCGAACTGGAGTCGTTCAACCTGTTGCTCAATAGAGGTAAGCGATTGTACGACCTCAGCCTGCATCTCCTCATCTGGCTCCTCTTCCAGTAATTGGGTAAGCCCCAGCAGGTCATTGAGTTGAGTAGCGATCCCTTCCCACGTCGTCACTTCTTCACGTAAAGCGTTCAGTTGTTGCATCTGCGCCTGTGCTTTGCGGTTATCGGACCAGAAGTCTTCGGCTACGCTTTCTTCGTCAAGCTTTGCAATTTGTGTTTTCTTCGTCGCCAAGTCAAAGACGCACCATAGTCTTCTGAACACGTCGTTGGAGGCGTTCTATTCTCTGTATAAGTTCATTCATGCTTGTATTATACCACGCATCAGACTGGCTTGTACATTACTTCTTCACCTTGGCAAGGCTATTTAAAAGCCAGAGATGAAGGACACAAGGGCATCCCCTGGCGGGTGCCCTTGAAACTTTTAAATGACCCTATCATCCCAGAATAACGCTTGTGAGCAAGAGTTGTCCTGCTTCCGAACTCTTACTTGGTGGAACATTTTCGATGAGCAAGAGACCTTGCTGTGTTTGTTTGTT
>CAXUIS010000489.1:0-2729 GCA_964250915.1 uncultured Ktedonobacteraceae bacterium | reverse complement strand
CAAAAGTATGAGGAGTTCGCAAAACTCATTTTGCGAACTCCTCATACTTTTGTTTGTCACAGAAGACATTCGTTATCTATCTGGGTAGTGGTAAAAAAGAGAATGATATCTCGTTCGAGAAGAGTATCAAGATGTTGAGAAGTGGAGGGCACCCAAACCGATGAACGTCCTCCACAGGGGCGAATGAGGCTTGCTAGGTTGTGGACCTGTACTTAGTTGAGTGCTGGGACTCCTTGCAATTTGTCTGGGTTCGCGATCAGATCAATCTCCCAGATCTGTTCATCGAGCATATCCAGTGTCAGAAGAGCAGAAGGCATCCCATTGCTATAAAGGATTATTCCAGGCTGCCCATTGATGAGGGCTACGCGGAAACGGAAGTCCTCCGGTGCTTTTCGTACAAGGCCGAGGAGATATCGCGCCACTCTGTTCGCACCAGAGATCGGATTGCGAGCCGCAGGAGCCTTCCCACCGCTATCAGCATAGATTACGATATCATTGGCAAGTAGGCCCAGAAGACCATCCATGTCGCCATCCATACACGCGCGGAAAAACTGGTGCAGGATGGCATCCTGCTGCTCCTTGGAAGCATGATATACAGAGTGACGCGCTCCCAGGTGCTGACGCGCTCGGCGCACGATCTGGCGACAATTGTCCTCGCTCTTCTGCACCATCGTCGAGATTTCTCCATAGTCATAGTCAAAGACTTGGCGTAGCAGGAAGACGGCACGCTCCAAGGGAGACAACTGCTCCAACAGATGCAAAAAAGCTACAGAGAGTGCCTCCGAGAGTTCTGCCATACCAGTCACACTAGTCTCATCGGCTGTGATCAGAGGTTCGGGGAGCCAGACTCCGACATACTGTTCGCGCCGCACACGTGCTGAGCGCAGGTGGTCAATGCTCAGACGCGTCACAATTGTACTGAGGTAGGATTTGGGAGAGCGCACGGCCTCTGTCTCGCCGATGTCGCGGGCTTGATACCAGCGCAGAAATGCCTCCTGCACGCAATCCTCGGCATCCATGACGCTCCCCAGCATGTTATACGCAATGGAAAAGAGTAACGGTTTATACGCGTGAAAAACGTCTTCCTGCTGCATCGTCTTGTTCCTTCGAGATCTTCCACCTAGTCTATCACAACATACTTCTCAGGCTTCGAGACCCTCGTCGTCATGATTTTGCGTGCGACGCTCCTGGCACTGGCAAAGCACGCGTCAGCAAGCTGGCCCTCCGCTCCAACCCAATCACCTGCGACATAGAGATTGCGTATCCCAGGCACAGCGGGGTCAGGCCGCCCGGTTACACCACCTCGCCCGGCCTGGACAATGGCATTTGAGGCCACCATATGGGGCAAGAAGGACTGTTCCATCACTTCCGCACGCCACCCAGGTTGCAGCACATCGAGCAGTGCTTCCAACTCATGTCGTGTGATCTCCGGTGTCGCTGGCTCACCGGGCGTGAGATATTTCATGGTATGGATCAAAGCATTCCCCTCTGGTGCCAGTTTGCCCCAGGCAGAATGCACCGAGTAGTACAACGGACAATCAATACCGAGCGTGTAGAGATGCTGCGGCTTGGGGAGGCGACGCAACGCAACGTCGAAGCAGGCAACACGAGCCGGAACTGACTGCGCAGCCCAACGGTTCAGGTCCTTGTGTGTCCCATGTGCAACTAGGGCTGAGGCCGTCTGCGGATCAGTGGCGAGCACGACCGCTGACGCTTGGTAGGCCGTCCCATCCGCCAGACGCACGGTATGTCTTTCTTCGGAAATTTCAAGAGTTGCAACCCTGGCATGCGTCACCATCTTTGCTCCCGACGCGACAGCAATCTGTCGCAAGCCATCGACCAGTGTCTGCCAGCCACCGTCCAGGTAGCGTACCTGAGCATTCAGAAGGGGAATGACCAGACCGATAGGGATCATCTCAGATGCGTTGGTATAGGTGGTTAGCCGGGCCAGAGCTAGCATGAACTGGCGAACGTGCGGATGCCGCACCTGCTGTTCCAGCCACTCCTGCACACTCACCTGTTGAAGCTGCGTCATATCTGTCGTATGGTTCAACGTGCGAAACAAGCGTGCAAACGCTCCTTTCGCACCGAGGTTCAACAAGGTTGTCCGAAAGAGAGATAACACATCAGTGGGGAATGTATGCAGCTTTCCATCGTCAAGTACCAGAAACTGATCCTTGTCAGGGAGTGAGCCACTAGAGTGCACACCCAATGTGCTCAGCAGCTGTTCGCCTGGCCCGCCCAGATAGAAGGCATGCGCTCCTTGGTTGAAGGAGAATGCGCCATGTTGCTTTGTTCTGGCGCGCCCCCCAAGGGCACTGGCCTTCTCAAAAACGGTCACTGTGTGACCTGCGCGCGCCAGGAGCGCTGCGGCAGAGAGGCCCGACAAGCCGCCTCCAACAATGATTACTGGCAGTTGCTCAAGCGTATTCGTCATCATTTGTACATTTCCTTTCTCATCGGTATGGAGAAGATTTCTGTTCAAGACTCGTACACGAGACGGAATACGCTTTGCTTTTGTGACACCCTTTCTCTCTTCGCTCCTCCGGCCTTCGAGAGCGACAAAGTGTTTATCAACTTGTACACTTAAAGAGATGCCGATTGCATCTATTTGTTCCACTTGAATGATAATTTTCTTTCTATTTACTCTTCTATAAAGTATTCACAAAAATAAAAATTGCAAGCTAGCCTGACTCAGAACAATCTTCTTTGGAATAATTACAAGCGCA
>CAXUIS010000488.1:0-2801 GCA_964250915.1 uncultured Ktedonobacteraceae bacterium | reverse complement strand
CACGACCTCCGATGCTCGCATCAAGCTCAAACTGCTTTATCCACTCGTCAAATGATGTGGGTCAGGCTAGTAGGGGTCTCATTCTATTGCACCCATAGGCGTCCAGTTAAGAACTGTTGAGTTTTCTAGGAAGGAAAAACAGGGCACCGAGAGCATGACAGGGGCAGAGCCGCTGTCATGTCCCCCCACACTCGACATATGATTGCAAACCCAACAATTGTTATCCTGATGCGTATGGGGTCTAATTCTATTACACCCTGTGAGCGATTGAACATGTTGAGAGGTTTGATGAAACAATTAAGCCATTTTGTTTGTCTCTGTATGGACTACGAGGACAGGAATTGGTTCAAACCAGACACGAATTGGTTAAAAACCTGTCAAAATGTGCCATAATTGAAGGTATGAAAGAACCTGCACTCTTGTATCTCTTAGTGGGACTTCCGGGGTCTGGCAAGACCACAAAAGCCAAGCAATTAGAAGTGGAAGCCTCGGCCTTGCGGTTGACCCTTGATGAGTGGATGATTCCGTTATTTGGAAGAAACGATCAGGCAGAACGAGATGCCCTGGAAGGTCGTCTGATCTGGATAGCTCTGCGTGCTCTTCAGCTTCATACCAATGTCATCCTGGATTTTGGATTTTGGAGCAAAGACGAACGGTCCTCTCTGAGATGGTTCGCTAGGCAGATAGGAGCGAAAAGCCAGGTCATCTACTTGCCCATTGACTCAGAAACGCAGCGAAAGCGCATCCAAAACCGCTTTGCAGAGACACCAGACCAGACATGGACAATGAGCGAAGAGGAACTGACGAAATGGCGTGCGTTCTTTCATGAGCCGGATGAAGCTGAGCTACATGGCACCGTTCTGGAAGACGCCCCTCAAGGATATGCGTCCTGGTCTGCCTGGGCGGCCTCGCGCTGGCCGTCGTTGCCCGATGAATATACCTGAGCATTTGGAGTGCTCAGATGAGAGCCTGAGGAGAATGTATCGTAGTCCACACACTTTTTGAATCTTATCTTGTCCAATGAGGACAGGGACAATAGCAAATCACAAATAGAATTAGACCCCTACAGCCCTTCCATTATGTAGAAATTAGCAGCGTTGTACAACACAAACAGGAGAGAAACATAATGACAGTGCAGCCACGTCTGGCTTCGACGGTGATGTTAGTACGCGATATTCCAGCCGAACAGAGTTCGAGTGGAATAGAGGTATTCATGGTGAGACGCGTCGTGCAAAGCGAGTTCATGCCAGATATTTTCGTGTTTCCTGGCGGCTCTGTCTCAGCTGATGATCGACTGGCCGAACGAACTGAGGGTGTCTATGAAGTAGTCTCACCTTCAGAAGCAGACCCAGAGGGACGAACTGCGTTAGGAAGTGGAGCACGCGCGGCGGCTATCCGCGAATTATTTGAAGAGGCGAATGTCTTGTTAGCACATCGTGAGGGCACGGTGCTCGCCATCAACGAGGAGACAGTGACGCGCTTCGCCAACTATCGTCAGGCATTCAACGAGCGCAGAGGGTCGTTGGTCGAAATGGCGCGTGCGGAGCACCTTGTACTGGCGATGAACAGCCTGGCATATTTCGCGCATTGGATCACGCCTGAAGGCATGCCCAAACGCTTCGATACCCATTTCTTTCTCGCAAGTGCTCCTGCTCAGCAAGAGGCTGCATACGATAACCTTGAGACTAGCGATGGTGTATGGATTCGTCCAACGGATGCGATAGAACGCTCTCGGCAGGGTACATTTCCTATGGCGTTTCCTACATTTCATCAATTGCGCGATCTTTCTGCTTTTCGTACAGTACAAGAGGCGATACAAGCAACTGCGACACGCTATGTGCCTACACACACTCCAACATTGAATAGACAAGATGGTGTTGCACAGGTATCTTTGCCGGAAGACCCGAAGTTCGTGTGGAAGCAGTAATAAAGGAGTTTGGTGTAGTATGACACATCCACCTTATAGCATTATTCTTGCCCCCAATCCTTCTATGATGACAGGACCAGGCACAAACACGATTGTGTTAGGCGGAGGTATCGAAGGGGCAACCGTGATCGATCCCGCCGATGATAACAGAGACCACTTAGAGGCAATTATTCGAGAAGGTGCGGAGCGTGGTGGCATTCGGCGTATCCTCATCACACATGGGCACTCCGATCATATTGGGGGTGCAAAAATATTGAGTAAAGAACTGCGCATCTCTATTTACGCATTCAGTCGTGCTGGCACACCTGATGTCGATGAAGAGGTACCTGACGGTATGACCTTTCCTGCTGGCGATGATACACTACGTGCCGTACATACCCCTGGACATCGCTTTGACCATCTGTGCTACTACCTGGAGAAACAGCGTACACTTTTTGCTGGCGACCTTGTTGCGGGTGTTGGGACAGTGGTTATTGCACCACCTGAAGGCGATATGCTCGACTATTTCAAATCTCTTAAGCGTTTACAAGGCATGGACCTTGCCGAAATGGTGCCAGCACATGGCCCCGTGATTACAGACTCACAGGCAAAGCTTGCTGAATATATCACTCATCGTCTACAACGTGAGCAGCAAGTTCTCGCGGTACTTCATGCATTTCCTTCCGGTGCAACTATTGCCGCAATGGTGCAAAGCATCTATACCAATGTAGACCCACGCCTGCATCCCGTCGCCGCCAAATCCGTTGAAGCCCATCTGCTTAAATTGGAGCGCGAAGGCAAGGTGCAGCATAACGACCAGAATGAATGGATATTGGTTCGGTAGGGGCAGCAATTCATTGCGCCCAATGATGGGGGGGGCAGGGCAACGCGTCGG
>CAXUIS010000487.1:0-2819 GCA_964250915.1 uncultured Ktedonobacteraceae bacterium | reverse complement strand
CTTGTTCACCTCCTCTCGGTTCTCTGTTCTTTTTATTAGAATTGGAAAGCCCTGCCAAGGCGTTATGCATTATTGCCCCTACACATTGTACTATGATATACTATTCCCGCCGCTATGCGTAGGCGAGACGCCACAGAGGATTATTGCTTTTTCATTGTCTTGCTGGCTATCTGCATAGTATCATGTATAATGCTGTATAAAATTATGTATATTTATAAACTTTGAGGAAACCTATGGTGAATAGAGAGCGGCTCATCCAGAAACGCTATCAATTGCAACGCGTACTGACGCAAGGACGAGTTTGCACAATTTATCTGGCATTTGACCAGGTATTGCAGCGCGCCGTGACGGTCAAGATTGTTCCGGCTGACCATATTGCTGTCTACAAAACCTCTATTCGACTCACCGCTCAGTTTTCTCACGCTAATATTGTTGGAACGTATGACTTTATTCAAGAGCCAGACATGCTCTATCTTGTGCAGGAATATGTTGATGGTGACAACTTTGGCACTCTACTACAAACGCAACTTTCGCCTTATGCCGTTGCGGATTTTGGGGTACAGGTTTGTCAGGCATTGCTCTATGCAGGAAGTAGTACGCGTAGCGTGTGTCATGGCGATTTGACACCTGCCGCGATTATACGTGATCGGCGTGGACTGGTACGTATAAACGACTTTGCCCTGCCCAGTGACATGCAATACTTCACGTCATGGAGCCTTGTAGGAGGTAATGGCACTGCTGTTTCAGATACAGAACTTCCTTGGGGCACAATGAGTGATGGACGACGCGCCGACGATACCCGCGCGGTTGGTCTCCTGCTTTATCAACTGCTCTCTGGACGCCCTCCTGGCGTCACAAGTGTGGAACCACCAATGGATGGACGTCTGCGCTTCTTACGCAACGTTCCTATGGATTTGTGCGAAATTATCGCACGTACCGTAGTTGTGCAGCATCCTCAGCACATCAACACACCGGAAGTACTGTACGAAGAGTTGCGAAAACAGGTAGAGTTCCTCGAACTCGGTACAGAACCAGTACTGGGAACAGGCAACCAGACCGAGGACAATTCCACAGCGTTTACCCCGCCGAGTAGTATAGTTCAGTCAGAACCAGAGAAGCTTGTAACGGTTCTGCCTGTACGTGAAAGTGGGCAAGTTGGTAGCGGTCTGGCCCCATTTCAAGGGGAAGGGAATGGGCCGATGGTGGCAATGGAACCACAGATACAACGTTCTCCGTTTGCGCAACCTACTTCAGACGTACCATTTCAACTCGCGCAACCCTACGGTCCACAAACCGAGACCCGACCCGCACGTCGTCTAACCATTCCCATATTGATTCTGTTTTGCTTGATCGTCTTCGTTCTCTTTTTTATCATCGGCTATTTCGTTGCTCACACGGTATTGTAGTGAACAGTATGTTTGATATTCCCGATACATTCGCACGTTTCATGATTGAGCTTAATGGCGACGAAGGTCGTGCATGGCTCCAACGTTTACCCGCGCTACTTGCAGCATGTGAGCAACGCTGGCATCTCACACTTGGCACACCATTTCCCAACTTATCCTTCCATTATGTAATTCCCGGAGTGCGCACTGATGGTACATCTGTTGTTGTAAAAGCTCTAGCCCCAAATGCTGAAAAAGAGGAGTTAGATGCCCTGCGCCTCTTCGATGGACATGGCATGGTAAAATTGCTAGCCTATGATGTCAACGATGAAGTGCTACTGCTAGAACGGCTACGTCCAGGCACATCGCTTAGAAAAATGGAGAATGATGAACGGGCGATTTCAACTGCTGCAACAGTGATGACGCAATTGTGGCGTCCTGCGCCATCTGTACATCCCTTTCCTACAGTCGAAACGTGGGGACGCGGGTTTGCTCGCCTACGCCAACATTATCAAGGTGGCAACGGTCCTTTCCCTCAAGCATTGCTTGAAGAGGCAGAAACGCTCTATGCCGAGCTGAGCACATCTATGGCAGAACCGATGCTACTGCATGGCGACCTGCACCAAGATAATATTCTGTCCTCAGAGCGGAGCGGCTGGTTAGCTATCGACCCCAAAGGCTTGGTTGGTGAACCTGCATACGAGACAGGAGCAATGCTACGCAACTTTCTGCCAGAATTACTAGAGATGCCCGACCCGAAACGGATACTCGCGCGACGGGTAGACCAGTTCTCAGAGGAACTTGGCTTTGACCGTGCTCGTATACGTGGTTGGGGTTTATCACAAGCGGTGCTAGCCGCGTGGTGGGGTATCGAGGATAATGGTCAACTTGGAGAAGGTACACTTACCTGTGCTAAGTTGTTATCTGAGATATAAATACTGTGTGCTGAGAGTAGGATACGCCTGAATGGATGCATCCTACTCTCAGCACACAGTATTTATATTTATTTATTAAGATACCAATCGGTTGTTGTAATACCACCATAATTGACAGTCTTTTTTACGACACCACCGGGATTGGAGAAGCCCTTGATGGGCTTACCTGTCTCCGCTAACAAAAGACTGTCATGCCAGATGGGAGCAGCACCATCAACACCTGTGACATTGACCATTGGCGAGTTGTCGTTGTTGCCTGCCCACACACCCATCACATAATCAGTGGTGTAGCCTACAGTCCAGTTGTCGTCAAAATTGGTCGAGGTACCAGTCTTCGCGGCGGATGGTCGAATGGTACCTGGATTGCCGAGATAGCAATCAGTATCACTACTGCTGTGCAGGTCGAGCGCGCTACACTTGCCAAACTCGTATGTACGCGAGGCGTTGTCGCTCAACACATTCGTCATAATGAACGCGGTCTGTTTCGAGATAACACGCT
>CAXUIS010000486.1:0-2864 GCA_964250915.1 uncultured Ktedonobacteraceae bacterium | reverse complement strand
ACAGGTAAATCGTGAATGCGTTGCTTGCCCAATTTCATGATGTTATGTTCCTTATCGTTGTGCTTCAACAAATCCTATACAACAGCATATGATAATTATTGCGATACATGGGTAGCGGTAGGGGCAGCAATTCATTGCGTCCGAAGATGGGCAGGATGGGGTTCACATTAGGGTTAGAGAATCGTTGCCGACGCGCTGCCCCTCTGCCACCTCCATCTTCGGGCGCAATGAATTGCTGCCCCTACCGTTTATTTTTCTCCTATCTTGTGCACAAGACCTGTTAACAAGGCGATACGGGTTGGTAGATAATCAAGCTCGATATACTCGCCGGGGTTGTGCGCGAGACCGCCACCAGCACCGAGACCGTCGATGGTAGGAATGCCCATACCTGAGGTAGTATTAGCATCCGAGGCACCACCACTACCGAGGTCTTCAATTTTCAGGCCAAGCTCTTTGCCAGCCTCTTTCACCTTTTGCACCAAAGCCGCGTTACGTTCCGAACGCTCAAAAGGCAAACAACGCATATCGCCACTAAGGGTTGTCGTAGTACCCTCGATAATGGTTTTGGCGACAACCCTGCGCATCGCAGCCTCGATTGCCTGAATACCTTGCAAGTCGCTTGCTCGTACGTCCATTTCACAGTATGCGAAGTCGGGCACGACGTTGGTACGCTCACCACCACGAATAATGCCAACGCTCAGCGTTGTACCTGGAATGGTACCGTTCAAGGCTTGCATCGCCTGTACTTTATAGGTAAGTTCGTGAATAGCGTTGCGTCCATTATGTGGTTCGACACCTGCATGGGCCGAGAGGCCGCGTACCTCGACGCGATATTGACCAGAACTGCGGCGCGATGACACAACGCTAGCGATTGCGCGCCCCGGTTCCAGCACGATCACTGCGTCGGATTGGCGTGCTAACTCCTGAATTAAGGGTTTGCTACCAGGGGAGCCAATCTCTTCATCGCTATTGCAGATAAAGGTCAGACTTTGATAATTGACGTTGTTCTCCTTAATCAACAGGTGAACGCCGTACATACCGATGAGGACACCCGATTTCATATCGAGGACGCCGGGGCCAGTTGCGATATGTTTACCATTACGCTCACTAAGAGCAAAGGGACGCTTCTCTACCTCGCCCGCCGGAAACACGGTGTCGATGTGTCCAATCAGCAGAATACGTGGCCCCTTGACTGCATTCCCTGTGTGCGTGGCGACGAGATTGTTGCCATATTCTTGCTGTTTGTCGAACGAGGGAGAGAAGCCAAAATCGGTAAAGCGGTCCGCGAGATAGGCTCCAACGCTGTCAATACCTGCCTTTGTGTAGGTGCCGGAGTCGATATTGACAATCGCTTTCAGATCGTCCATATAGGGTTTCATAATTTCATCGGCACGTTTTACAACGGGATGTACACGAGATAGCTTCATAGTTAAATCGCTCCCTGTGCCTTGAATTGTTCGATGTCAGCATCGCTATAGCCAAAACTTCGGAGTATCTCGTTTGTATGCTCGCCCAGCGTTGGGGGTGCATGGTGTTGCTCAGCTTCAACGCCAGAGATGCGTGGAAAACTGGATAGAGTACTGAACGTATCATTGCCAACACTTCCTGTAACGGTGACACTCCGCGCCTTCGCGTTGGAATCGTTGAGTGCCTCGTCGATGCTATAGACAGGTCCAACGCAGGTGTCGATGTCAGCAAGTTCTGCAACCCACTCGTCACGCGTCTTCGTTTTGAAGATGGCGCGGAGCATGTTCATCGCCTCTTCGCGCTCTGTTGGCCCGTGTGGAAGATGGAATGGCAACAGTTCGAGATGCCCGATACGTGTACAGAAGGTATGCCAAAATTTCTGTTCTAGTGCTGCTAACGTGACGTGTTTGCCGTCCTTTGTCTCATAAATATTGTAGCAGGGCAGACCGCCATCAAGCGAAGAATGTCCTGGTTTTGGGGCTTTATGTGTGTTGAGATACGCAGTTGTGGCAAGTGGCAGTAGCGACATCACGCCCTCGGTCATAGATACGTCAATCATGCGACCCTCACCCGTTTGTGCACGCCCCACAAGTGCGGTTAGAATGCCAATCACCGCCATGTAGCTTCCACCTGCGAGATCGCCGAGTTGTGTTGGAGGCATCGCTGGCTCACCGTTTGGCCCACGATTGTAGTCAAGCATTCCTGAGTACCCTGCATAATTCAGGTCGTGACCTGCGCGCAGACGTGCGGGGCCATCCTGTCCATAGCCGCTAATGGCACAATAAATAATGCCTGGATTCGCCTCTTTGAGTTGCTCATAGCCCAGTCCCAGCCGTTCAAGCACGCCGGGGCGAAAGCTTTCCAGCACCACATCAGCCTGTTTGACCATATGTAGCAGAATGTCGCGTCCCTGCGGTGATTTAAGGTTGAGTGTTGTACTACGTTTGTTGCGATTGATTGCCAGGAAACCGAGGCTCATCCCACCTGGACCATGTGGGGGCATATATCGACCATAGTCACCACTTCCAGGCTCCTCTATCTTCATCACATCGGCCCCGAAGTCCGCTAGCATCTGTGATGCGTAGGCACCGGGGAGCAGGCGCGACAGATCGAGGATACGTATACCACTAAGCGGCTGGCTCATATGCATTTCTCCTTCAGTGGGGGTAGAACAGTCATCGTTGTATGCATGTAGGGTATCAGGGTGAGGGAGGGGTTGTCAATGCGATGAATGTTGTGATAAATCGAATCCCTGTACGGGTCTGCTTCAGCACACCCTTTTCGCCACGTACAATGTTTGAGGCAATCGACGACGTTGGCACATTCCTTCCAACATTTATATGTGGCGAAAAGGGTGTGCTGAAGCAGACCCGTACAGGAGTTTTACGCTGGTTTCT
>CAXUIS010000485.1:0-2875 GCA_964250915.1 uncultured Ktedonobacteraceae bacterium | reverse complement strand
GGCGGTGAGCGGGACCTGGATCTTGAACGGAACGGCCGTCTCGGATCTAGAGGGATGACAAATTAGCGCCATGTCTGACGTGTTTTGCAAAGCTCAATGTATCTTACCGCCTCTAGTACTATCATAGGAAACGCCCTTTTCAGCGGCTATACCTCGAGCCCGGGCAATTGCATCAGCTAGACTGACAGATCCGGAATTTGACGGTTTGATGTTGCTCAAATCCACATTTCCCGAATTCGTAGGCTGAGGCAAAGTATATGCTGGAGGACCAGCGGAGGGAGTAGATATTGGATATGGCTGCGGGTATGCCTGAGGAAGCGGTTGGGGTATAGGTGCAGGTGCAGGCTGGCCTTGCGTTGGAGTGCCGCCAGGTCGTTGAGCAGCTTGAGCATACGTGTCAGTCGGAGTTCACAGTAGGCTCATTCGTTCAAGAAGCTAGATGTCATACCGAGCGCTGCCAGAATCTGAGAGATATTTGGTTGTTCGGCCATCATGGAATATTGGAGAGTTGGAGGAAAAAAGGATCCCGATTGATTATTGAAACATAGTATACAGCGGCGGAGAGTCAGACAATTCACGTAGTCTATTCCTGAGCAAGAGAGACCTGAGGACTATTGGTCAACTTGTAGATGAAGAAACTTCAATATAATCATCAGCTACTACTTCCATTGACCTACAAATGTTCACAAACAACTTGTCCGGATAAGTGTTAGCGCGTCTCAGCAATGTGTCTATGTAAGGAGAGCCGGCAGTCAGCGTCCAAGCTAGGCCAAAATAGGATATTTTAAAATTTCTGGTGCTGGTTTACACTCAGAAGTCAAGCCAGATCATGCTACGAGTGGTCTCTTCTTGCCTGGGTCGTCATATATGACAAATGCTTCCTAGAGCTCAAGGAATCACAAAGTCAAGAAACATCTCGCCAAGAGAGCCGCCAGGACCGATGTAGAGGTCTTTGATGCGCCTTCCTCTTTGCTATCCTTTACTTTCCATCTGGAGACCAACATTTGCCAACAGACGAGGGAATCAACGGCTTGATCTGAACCATTGTCTAGCCTTCCACCAATCTTTCTGCCCCTGCCTCTCCGTCATACGTTCCTTCTTCCCCAGCCCGCTGCGACAGGAACCGGTTCATTGAACGAGTCCTGTACGACCTAGAGCAGGAGGATGGATTCGGCGCAGTAGAGCAGTATCAAGGGTGAGGATTTGATAGCGGCACAAGTCTACATGTGTGATTTGTATTGTCAAGTTTACACGGTATATTGCGGTGATTTTGGGAATCTGGAATTGCTAGTCCAGGGCCTAATCTCTGTGTATTTTCGGGTAAAGGAGCTCTTCGATCCAGTAATAGTTCTTGCAAAAGAAAGAGAGTTCAAGGATAGGATCATCTGAATAGCCTCGAGTGTTCCCGATCTTGTCTAGAACGTAGCTGGGAGGACGAAGTAATGGTCATGCGCAAACAGAACATGCTTGTGCGAGGAAATATTTCGAACTGCAGATCTAAAGGAATTGCCTCCATTGGTATCATTTCAGAATGACGCTCTTCCTCTTTTTGCTTGACTGTCGTCCATAGAGCCCTTTCCAAGGACACCATTCAACCTGTCCCACCAATACCAATCACAAACCGTTGTCCTTCCCCATCCTCCCTGAGCCCATATATTCCTCAATTCAAAAATACTGTACAAATCCCACGCTATATGATGTAAGCGAAATACAAAACAGCTCTTCGCACCCTTCCAATCCTTCTGCGCAAACGCACTGACTGCACGCGAGTCAAGGACATGTACATATAGCCAGTACACGACTCGCAATATCAATCTCATAGTAAATCACAAATCAAAGAATCGGCACGAGCTTGCATTCCCACGAACCAGGACCCACTCTCAAAAACACGACTGCAAAGTATCCGATCCATCTCAAGCACAGTGCCAGTATCTCCGCAGCCCCCACGTAGTTACCATGTTTGACTACTGGAACGGCTCGCTGATCGTCGAATGTTTTGGAAATGCAGATCTTGTTCCCTTACCTCAGCAGCCTTCCTGCTTCTCTCCTGCAGCAGCAAGGATTGCAACATCTGCTGCATATCTCGAAAAGGTGGTGGTCGAGTTTCATCGGAGAGAGCCTGAACATGGGTGGTCCGAGGTTGAGCCGATCTGATCAACGTGCGTTTTGGGTGTTGAAGGCTGCATCTCGGAAACAGGTCCTCAAAGCCGCGTGAGAGTTTGCATTAGCGGATCAGTACATATAGCCGAGGTAGGACGATTCCGGAAGAGGTGGACCCTGAAGATTTCCCTGGAAAATACATCCCCTGGCGGATATGATGCAAACCAGAGAAATGCGTGGGAAGGAGGAGGTGATGCGGGCTGAGGTAGGTGGTCCAGGACGCGTACGTGAGAAGATGGGGGAATCAGGACAGGATTCTCCTCTTCTGCCATCGTATTTCTAGCTCATCACAGCTCGTTGTTGTTCTTCTTATCAGTGCTGGAAGCATGGGCACTTTGGATAGTTGAGGCGTACATGCAGGTAACTTGCATAGATATTCAGTGTCGAAGGTCGAGGTGGTCGGATTGCTGGTCAAAGCCGCCGGGTCACTATCACCATCCAACTACCCGGCCATCCTCGTGCGACAAAAAACGCGATCGCCGTCATCGACCTTTCGACTAAGAATGCATGAGGCAGATGATGGTGTTTTGGATGGAGGGGGAAAAGATCGACATAAGGGCTTTAGAATCAGCTCTCATCGGAATACTCCTGCACTCGTTGCCTAGTCGGCAACATGTTGTGCATCACACCAACGATCTCATACAAAATCTCGCAAAATTGTTGGCATGCATTATACGATTTCTTTGGTGAGGAGAGGCGATCGTTCGCCCTCCGG
>CAXUIS010000484.1:0-2877 GCA_964250915.1 uncultured Ktedonobacteraceae bacterium | reverse complement strand
GTCTAAGTGCGTTAGGGGTAACTCTTTCGAGTACCATGAAAATGAGGGATATCGAGACGACGGCCCTCCACACCGAGACCAAGAATATTCCTTCACACAGAAAAGCAATCGAGAGACCGTTGTAAGGGAGTACATCATCCTTCTGAGAAGCTCGTATTCCTTGTAGTAGAGAGAAAAGGTGATTCATGCCAACCATTCGACTTGTGGAAATACATCCCATTATTGTGCATTTCCCCATCGCATTACTCATTGTCGGCGTCCTGCTAGATTTTCTGGCGCTCTTCTTGCGTCGTGCCCACTTGGTCGCGGCAGCCTCCTGGTGCTTGGGCTTTGGCTCGTTGGGACTCCTAGCGGCAGAACTCTCTGGGCAACTGATTGAAGATCATGTGAACAGGGTGTTGGCAGGCAATATCCTCGAAGTGCATAAAACGTTTGCTCTCATGACAGTGATGACATTTGGCATACTGTTTGTACTACGTGTCCTCTGGTTCTCTCCGTCCATCCTTTCCTTCCTGAGTCCGACTCTCCCTGTGGCGGTGAGAGCCAGAAAATATCTCCAAACAAACGTGCCTCTTCTTGGAAGTGATTCGCGTCTTCTCGTGGGTCTCTACTTGCTGTTCAGCGTTGGAGGTATTGTTCTGCTTGCCATCACTGGATACCTGGGAGGCTCGATGGTCTATGATCACGGTGTTGGAACCCCAGTTGGTATGTTTCTCTACAGTCTTGGACATGTATGAAATCACACGTCACGACGAAAGAGTATAGTAAAATTGTGTCAACGCGGTGACGGTGCTGAACACTGTACGAGTAGAGCCTCATGAAAACAGCGTTTCCAAGTGAGCTTTTATTGAGAAAATTGTTCTGCAGAAACGCACCTCTTTGTAGCGATTTTTGTACTTGCCTATGTCTATTCAAAAAAGCGGAGAAGTGCTCTTGTTTCACGTTTTTTAAGATAGCCACAAAACCTTCGTTTTACGAATATAAAAGGGGTCTTTCTTGCAAAGATTTTGAATACTCTCAATGTGGTTGTGTATGAGATACATCCCCTGACAAATATCTAGCAAATCATGCTATTTCGAGGGCGGAAGATGTCAAAAATGATGTTAGAAACTCTTTATTACTACTTGCAGAAGTGCTAGCATGAGGCAGGAGGCGGTTTGAAAGGTGAAAGAACCGGAGGGGATAGTACTATGAAAAGAATATATCACAAAAGCGCGAAGGCGTCGAGAGGGAAAATAACTTCTCAATAGCCCATTTTACTGGAAACGTTGCTGTTTGCCTATCTGTTCCTCTACATTACAGATACAAAAAGAAAAACGTTGACCTGAAACGAGACAGAGGAACTTCGCTACCCCTACTTAAGGCGGTCGAGTACGTTACTCAAGTGGCTCCTGCGTTGCAGTACGCCCATGACTCCCACCTCGTGGATCGGGATGTTAAGCCCGAAAATATGCTAGTGTGTGCTGATGGGAAAGTTTTGCGCAGTGACTTTGGCATTGCGATAGCTGCCCATAGTACCTCCTCGCTTGGTCCCAATCAAGGAATGATTGGGACGGTTCCCTATATGTCACCAGAACAACTCGCAGGCAAGCCACGAGCAGCTAGCGATCAATAGGCGGTAGCGGTAGTAGATATCATGTGTATCGAGTTGACAACTACATACAGGCAAAGAGCTGGGTACGGGAATATCCGAATAATGGTACAACAGGATACGTTGTCAATATTCAACCTGGTGGTGACATATCATTGGACAATGCCAAAGTCACTCAGGTCTGCGTCGATTGTGGCTACCACCCGTAAGTTGGTGTACCATTATAATTCCAGAATGCCGGATGGACATCAAACACTTCTACTCACTTGTCACCTGAGCAGCAACTGCGGGACCAATCCAGACCGTTTGAACATTGACAAACTCGCGGATACCAAATGAAGAAAGCTCTCTTCCATAGCCACTACGCTTCACACCACCAAACGGTAGGCGTGGATCGCTGGCTGTCATGCCATTGATAAAAACTCCACCCGACTCGATACGACGTGCGAGCTTACGTCCACGTTCCACATCACCAGTCCACAGATTACCACTTAGTCCAAAGGGTGAGTCATTTGCTAATTGTATGGCGTGCTCTGCGTCATGAGCGCGAATGATAGCAGCAACTGGCCCAAAGGTTTCCTCTTTGAAGATAGGCATCTCTGTCGTCACGTTCGTTATGATTGTGGGTGCATAGAAGTAGCCTTTCCCTTCAAGGCGTTTGCCACCCAATGCAACCTTTGCACCCATCGCAATAGATGCTTGTACCTGCTGATCGAGTTCCTCGCGCAGATCGCCACGTGCCATCGGTCCAACCTGCGTCTCACGGTCGAGGGGACTCCCGACACGAAGTTTCGATGCTGCGGCCACAAACTTTTGTTCAAAGGCATCGGCGACTGCTTCAACCACAATAAAACGCTTGGCGGCAATACAACTCTGACCAGTATTTTGAAAGCGAGCACGTACCGCCACCTGTGCAGCGGCATCGAGATCGGCATCTTCCAGCACAATAAATGCATCTGAGCCACCAAGTTCAAGAACATTTTTCTTTAAAGCAAGTCCACTGGCTGAGGCCACCGAGACTCCTGCTGGCTCGCTACCTGTAAGAGTTACTGCAGCGATGCGTGAATCAGCAATCAGATGTTTTGTCTCTGCACCCGGCACCAGGACCGTCCGAAAGACGCCTTGTGGCAAGCCAGCTTCCTGGAAAACACGTTCGATTTCTAATGCAGCCCGCGAAACGTTGGAAGCATGTTTCAGCACCGCAGTATTTCCAGCCATGAGTGCGGGTGCGGCAAAGCGAAACACCTGCCAGAAGGGATAGTTCCAGGGCATGACAGCAAGCACAA
>CAXUIS010000483.1:0-2877 GCA_964250915.1 uncultured Ktedonobacteraceae bacterium | reverse complement strand
AAGGAATCCATGAATACGTATGATACAATCGCGCCTTTTTACGATGTCGAGCACGCGCACTTTAGCGAGGACCTGGACATGTACCAGAACTTTGCGGAGTCGAGCGGTGGCCCAATCCTGGAACTAGCATGTGGTAGTGGGCGTGTGTTGCTCCCACTTGCACAGGCAGGGTACAACGTTGTCGGCGTCGATACATCGGCACTCATGCTTGCACTTGCTCAAGAACGCATACAAGAGATGGAAAATCCCATGCACTGTGAACTGCTTCAGCAAGATATGGTGACGATGCAGTTGGGACGCAAGTTTCGCATGGCGTTTGTCGCGCTTGGCTCATTCGCGCACATTATTTCACGTAAAGAGCAACAGCGTGCGCTTGCAAACATTCGTACACATCTTAGTACAGGGGGTCTTTTCCTAATCGATATTAGTAACGCTGACGCGCGCTATATGGAAGACCTCGGCGGACAAGTGTTACATCAGGGCACATGGAGTCGTGACGATGGAACAATACTTACACACTTTGTAAGTCCAGCGTCATCTCCTGCAAGGCACCTGCTGGAACTCACACATTTTTATGACCAACATAAGCAAGGCGGCATGGTAGAGCGTACCACCGTCACAACACATCTCTATTTATTTGACCGTAGCGAGATGGAACTTTTGCTAGAGCAAGCAGGTTTCGCGGTAAAAGATGTCTATGGTGACTATGACCTTGGACTCTACCAGTTTGATAGTCCACGTATGATTTTTGTAGCGGAAGCACGATAAGATTATGACACAACCTTTACACGATTGGAATCTAAGCCAGGAAGAGGCACGAGCATTACAGAACGAACTGACGAAGCGCGTTATCCGTGAAGATCGGCTAGAAGAGCCAGTACAGTTCGTGGCAGGCGTCGATATGGCAATCAATGAGAACAATAACAAAGCGCGTGCGGCGGTGGTGCTCTTGAGCTATCCAGAGATGGAAGTGGTCGAGCGACACATATACGAAGAACCAATACGCATGCCATACGTCCCTGGCTTGCTCTCATTTCGTGAGGCACCTTGCGTACTGGGAGCATTTCAACAATTGCGTCAGCGTCCACAACTTGTCATGGTTGATGGTGCGGGCATCGCGCATCCACGTCGCATCGGTATCGCGTCACATCTCGGCCTCTGGCTCGACCTGCCCACAATTGGCTGTGCCAAGTCTATTCTCACCGGCAGCTACAATACAGCAAAATTGGGCGAAGAGGCCGGATCATGGGAACCCTTGATTACGAAGGGTGAGACCATCGGGGCGGCAGTGCGCACACGCACACGCGTCAACCCAATGATTATCTCGCTTGGACACCTCATCAGTCTTGAGACCAGCATCGAATACGTGCTCAAGTGCGCTCGTGGCTATCGTCTGCCAGAACCAACGCGTCAGGCGGATAAACTCTCGAAAGATAACGATTGGCAAGAGCCAGAAGAATCAGGTATCAGGCAACAACCTCTTCTGTAGGGACGACAAGAGGGTGTGCTAAAGCAGACCCGTACAGGAGTCACTAAAGCAGACCCGTACAGGAGTCACGGATGAGCGTGATAGGAGGTCCTGTACGGGTCTGCTTTAGCACACCCCACAATATGAATTTTTTAATTTGTATAATCAGTTCCTACATGTTTACGGGTAGACGCCGCGAATCTCAGTAGCTTCGGCGACACGTGCGACGGCGAGCAGGTAGGCACCCATACGCAGGTTTGTGTGTTGCTCTTGAGCTTTTTGGTGTACGGCATGGAATGAACGCATCATGATTGTTTCGAGTCGATTGTTGATTTCATTCTCAGCCCAGAAGAAGCGTTGTAGGTCTTGCACCCATTCAAAGTAGCTGACAGTCACACCACCAGCATTCGCCAGGATATCGGGCACAATCGTTACACCACGATCATTGAGAATGCGGTCAGCTTCGGGTGTTGTTGGACCATTTGCCGCCTCGATAATCATGCGTGCTTGAATGCGTGAGGCATTCCGCTCCGTCAACTGGTTTTCTAACGCGGCAGGGACAAGCACTTCACAAGGCAACTCTAACAATTCCGCGTTTGTCACGGCCTCAGTGCCGGGCATACCTGCAAGATTACCATGTTCTTTCGAGTAACGCATAGCTTGCAATACGTCGATGCCAGCAGGATTATAGACACCGCCCTTGATATCGCTTAATGCAACAACCTTGCAACCCAACTCGCTTAAGAGACGCGCTGAGATGCTACCAACATTACCAAAGCCTTGAATGACCACAGCGCACTTATCGGGGCGCATATTGTGAATAGCCAGTGCCTCGCGTGTCACAACCTGTACACCACGGGCGGTTGCCTCAAGGCGTCCCTCGCTCCCACCAATTGCAAGCGGCTTGCCTGTGATAACGGCGGGAACAGAGTAGCCCATATGCATAGAGAAGGTATCCATCATCCACGCCATCACCTGCGGATTGGTGTTCATATCGGGTGCGGGAATATCGCTATTGGGACCAATGAGAATAGATATCTCGGTGGCATAACGGCGTGACAAACGCTCAAGTTCGGAGCTTGACATAAGATGGGGATCGCAAAGAACACCGCCCTTAGCACCACCGAAGGGAATATTGACGACTGCACACTTCCACGTCATCCACATTGCCAGAGCGCGAACCTCGTCGAGCGACACCTCTGGACTAAAACGAATACCGCCTTTAGCGGGACCACGATTGATATTATGCTGTACCCTGTAGCCTGTGAACATCTCAACATCGCCGTTGTCCATGCGTACAGGAAAATTCACGATGAGTTCGCGTTTCGGCTTGCGTAAAATAGCGCGCATAGCCTGTGAAAGACCAAGACGGTCGGCAGCTTCATCGAACTGCTCCACCGCCACGGCGT
>CAXUIS010000482.1:0-2899 GCA_964250915.1 uncultured Ktedonobacteraceae bacterium | reverse complement strand
AGGGTTGGTTCTTATTCTATCACCTCCTCAAAATTTAGATGCGATTGCCCTGCCTTGCGGGTGCCCTTGTTTTAACAACACCTTTACTTTGTTTATGCGCGTCGTGTGACTCTTCTGTAGGTAAGTGCTCGCCAGATGAGTACAAGCAAGATGGCACCAATAAGTGCTCTTACCAAGGGAACCTTGAAGATATAGATGTCACCAATGCCATTGATGACGAGGACATGTGTCATTAACCAAATGCCAATGAGTGCGACAATGATTGAGCCTATAAAGCCAAAAGGCACAGTAGATCTGACAATACGTTCCGCAAGATAACCTACGATAGCCGCAATGACAAGGTAGAGAATAAGATCGAGACCAATAGAAAAAACATTACTACCAAGTTTCACAGTAATTCCGTCAGCAAGTACCAATAATGATGCTAACATGATTATTCTCCTTTATAAAGCTACTTCTGCATATTTCTATCTATGCATGAGAATAGCCCCGATGCTTCTTTGTCCAAGAGTATGCATCTTATTTGTTATACGCAGAATACCTACTGTACAGTTTCATTTTGTGTTATACAATGAAGCAAAACGCTATGGAGGTTAAGCAAAGATGAGCAACATATCCTTAGATAAGCAATTATTGGATACATGGAACATTCATGCACGTATCAATCTCTATATGCTTGATGCAATCGAACCCGAAGCACTAAGTGGAGTTTCAGCGTCAAAGGGTCGTAGCATAGGTGAACAGTTCGCACATATCCACAATGTACGCCTGATGTGGCTTAAAGCAGCCGCACCCGAATTGTTAGAGGGCCTAGAGAAGATTGAGAAAGAGCAATCAAGCGATAAAGAACGATTACTGCAATCTCTAGCGAAATCAGATGCTGCGATGGTGATGCTGCTACAAGATGGATTGGCAAAGAGCAGAATTAAGGGGTTCAAGCCGCATCCAGTTGCGTTTATAGGCTATCTGATTTCGCACGAGTCCTATCATCGGGCCGAGGCGGGTATTATCTTAACACAATCAGGACATCCATTAGACAAGAAAACGTCATTCGGCTTGTGGGAATGGGGCGTGAGGTAGGTAAATTTATGTCCGAAGAGAAAGTCTAAGGGTAGCCTTAGGCTTTCTCTTTACCTAACTCTTCTATATATTGACGTGCCCTCTCTATAGTCGGAGCGGCACTCATTTGAACAATTAGCTGTCGTAACACTACAGACTCTTTGATAGGTTCGATTTGCTTTTTTGCAAATTCTACAATTTCAGGAAAACGCTCCTGTATCACATCCAAAACCGCTAAACGAAATTCTTGTAGGCTCTCTTCTTTACCCTCTTCTTTACCCTCTTCTTTAGCCTCTTTGTAAATCTCTTCTTTAGCCAGTTCTTTGGCTTCTTTAAAAAGGTCCTTGTAGAACCATGTTTCACGGATAATATCGTCTAACATACCAATTCTCCTTTTGAGCCATTGCTGATCAGTCTCACCTTCAAAAATCATTGATGCAAATGTCAGGGCTAGTGTAAGCAACTCTTTCTTATCGACAAGACTCTCAAAAATATCCTCGGCAACCTCGTGCCTCATTCCATTCTGTGTAAGTAAGCATAGAGGAAGTAGGCCAGTTAAATGTTCCTCTAGCAGCGTTTCTACTGTCAATTCCCATAATTTGATATTCGTGTATTGGAAGACGTGTACTTTTTTAAATTTTGCTAGTCCCCATTCGAGAGGAGGCTCTTCTATTTTACCATCTCTCATCAAGTAAATGACAAATGAATAGACCGGACAATTATGTTCTAGTGTAGCTAAAACGTTATATTCCCATATACGTTTTTCCATATCTGGATCGGTCCGCTTCTGAAATTCGACATGCAAAATAACTAGTTCGTCGTCTAAAACGGCTTTGTATAGCGCATCTGTGCTAACTGTACGTGTTAGAGTTTTTAGTTCGAGCGATGCTTTACCAATAAAACGTGCTCCCGGCAAAAGCCAACTTACATAATCCTGTGGAGCGGCGGCAAAAATTCGCTTCATCTTGTCATCCCAGAGTTTGGACATATCCAGTTACCCTCCTACATAGCCGTTCTTCTATCAGCAGTATAGCACAACAATTAAGCACTTGTCGAGAACAGGTAGTAGTGGTAATATAGGCATATCTATAACGTTATATTCCAAGAGAGACGAGAATGGATAGTATATGACGACACCAGCCCACGAACAACGGAAGCGGTTTAAAGGGTGGCGACTTGCTTTCTTACTTATTGGCATTGCCCTTTGTGTGGTTGCCCTCGTATTTGGAATTATCACCACCGACGAACATTTGCTCGCTATTGTCTCATTCGGCATTGGTCCAATCGGTGTTATGCTTGGACTCATTGCATGGCTCGTTCCACTTCCACCCATGAATGAGCCGGAATTCCTTGACACACCTGCAACAAATCCAACACCATTACCACCGAGTTTCACGTTTTCTCCAACTATAACGATCTCTTCAACAAACCCGCCAAATATTGCAATGAATCCTGGTCCGAATGCGCTTCCATCACAACAAGTATCAACGTCTCCTCAACCTATAGCTGCCCCGAATAATTCACCAGTAAATCCCATCTCGACGACGGGCAACATTCCTGTAGCACAATCTCCAGTATCACCGGACCTCGTTTTTCCCTTCAATGCGCCTCTTATTGACCCAAACGAGTTTTATGGACGCAACTTTGTACGCACTACATTGATTAATCGCACCCATAATGGTAGTTCGACAGCGATTGTGGGCGAACGTCGCATTGGCAAGACGTGGCTGTTAAACTATTTAAAGCTCACGGCTCCTCACGACGCGATGCTAGGCGCAAACTATCGCATTGGCTATCTCGATGCCACAGGTCCTGAGTGTCACACTATCACAGACTTTGC
>CAXUIS010000481.1:0-2909 GCA_964250915.1 uncultured Ktedonobacteraceae bacterium | reverse complement strand
TATGAAAGCGATGGTCAACGTTTGCCGCGACGAAAACAATTGAGCCTGCCTTTACGGGTGTATGCTCTGTAGCTACCTGTATTTGTGCTTGTCCTTGCACAACGTAATAGATTTCATCCTCTGTATGTGGCTCCTGTGGATCAGTTGCTCCTGCGGATAGCTGATAGATGCCAGCACTAATTGTTGGCACACGTAAAAATTCGGAATAGAGTTCCCCTTTCTGTTCTCTTGTTGCTATCAGGTCTGAAACTGTAAACGCGTTCATATACACGCCTCCCTAAAAATAGTTCTAAATAAACTTTATAGAAGTCAGGTGGCAAACACAACTACCAATTCTGCACAAAACAGATGAGCCAAGTAAAACGCTGCTAATCGCCGCCGCTTAGTTGCTCTCGTAACATCCGTACTGGCGAGAAAAAAATCCATAGAAACGCCAGGAATGTGCCAGCCCCTGCAATATAAACAGCGATACGAAGGCCATACCTATCGCCAATGAAGCCAGCGAGAAGCGCACCAATCGGTACAACACCTATAGAGAGAATGCGTACTGTAGCATTGACACGACCTCTTAAGAGGCTTGGCACAACCGCTTGCCGCATGCTTACGTTGTTGATTCCATAGACTACCGCTCCCGCTTGCACAGATGCCTCACCAATGATAACAAGAAGTATGGCAACTAAATGAGGACCGTTCGCACTGGCAATAATCCATTCCGCAACACTAGCAAGTAATACACTGTACAGGAGAGTAGGTCCTAAACCAAGAACATGTGTAATTCTCTCTGCAAAGAGTGCCCCTAACAAACTGCCAATGCTACTGATAGCAATGATAATACCCACGAGTAGTGGCATGACGCCTATGGTCTTCGTCAGGTAAAGTACATAAATGGTGAGTAGGATGCTATCAAAGAGGTTGAAGAGGCTAGAGCTAATAGCAAGTGTACGTACTATGGGATTATGCCATACGGTTCGTAGTCCTTCTCTTATTTCAAGCCAGATATGTCGTCTCTCTTCGAGAAGAGGTGGCGACTCTTTCACACGAATGAAAGCTAGTGAAAGGGCAGAAATAACAAAAGAGAGCGCGTCGGTAATAATAGCAATTGGGCCTGTGAACAATTGCACAAGCACACCAGCTAAGCCAGGACCTGCAATACCTGCTATTGCCACACTTGTTTCTAGCTTGCTGTTGCCTTCGACAAGTTGGTCACGTGCAACAAGCGAGGGCAAGAAGGACTGGTAGCCCACGTCGAACAAAATGGCAAGCAGCCCAGTTAAAAATGTAATGATATACAGTTGTATCATTGAGAGATAGCCATGCAATGCTGCGAGAGGGATGGAGCCAAGCAACAAGGCACGTCCTATATCAGTAGCGATCAGTAGTGGACGCCGCTTTATACGATCTACCCATACACCGGCAAACAATCCTATCAGCACATAAGACATATATCTTACTGCAACGAGGAGTCCCATCTGACCAGCAGTTGCCTTGAGTAGAATGACTGCTGTGAGTGGTAATGCCCATGTTGTCACTTGCGACCCAAGCTCAGAAATTGTTTGACCACTCCATAACAGTAAGAAGCCACGGTGATGCCAGAGGCTTGTTCTTGTTTGTCCTATTTCAGCCATCGTGTATTTCTTACCTATTCTTTGTTAAAGTCTACTACTTGTATATTCCCAAGCATATCCATATATTTTGCGAATGGTGCGTAAGGACCGATGAAAGGAATCTTTTTGCTCAGTGTCTGAAGGTCTGCTGACGAAAAGCCTTGTTTTGAGAGTGTTTGCAGCCATGCTTTCGCTTTTTGCACACGACGCCTATCATCATCGCTGAGGGGTTGATGAAGCAAGCCACGCCCATAGTTATAACGTCGTAGTAAATCAGGATCACGCATATAGGCTCGTAACAGTGGTACTATAATGCGCTGTACCGTGTCTACCTCAATTCGCTGACGTAAGTATGCGACAAGCAGAGCTTCATCGAGCGTTGAGGATGCATGTAGTGCACGTCGTAGTTGCGCTTGTTGCTCTAACGAGGTACGTAGGGAATGGACAAAATAGCCTTGAGCATCTAAATGAATATCTTGTAGAGAGCCAGAAAGGGTTGCGCCATAGCCATGTCTGCCAACCCAACCTTCAAGCGCGGGATGTTGTACCGTATCATGTTCCCACTCTTGTGCTAGTGTGCGTGTAATGGGCCAGCGCAACCATGTGCGAGGAGGTGTGCTTTGTGGGTCAAGAAAAAGGACTTCATGTGCTGAGGCAATAACCGCTTCGATAAATGCCTCTTGTTTCTCCCGCCGATTGACTCCGATAATCCATATGTCAAGAATACCCGCTTTACGATACGCGGAATGGCGGTGTGTCCACTCGTTGACATCAAGCGGAGCACATTGAAACTCAATGGCCCAACGTCTGCCATCGGGATGTTCAACAAAGATGTCCGCAATGCGGTTAGGTTCGGGAAGTCGCTCTTCCAATCGCACGTTTGCTTGTGGAAACTGCTCTTGTAACCATTGTGACAAGAAAACTTTGCCTTGTGCGTGGCGCACCGACTCTGACTCAGTACTCCATGCACACTCGCCACGTTGGTGCGCAAAGTGTAACTGCATGTGTTTGTCCGGTCCACCCCGCACGTGCACAATGCCACGACAATTAGGACAATGCAGCACATGCTCATGCGACCATTGCTGCAATTGTGCTAATCGCGTCTCTTCCGCTACTATTGGTCGTCCATCGGGACCATAGGCAACAAGCATGGAGTGCTCCTTTAAATAAAGGGTGTTGTAAAAAGTATATCATGCTCTTTTGTTTTGGAATGCGCGGCATCTGATGAATATTGACAACCAAAAATAGTAATTCTTTTCGGTAGGGGCAGCAATTCATTGCGCCCAAAGATGGGTCGGGAGGGGT
>CAXUIS010000480.1:0-2952 GCA_964250915.1 uncultured Ktedonobacteraceae bacterium | reverse complement strand
ATAGTTGACAAGCGTTGACCTATGACGTACCATGACAGTGGCTTCAGACAGTAGTCTATTGGGAGTGTGTTGTGAATACGATTGCCATATTTTACCAGGGACGTAAACAGGAAACGGCAAATGTTGCTGCCCAACTTGCCCCTGTACTTCAGCAGCAAGGCCATGAGGTACGCATCATCGACATTAGTAAAGAAATGGAAGAGGGCGATGATCCCTCGCTGCATGGCTGCGATGTGGTCATAGTCTTAGGTGGTGATGGCACCATTCTAAACGCGGCTCGTCTTTGCGCGGTTGTCGATGTACCTATCGTAGGGGTGAACTTTGGACGCGTGGGTTTTCTCACTGAACTTGAGCCGCACGAACTTGCATCACAACTCAATCACTACCTCGAACGCGATCATTCGGTGTGGACAGACAAGCGAGCACTCCTGCACGCGGTCCTTGAGCAAGATGGGAAGAAAGAAGAATTTCTCGCGCTCAATGATATCGTGATCGCACGCGGTACATGGCCTCGTGTGGTTAACATGCACGTATGGATAGACGACCATCACTACAGCAATACTTATGCCGATGGCATGATACTCTCGACGGCAACAGGTTCTACCGCTTATAATATGGCTGTGGGTGGTCCATTGTTACATCCACAGGTGAAGAGTATTGTACTTGCACCTATCGCACCACATCTGGCCTTTGATCGCGCACTCGTTCTACAACCTGAAGCCAAAGTAAAAATACAGATATTCACAAATGCACAGGCAGGCGTCTTTTCAGCCGATGGACAGATGAACCGCGAAATTCAGGACGGTGCAATCATCACTGTACAAAGGAGCGGATACGAAGCTCAATTTCTAAGACGCCGACCCGCGACCTATTTTTATCAAGTTATTACACAAAAGTTAATTAACGATAGTACACAGGCAACCAAAGACGAACATGCTACTTGAACTACATATTAAAGACTTTGCCATCATCGACACACTCCACCTCCACCTGAATCGCCTTTTCAATGTGTTTACAGGTGAGACAGGTGCAGGTAAATCAATCATTATTGACGCCGTGAATGCACTCCTCGGTGGAAAAATCGGTGCCGAGTTTGTGCGCGCTGGCTGTGAACGCGCCACCGTCGAAGGTGTCTTCTCTATCGAAGAACTTCCGGCTCCAAATATGGATTGGCAACACCTGGACACCTCAGCCGTGACCTCTTCAAACGGCGCGACAACACTGTTTGAGGTACTCGACGACGCAGAAAATAATGCTCAAGGCGACGCGAATAGTGCCGATGCTCACGTTGCCCTTGCCGCTCTACTCGATGAATACGGTATCACACCAGAAGATGGACATCTGATTCTTTCACGCGACATTCATCGTTCAGGCCGTACAGTCGCACGCATCAATGGGCGTGCCCTCTCACAACAAGTACTACAACAGGTCGCAAGCTGGCTCGTTGATATTCACGGGCAAAGCGAGCATATGAGCCTGCTACGTCCAGAGCAGCACGTCAACTTCCTTGATCGTTATGCTGAAACACTTTCGTTACGCGAACAACTTGGGACGAAAGTTGCTGAATGGCGCAACGCACGTAAAACACTACAATCACTACAGCAAAACGAGCGCGACCAGATTCGTAGGGCCGAATTTCTACGCTTCGAGATTGATGAGATCGAGAAAGCTGATCTCCACGAAGGCGAGATCGAAGAGTTGGAGGCCGAACGCAAGGTGCTGAACAATGCCGAGCGATTGCGCGAACTCTGTACACTCATTTATGGCTCAATTAAAGGTTCCGACATTGGTAGCGACGACTTCAAACCAGCACTCGATCAACTCCGCGTTGCACAACGCAGCATCACAGACCTTGTTCGCCTCGATGATAGCATGGAAGAACAGGCCGATAACCTCGCGGAAGCCATCTATCATCTCGAAGACGTAGCGGCAAGCATCAGCAGTTATGAATCCGATATCGAGGATAATCCACGTCGCCTCGCCGAGATCGAGGAACGCCTTGATCTCATTGCCAAACTTAGACGCAAATATGGCTTCACCATTGAAGAGATTTTACAACGCGCCACCGAAGATCAAGCCGAACTTGAGACCATCACCAACCGTGACGAAATTATCGCTCGTTTGCAACAGCAGGACGGACAATTCCGCCGGGAGATAGGCGAAATTGCGCAGGGACTCTCCGAACGGCGTAAGAAGGCTGCAACACTGTTGGCGTCAGCGATGGAAGAGCAACTGAACGACCTTAACATGCGCCGCGCACGTTTCCAGGTCGAGATGATGCAAGTTCCCGACGAAAACGGTGTGCCTGTGACGCTTGACGACGAACAAGAGACGCTCTACGCCTGTGACACCACAGGTATTGATCATGTACAATTCCTGATTGCGCCTAACCCAGGCGAGCCGTTTAAACCACTCACCAAGATTGCTTCCGGTGGCGAAACTTCGCGTCTCATGCTCGCACTCAAAACCATCCTTGCCGACGCCGACGCCACTCCAACGCTCATCTTTGACGAAATCGACTCTGGTATTAGTGGTCGCAGTGGGCAGGTCGTCGGTGAAAAGCTCTGGCAACTCACACGCAACCACCAGATTATATGCGTTACCCACCTCCCACAAATAGCGGCGTTTGCCGATACGCACTACAATGTAAACAAGCAGATTCTCGATAATCGCACAATGACGATTGTCAACGAACTGCGACCAGAACAGCGTGTGCGCGAGGTTGCTCATATTATGGGTGGCAACGTCACCGAATTTTCGATGAAAAGCGCAGAAGAGATGCTAGCGCGCTCATTCCTCTGGAAAGAGACGCGCAAACACGCATAGGAATACAATAATGGTAGGCGGTAGGGGCAGCAATTCATTGCGCCCAATGATGGGGGTGGTGGGGCAAACGTCCCATACGCATCAAGTTAAGGGTTATGTCAACAAGAATGGGTCAGTCCCTCCCCC
>CAXUIS010000479.1:0-2952 GCA_964250915.1 uncultured Ktedonobacteraceae bacterium | reverse complement strand
CATATGCTCCATCCAATAGTGATGCGTCTTCGCCACAACCGTAATCACGTTTTTAATCTCTTTCTCGGTCTCGAAGTTTGGGCCAGCAGGTAGAAAGAGCGTTGCCCCTTCGCGTCTCACACAGACGTTTTCTACGATGATGGCGCGTAATAGCCACAGGGCCATCTCTTCGTTATCACACCGCAAGCCGATCCATCCTAGCCGCTCACTATGTATAACAGGTAGCCGCGTCACGAGGCGTAAGCCGCGCTCGATCTCTGCAAGCACGCGTTCGTAACCATCCAAGTTAGAGCGTACTTCATCTGGTGGTACTGGTTCCAACAGTGTATCGCGGTGTGGAGGCCCACCAGCGAGCGCAAGGTCACAAAAGCTTGTCCACATCTCATCCCAGGCCACTTGCCCATCTTCTGTATATTGCATAGGCCCACTACCCATAGGAGCAGAACTCACTGTTTGACTGCCTTGATAGCGTGGAGGCAAAATACTGGACACACGTTGCGAAGTGTTGCGGTCCTGAACATTGGCATAGCTTACAGGAGGAACATAAACATCAGTATCGCACCAATTTAATTCGGCAATACTACCACTCACGATTGTAAACGTCTCTACGGGATCGCTCCACGTCACATACTCACCTTCGGGTAGTTCAGCAAAAACAGCCGCAAACACAGCGCGTCCGATGCTTCTTCGTTCTAGCACATCGGTATGCACTCTCTTGGCGTTCTCAATCCCTTTCAGGCTTACATCAATTTGATAGCCCCGCAACTTCTCTTGTGTATAAATAATGAGTGCGCCGATGCCGTTACCAATATCAAGTATAATATCGTTGTGGACTCGCTCAACATACTTTTCGACCATGTACGTTTTGTTCCTCTAGTGGAAATGTGATTTCAGGGAGATCGCAAGGGTCTCCCCTACATCTTTCCGTTAATCTACATGTAGGGGAGACCCTTGCGGTCTCCCTGAAACCGAAACCTAAAAGTTATACACTAGTTGGATGGATGATCGTAGCCATCATACGGTGTATTGAGGTATGGGAAGTGCGATAGATAGGTTAAGCCTGCGCTGTCCGGTGTTACCCCATCCGTTACAAGTGCTGCTGCACCGTCTGGCACATATGAAGGTGCGACCAAAGGATAGGTGACGCCTGCAACCGCTCGCAACTCGATAGTTACTGTATCATCGAAGACACGACGACCATTGGGGAAGCCAGCGAGGTCTCCACCGATGATACCAAAAATGTTTGGATTGTTCGTTGTTGGCGGAATAGCTAGGTTCAGACGCAACAGGTCGGCCTGTGTTGAGCCTGTGTAGTTCTGGAAGCCTTTGATGATGCCAGATGGCAAGCCTGTCAGCAGAATTGCAAGCAGATCGGCACGCTTCGCTTTGCTTGCGTCTAGTGCTGCTAGATGTGGAAACACGTTTGGGTAGAGTACAGGAATCAGATTTGCCAATTCTGGATTTGCCACATATTGCGCAAACTGAGCATCATTATAGGGAGACTGTCTATTCCAGTAATCCTTCTTGCCCAGTGGAACAATAACCTCGTTGAATAGTGGATTACCGAGGCGTGAGACTTGGACGTATGGACCAGACTCATCTTTATCATATGAATCCAGCACACGAACCTTCTGGCGGCTTGCTGAGCCATAGACACCAATAACTGACTTAGGGGAAGCTGGATCGGTTGGATTGTATCCATCCTTCGTCACGGTTGTCTTTGGAAGCTGGATTGCAATGGTGTGAACATTGATATTTTTAAGTCCATTGACGCCATTAGCGGCTGGGCTGGGAATGAGGTGTAGATTTTGGAAGGGGCGCAGGTCGAGTAGATCAAAGATAGAGCCAAGGTCTGCATAGAAACCGTCGGCACGTTGACCCGCGAAAACTGTTATGCCATTCCCAATATGATGAACAGCCTGCTCAGCCAGTTCAGCGTAATTTGGTGTGGAGCGAGGACCAATATTGCATGGTGGGCATGATAAGTCTTGTCCAAGCAAAGTCTTATTACCGTTTTTATCAACTCTAGTCACGCTATAGAACTGTGGACGATTCCAATTTGGGCTATCGATTGAAGTAATTTGACCCGTGTTATAGAGGAAAGAGTTAGGATTACGTGTCTTCGTGTAAAAACGAAACTGAAAAGTGATGTCCGAACCCGCGTCGTGATCGTTATCGATGTGGATCTCGTAGAGGACATCATCGCCGAACTCGAAGAAATTCGGGCCACCATCAGGTGCCTCGAATGGAATGTAGTTCGTGATAATAGTAACGGTATCTGGTTTGTCAGGACTGACAAACGCGTATGTATCGGTATTATCAGCAACTGGGTCTTTGGAAATTTCGGGCGCTTCGCGGTGTGATGACATTAGTTTTCCTCACAACATAATTGAGAATATCTCAGATATAAATTACAAAGATGGACTATCGGGCAGCATTCACGATTTCTTGTACCAAAGCAGGATTAGTGATAACAAATTCGTTATCGCCGGAGATGATACTGATTTTGCCACTGCTTACGTTTGCTATGTAAGCTGTGACAGAGGTACCTGCTGCAATTTCAGAATGTGCAGGTGCTGCATCAACACTCCGAACTTTTTCGCCAGCTACTAAGGCTGTTACACCAGCGGCGGCGGCAACGCTAGCAGATGTTGCCCACAACATTGCGCGTCGTGTCATTTTTGCCATTGTTTGTTCCTTTCCTTTACGGAAATACTCTCTCATAGAGACTATATGGATACCGTTCCCATCAGGGAATAATAAAGCGCACGATTGTGTGCTATCTTCTCAATCGAGAAAGATAATATATAACCGTTTGCTCCCATACAAAGTATAGATGAAATAGAATATAGTCGGAAGTGCAACGTGGTTGTGATGCGGTTAAAATCTAGTGATGGTTTCTATTTTAGGTGGAGGTTTCACTTAAAAAAATAATACGTTACTATTGTAGTA
>CAXUIS010000478.1:0-2961 GCA_964250915.1 uncultured Ktedonobacteraceae bacterium | reverse complement strand
TATTTAGCATGAATGTTAGGACTTTTTGGTGGAGAGGAAAATTTCTAATGGAGAAGATCAAGCATGTCGTATTATGGCTACTAATGCTTTTTTGTGTTATCATAGGCACACAAATCATCAAAGATAAGCATTGTTGGAGGCTCTTTGTGGCAGTAAACGCTGATAAGATAACCAGGTGGAAGCTGGACGTTGCTGCATCAGTTGATATGTACAACGAGTGGTTTATAGAATTTGCTCCCAAAACGTATCGTGACACACGTAGCAAAACAACAGAGGCTGTTGAAAATGCCCTAAAGTGGACGGACTATCTTACCAACGTCAAAACTAGTGTGTTACGACAGTATCCACAGATATTACCGATGCTTAGAATGACAACAGCACCTCCAATAGCTCGTGACCGTCTTATAGGGCTAGCTGGTGTTTCGACAAACCTTATAGAGAATATGGAAGTGTATAAACGACTTCCACCGAGGATGAGCGATGGAACGCTTGAAGATCAGTTGCGTAGCATTGGTCAAATGATAGAGCGATTAGCTGATAAAGATATATTTAATTGGTTAGAAAATAAAAGTACGCCGAATGAACGTGATATTTACCGTGCTGCAACAATTGTAGCGGACCGTTTGTGTGGAGCAGAGACAGACCCTATTGTTCGTAACGCACAAGAGCAACGACAACTTCAAATACTCGGTCAGTGGTTACAACAAAGAGGATATACCCAAATCGTTGCTGGAACTGGACTAAAATATACTGATATGCAACCAGGAACATTTTCTTTTCGGCTCAACGTCCCTATTACGTTAGAGGATGAGAGAAAAATTAACATTCCTGTTGACACCGTTATCAAGCCTAAGAGTTCTAGCATTGGTGATTTCCCACTGCTTATTGAAGCAAAATCAGCAGGAGATTTTACGAATACTAATAAGCGAAGAAAAGAAGAGGCAACAAAATTCTTCCAGCTAAAAAGAAATTATGGCAATGATGTTCGCTTTGTCCTATTCCTCTGTGGGTACTTTGATACTGGCTATTTAGGCTATGAGGCCGCAGAAGGCATTGACTGGGTTTGGGAACATCGCATCGATGATCTTGCGGAGTTTGGAGTTTAATGATAACAACAAGCAACATTATAGAAGCAGAACGCTTGAGAATACAAGCGCAACTCGACGCCACAAAAACGCAACTTGCGCGTAACAAACTAGGGCAATTTGCAACACCTACAGTTTTAGCAACACAAATGTTAGAATATGCTCAATCATTATTTCCTTCAAAAACGAAGATTCGATTTCTTGACCCAGCAATTGGTACTGGTTCCTTCTTCTCTGCTTTACTTCATACATTTCCCTTTACACGTATTGATAGTGCGATAGGATATGAAATTGATCCCTTATATGGGAATGCGGCGAGGAAGATATGGCATGATACACCTCTTGAACTACATAATACTGATTTTACGCGTGCCCTACCACCAGATAAAGATAACACTAAATATAACTTATTAATTTGCAATCCTCCATATGTGAGACATCATCATGTATCTAAAGACGAGAAACAACGATTACAAATTTTGGGAGAGCAAGCAACAGGTATAAAGTTTGGTCAACAAGCTGGACTTTACTGCCACTTTCTTTCTCTCTCACATAGTTGGATGGCAAAAAATGGCGTAGCTGGTTGGCTCATACCAAGCGAATTTATGGATGTGAACTACGGTCAAAAGATTAAAAAATATCTACTACATAATGTCACGCTACTCCGCATTCACCGTTTTAAGTCGGAGGATGTACAGTTTGTCGATGCCTTGGTATCATCAGCAGTAGTTTGGTTTATCAATAAAACTTCTGATACTAGTCATGATGTTGAATTTACGTATGGAGGAACATTGGCTAAACCCGAAGTATCGACCTTTATTTCTACCGACACACTACAAGATGCAATAAAATGGACAAAATTTCCATCGCCAACATATAAAGATGCATCGCCGTCTTCCGCTTTACCAAAAGAGATTTTGAAACAAGACAAAGTACATAGTGCTGAACGTCGAAATACTTTTCTGTTATCAGACTTATTTGAGGTTAAGCGAGGTCTTGCAACAGGGTCGAACGATTTCTTCTTGCTTACTCAAGAGCAGATAAGAAAATATCAAATTTCTAATGAGCATCTCACGCCTATACTACCAAGTCCACGCTATCTAACATCTAGTGAGATAAAAGCAGATGAGCACGGAAACCCTCTGCTAGAGTCACTACTATTTTTACTGACGTGTAACATGTCGGAGGAAGAAGTAAGTGCCAATCATCCATCTCTTTGGGAATATTTACAAACAGGGGTAGAGATAGGCGTCAACCATAATTATTTATGTAGTCATCGAAAACCGTGGTATTCTCAGGAAAATCGTCCAGCCTCACTATTTTTATGTTCATATATGGGACGTAAGAGTCATAAAAGAGAAAAACCATTTCGCTTTATTTTAAATCATTCTAAAGCACTGGCAACTAATGCTTATCATATCCTGTATCCTAAAGCTCACATACGGCAGGCTTTACAAGATGATCCTCAACTAGCTCGTTCTTTATGGATGGGTCTCAATGCTATAACTCAAGAAAGGCTTACAGATGAGGGAAGAGTATACGGGGGAGGGCTTCATAAGATGGAACCTAAAGAATTAGGAAACGTTTCGGCAGACGGCCTTTTATCACTGGTAAGGCAATATCTCCCACTTTCACAAGAAAAGCTTTTTTGAAATAAAGAAACGATGGAGTGTGTACACTCCATCGTTTCTAATAGCGGGAACAGGATTCGAACCTGCGACCTCCGGGTTATGAGCCCGACGAGCTAACCACTGCTCTATCCCGCGTCATTGGTTGTATTCTACTACATTTCTTGCCTGCTGTCAACACTATAGGAAACGCGGGGTGTGATTGATTTTTTTGCAGAGCCTCTTGGCATGGTATGATAGCAGAAGAA
>CAXUIS010000477.1:0-2963 GCA_964250915.1 uncultured Ktedonobacteraceae bacterium | reverse complement strand
CGCTTCCCACGTGCCACTGTCGTATGGGAGGGGCATCCCCTTGCGGGTGCCCTGGTTCCCTCTCATATCCTTACGTTAACGCTTATGGGAATGCCCTTTGTGGGCGTCCGTCGTTTATTTTATTTAAACAATACTGCCTCTGGTAGGCGTCGGTTGGTAGCCTTACTTCCCGCCACCAACGCCGTTGAGATCATCGACGATGGAGGTGAGTTGTTCGATGGTGGCTTGCAGGTCTTCGATAATACTCATAATAAGCACATCTGGCGGGGGTAGGTGGTCGGCATCCTCAAGGCTTTTATCACGTAACCAGAAGAGGTCGAGGCTGAGTTTGTCACGTTTCAGCAGATCAGTATAGTCGAAGCAGTGGAAACGCTCGTTTTCTTGTCGCTCGTGACGATTATCGGGATTGTAACACGCCACAAAGTCCTCAAGGTGTTTGGCGGTCAAAGGGTTCGTACGAAGGGTAAAGTTCTGATTGGTGCGTAGATCGTAGACCCATAGTTGCTCGGTCCAATGGCGGTCTTCGGCTGGCTTTTTGTCGAAGAAAAGCACGTTTGCTTTGACACCATTGGCATAGAAGATGCCCGTTGGCAAGCGTAGCAGTGTGTGAACATCGCACGTTTCCAGCAGTTTACGACGGATAGTCTCACCTGCACCACCCTCGAACAGGACGTTATCGGGCACGACAACGGCTGCACGTCCATCCTGGGCGAGGAGTGAGACGATATGCTGTACAAAGTTGAGTTGCTTGTTGCTCGTGCTGGCCCAAAAATCTTGTCGTAGGGCGACATTAGAGGAACGTTCTTCACGTCCCGCCGCATTCACAACACTTGTACTGCTTTTGCGCCCAAAGGGTGGATTGGTAAGGACCATATCGAAATAGTCGCTGGGCGGACTGAGCAGGCTATCGTTAACACGAATAGGCGTCTTGTCGCCCTCATCGCTACCGATGCCATGCAAAAAAAGGTTCATCAGGCACAAGCGCGCCGTGTTATCCACAATCTCCCAACCCCGTAGAGCATCGAATTGTAAGAACTTGCGCTGCACCTGTGGCATATATGGATTGTGGTGAATAATGTAGTCGTGAGCAGAGAGCAGAAAACCGCCAGTTCCACAGGCCGGATCAGCGATGCGTTGCCCCGGCTCGGGTTGCATGACCTCGACGATGGCTTGGATAAGAGGACGTGGCGTGAAATATTGACCAGCACCGCTTTTCGTGTCTTCGGCGTTCTTTTGTAGCAGTCCTTCGTAGGCATCGCCTTTTACGTCGGCATCAAGCGTCGTCCATGTTTCACGATCAATCAAGTCAACGATAAGACGACGCAGGTGGGCAGGACTCTGAATTTTGTTGAGGGCCTTGCGAAAAATAATGCCCAGCATACCATGTTCTTTGCTCAGTTCCGTGAGGATAAGACGATAGTGTATCTCAAGGGCCTCGCCCTCTAGCTCTAGCAGACTACTCCAATCGAGGTGAAGCGGAATGCGCGGTTTATGGTTATAGGGTGGCTGTGTGCGTTCATGAGCCATCTTGAGGAAGAGCAAGTACGTCAACTGCTCCACATAGTCGCCATAGGACATGCCGTCGTCACGAAGAATATTGCAATAATTCCAGAGCTTCTGGACGATGTGCTGCGTGTGGGTGCTCATACGTAAACCTACTTCTACGCTATATTAAACCGTCAAAGCACACGTGTCACCAAAACCAGGGCGCCCGCAAGGGGAACGCCCCTCCCATACGACGAGAGCGCATGGTCAACAGGTTCGTGTATGGGAGGGGCGTTCCCCTTGCGGGTGCCCTGGTCCCTGCCAAATGATGATTGACAGACTAATACAAGAGTTGAATTGAAAAGATATTCGATGTGGGACAACTATAACATATCCAGAGATTGTACTCAACGGGAAGGCTAAAAGTATATCTGTTCGGGAATGTCGGACATCTTCATTGACTGCTCTTTTACTTTCAGGTACGCTGATTCCTAAGCTAGAGATAGCACAACATGATGTTGGCAGTCGGTCACAGAACGAATGCTGATGGCTCGACGACGAGAAGAAAGAAGATGACAATGGCTACAACGGCTAACCAAACCGAAATCGAGGAGATGCAGGCACGTCTTGGTATACAGCGTGCACTCGACAACTATGGCTTCGGTCTGGACATGCACGACATGGAACGCTGGCTGAGCACTTGGCATGAGGATGCAATCTATGACGTGGATCATCCACGTCGGATATGTCGTGGTCACGCCGACTTACAGGATTGGGTCCAGCAAGTATGGGCACAGTTTGAAATTACTAATCATTTTACGACGAACCATATCATCGACTTCGAGAGTCCAACGACGGCTACAGGTATTGGCAAGGGGGCAGTAATGTTTGTTATGGTGGACGGGTCGTATGTGACCGGCGCAGCCATCTTCCACGACAAGTATGAGAAGCGGAACAATGTGTGGCGAATAAGCTACCGCAAGGTTGACGTCAATCACTTGGCCCAAATCAACGGCGCCAGCCTCACACTGCATCCAGGCAGCGAGGAGAGTCAATCATAATAGCACTAGAACTCAAAGCGTTGTGCAGGAAATAGCTGTGAGGATGCCAAGGGAGTTAGCCACGACTCGCAGTCCAACGACGTGACGTATAGTATGCCGAGGTCTCCTTCTGTAGAGAACACTAGAGCTAACCATTCATCTATGGTTAGCTCTAGTGTTCTCCTATCTCTGTGTATGTTCCCACAACTCTTCCTGTTGCGTCTCTTTTACATCTATTTCTCCAGGTTCTGGTATAGTGAGAGAGTTTGCAGTACGCACTTTCTGTTTCTTATTGACTCGCCCCTGTTCGCGTTTCTCACGTTCTACGCGTATGCGTTCCAGCAACACACTAGCTGGCTCGTCATCGGGGTCCTGTGGCACAAGCTGACCCGAAAACGCCTTTTGTAGAATACTCTGCCGTGTACGCTCGGCACGTTT
>CAXUIS010000476.1:0-3007 GCA_964250915.1 uncultured Ktedonobacteraceae bacterium | reverse complement strand
ACAATAACACGAGATCAATTGTAGGAGTCTAATTCACTACACCCTGTTGATAATTGACCATGTGCGTGGAGGATGAGAGGCATTTCAACAGCCTCTAAGATTGTAGATTGCCAACAGTGTGTAATGAATTAGACCCCTACTTATGAACAAAAAACTGGATCACGAAGGGTGCCACGCTTTTGTAGATAGTGGGAAGACCACCGATAAAGGTGATAATGGCAGGAATACCCAATGTGGCAATATGCCGCACAAAATGTTGTGTGGGCCAAAGCGGAAAGGTATCCTGCAAGAGGTCGTAGCGACGTTTTAGCTCGGATAATCTGTCCGTATCTTCCTTGATATCAGCCGAGACTTCGTTATCTCTCGGTGTACCTGTGCTAATGGTCGTCTTGAATTTGTCGGCAAGTGGTTGCAGAACTTCATTAGAGCCAGCTACCATAACGTTATGCGGAATGAGCGTCCAACCGAGGAGGAGTGTTGGAATAAGTGCCAAATAGATAAGACCGATAACAATAGCTTCGCCAAGCGAAAACAGGGTAAACTTCCCTGTCAAAAATGCCCCATTCATAACAAGGGCCGCTATTCCTATGGTTGCTAAAAGCAATGCACTAATTCCTAACGCGTTCTCCATTTGTCCTAGACCTGCACAACCGTCGGGATGGAGTGGTGTCAGGTGGAAGCGGAAACGTTTAAAAAGTTTATTCGAGAAGAGTAGAGCTGCAATAAGCCATGCAATCGCGAGCGTGGCACAGTAGACAATGATCGAGTTATTGAGTGCGTTAATGATTTGAAAGGCAAGCAGATTTGGCGTTTGTAAATCAGAATTCAGCAGAATCACCGAGGCACGATAGAGAAGATAGATAACTACAAAAAGAAGCGCGGCAAGTGTCCACAACTTACGGCTTGCATATTGAATATAGCGTGAGACAAACTCTTCATAGCTTCTAGGCCATGCGTTGGGATCGTCATCAAGGGGGTCTTCGATAACGCCGTTGCTCTGAATAACATTGAATAGATTGGACATTGACTTCGGCATTTGCAAATATATTAGCATGACCAGAGGAAAAACAATGCCTGCTTGTACGGCAGCACTGACAATGTACTGCCATTGCCCATAATATTGAGTATGTAGAAGTGCACCTAATCCAAAGAATACAAGGGCCGTGAGTGCACCAACAACTGCTATAATGACATAATCGTTGATGACAACGCTTCGATTCTTCAGAAGGCGATATAAAGGGTCATTAGAATAAATTCTTTTGGGATAGACAACTTTCGCGTCGTCTACAGTAGTGACAACTGGTTTTGTTGCTGTCCCTGTCTGCGTACCTGTTGAAATACTTGTTGCATCCATACACTTATGTCTCCAATGTTTGTAGTTCCATCCATTCTACCTGCAAAGTATCTATCCTTCAATGCTTATTTGCAGACAAAAACCGTTTGTAGAATGTTAATGCATTGAGATAAGGTCACAATGCAGTGTTATTATTTCGGTATCACAGAGCGGACAGATATTAATATGTTCTGCTATCTGCATCCGGGCTTCATCTGACAAGAGGTTGAAAGAAGTAGGAGCGCAATAATCTGCAAGCTGAATTGATGAAGGGCACTGACTACGATAGAGGCTTGACATAAGAAATGCATTCGTTCCCGTATAGAGCGCGGCACGTTGCTTACAAATTGGACAGGAATGCAGGTGTTTTTGTGACTCGTCAGACAGTGGGTCCCCATCAAGCGTGTAACGCATCAGTTCCTCATCGGTAGGGGCCATTGGGTCTAAACAGTCTGTCATTACAGTTCCTCATATCTCGTATTTTTTGTGGCACTCTATGATAGCTAATACGGCGATGTGTACGTTTGTCACTCGGTTCGTCATTACTACTATCATTACTGTAGAGACGTTTCTATAGTCAAAATTTAGTACATCTTTTTCGTGCAATACAGAGAGAAGGAAAGAGATGTAGGTAGGTAGGAGTGCGACCTGCCTACTTACCTGCGTCGCTGAGTCGCCAGCGGATTTTGTCGAGATTACGCATCATGCGTTCCCATACGTTACGCCGGAGGTTATAAATTTCTTGCTCATTCGTGAACTCATGTGGCAGGTTCCGCACGATCTCGCGCGGCTTGAGATTGCAGTAAAACAGAAGGTAAGCTACGCGAACCAGTCTCGGCTCCTTCACATCGTGTAGGATATCTTTGAGAACCTCCCACAACTCACCTTCGTGATAGGTATCTTCCACCTCGAATTTCGGATCGTCACTATATCCATACTCCGATAACGGGGTAAGGTTTGCGCGTGTATGATCGCGTAGTTCGTCCATCAAAGAACTGCCCAAGCACAATTTTAAGTAGCTCAAAGCACTAGCGAGCGACTCAAATGCTGGCTTTGATTTGTAAGCCGCTTGCCAGAAACGCTCGAAGGTCTTATCAATGTAGTCCTCTTCCTTCATGTAGCGTGACGCTGTATCTTTGCTATTGTGGCGGCGAAACCAGACGCGCACCGTCTCGTTGTACTGTTTGTAGAGCAATGACCACGCGTCATGGTCGTTGCGATGAATCGCACGATAGAAGACTTCCAGGCAGTAGCGGTCGTCGGTCGGCTCCTTATGACGAAATTTGTGCATTTCCAGTTCGCAACGGCATGCCAATTCGGTCAGTGTCATTTCAGAGGGTGGCTTATCCATGCTAGTACTCATAGCTCTTTCCCTGCTTCCCCTTCAGCGGTGGCTGAAGTGTGCCTTTGATTGTGTGACACATGTCTGTTCTCTTGTTCACCTTGTTCATTCAAGGTGCTTTCATTTATGCATGTCCTTAGTATAAATAGCTGTGGTACTGATGGAACATGTCAATTGTCCCATTTCTTTTCGCTGTTCCAAATAGGTACTTAGAGAAGGTTTTTATAGTGCCACTCTGTATCGTACATTTATAAGAGTACAGTACTTTTGTGAGACACACAATAGTGTATATCACCTAAATAGTGTGAACAAGGACACAAAAAAGAGCTTGC
>CAXUIS010000475.1:0-3021 GCA_964250915.1 uncultured Ktedonobacteraceae bacterium | reverse complement strand
AGATGCAGATAACCACGATAGTTGTAACGCTTACGGACGATTTCAGCCGTGTCGATGATTTTATCTTGCGTAGTAATGCTTCCCTTAATGATGCCCGACGACAAGAACATGCCTTGTACTTGACCTGCACGCTGCATGATATCCAAACCACTTGCAAGCTCATCGGGTGAGAATGTCATGCGCTTCATTTTGCTACGTCCAGCGCGAAAAGGACAGTAGTGGCAGTTACGTTCGCAAGCCGTTGTCACCATAGTCTTTAGTATCGGGAGCGTCCCTCTTGGCGTCGAGACGTTCGTGATGCATTCTGCGAGGCTACGCGATTGATACTGAGCATGATGACGTTCCTGCTGCGGTGTATCACCAGCAGGTTCATAGCTTGTAGCATCGCCCATTTGGGCAAGTTTTGTCAGAGTATCGGGAAGTGTTTGTACGAGCATAGATATAGTATAAAGAACTTATGTTCCATTTGTCAATGGAGCCAGGAGTGGTCTTTGGTAGAAATGCTTGCTTGTCTTACTTTCACTTCCATGTTTCGTATTATTACTAGTGTCTGCTAACGCGCCTGATCGTTAAAGGTTGAAAAAGATGTCATTAGAGAGTTTGCAGAATATCCGATATCGTCCTCTGCACCTGATTGGAAAAGGTGGTATGGGCGAAGTTTACTTGGCGGAAGATAGACGCATCAATCGACAAGTGGCTGTCAAGGTTGTTCGCACCGAGATTACTCCTTCTCCTGCTGAGGCGAGCGATGCGATACGCCTCTTCCAGCATGAAGCACAGACAATCGCTACACTCAATCACCCACACATTCTACCTCTTTTTGATTATGGCGAGGAAGTAGCGAATGAAACTACGACCATCTACATGGTCATGCCATTTTGCCAGGAGGGTTCATTTGCTTTCTGGCTGCGACAGCGTAGTAATCCGAGCTTACTCGCGCCAAAGGATGTTGTGCAACTTGTACACCAAGCAGCCGACGCTCTTCAATACGCGCACGATCAGCAGATCGTTCACCGGGATGTCAAGCCATCTAACTTCCTCATTCGCAGCAACAGAGATAATCCAAATTGTCCTGACCTGCTACTTGCTGATTTCGGGGTAGCTAAACTTACAACGGACAATGTTAGTCAGACTATTCGTGGCACCCCTAGGTACATGGCCCCTGAGCAGTGGAACGGTATTTCCGTACCTGCAACAGATCAGTATGCATTGGCAGTTATGGCATACGACCTCCTTACAGGCCAGCCTCCCTTCGTTGGTAATCGGGGACAAGTGATGTATCAACATCTCACAACGCAACCAGCAGCACCCAGTACACTCAACGCGCAACTCCCTCCAGCTATCGACGCAGTGATGTTGCGTGCCCTAGCGAAACAACCCGAAGTTCGCTTTGCTTCCATTTCTGATTTCGCGCATGCCTTTGAGCAGGCACTACTTGGAGTACATGAGTCGGTACCTAGTACCTATGAACCACCTTTACCGCCTTATGCTTCTTCACAATCTGGTAGTTCTGGATTGAACTTCACAAGTGATAGAACACCTGCTAACCATCGTCAGGGTTCTAACAAAGGGAGAGCATTGCTGCTCATTGGACTAGCACTCCTCGTCATAGGAGTTAGTATCGCATCCTTCTTTACATGGAACCATCAGCGAATTGTGAGCATTGCTCATGCTACAGCAACTGTACAGGCTAATGATACCGCTACTGCAGTTGCATCTCAATACCCCTTTAGCAATACTCTGGTGTTCGATGATCCATTGACGAATAATAATCGTGGACATAATTGGATGGAGACTTCCAATAGCTCTGGTGGCACCTGTCAATTTACAGGTGCGGCGTATCATGCGAGTGAAACACAATCAGGATATTTCAATAGCTGCTATGCCCAAAACGTTCAATTCAGCAACTTTACGTATCAGGTAGAAATGACAATTATACAAGGTGATGCTGGTGGCATCGTTTTCCGAGCGAATAACACGAACGGCAACTTCTATTACTTGCGCCTCGATTCGGATGGCTCTTTCGCATTGCGCCTCTACGTGGATGGTACTGGTGCTACTTCTCGTTTATTAAATAGCGGTTTTTCTGCGGCAATTGCTCTGGCTCCGAATGAAACCAATCTGCTTGCAATCGTTGCACGCAATGACACTATGGATATGTATGTCAATAAACAGTATCTAGCAAGCGTGACTGACAGTACGTATGGCACGGGTCAAATTGGCGTTACAGCCGAGGATATAACTAATTCGACTGAGGTTGTATTTAGCAATGTCAGGGTGTGGAAGTTGTAGTACGAAAACTCACAAGCTTTGTGCTATACTTTTTCATATGAACATACATATTCGCTATTTTGCTTCGTTGCGCGAGATTGTGGAGCGCGATGAGGAGACACTTTCAATAGATGAAGGTAAGCGCGTTGCCGATGTACGCACGCTGCTTGCCGCGCGCTATCCACGGTTACAGCCTGTGCTGGAACGCTCGGTATGCGCGGTCAATCGTGGCTACGTGACGCCAGAGACCATATTGCATGAGAATGATGAACTTGTGTTTATTCCCCCAATGGGTGGAGGAACGTCGATGGAACCGTTGATTCAGCTTACACGCGAACCGCTTAATAGGGATGTCCTTGTTGCAGCTACAAGCGATCCAAGTGTGGGGGGCATCGTGGTGTTTGAGGGCGTGGTACGCGATAACGCACGAGGGAAGCAAGTTCGTTATCTTGAGTACGAAGCGTATGAGGAGATGGCGGAGCAGCAGATACGCACGATTATTGAAGAGGCGCAACAGCGTTGGGGTGTCGAGCGGGTCACGGTAGCGCATCGCTTTGGACGGTTGGAAATAGGCGAGGCCAGCGTGATTATCGTCGTGGCAAGTCCTCATCGCGGGGAGGCATTTGAGGCATGCCGCTATATTATTGATACGCTGAAAAAGACAGTCCCCATCTGGAAAAAAGAGGTTGCCACCAACGGAGAAGAATGGGTTGAGGGGTAAGAGAATGTGGCTGCCAAACGGCGTTGCCG
>CAXUIS010000474.1:0-3032 GCA_964250915.1 uncultured Ktedonobacteraceae bacterium | reverse complement strand
TATCCCCTCAAGAACATTTTGTTACATAGTACAAGAACAGGCTAAACAACACTCGTTCCTGGGATGATACTCAATAATACCCCCTCGACGGTCAAGCACAAAATGACAACATTCGAGTAACTTCTGCTTTAGCTTCTCGCGTCCTCGTTGTACTCTCGATTTTGCGCCAGAGAAGGAGAGATGTAGACGTTCGGCAAGCTCTCGTTGTGTTAGACCTTGATACTCTGTTAGGAGAAGAGCGTCTCGATACAATACAGGAAGTTGGTCAACCATATCTTTGAGGCATGGAAGTAATGTTTGTTCCATGTCCTCTTGCGTAGGTTCTTGCGGTATATCAAATGTTTCTGGAAGAGTCTGCACCATCTTTTGAGAACGGTAATAATCATAGATGGTATGACGTGCAATTTGGTATAACCATGATTGAAGTTTCTCTTCGTCATGAAGTGCTTCAATATGCATATGGATTTTGAGAAAAACATCTTGCAAAATATCTTCCGCGATAGCTTCATTGTGTATATATTTAAGAATGAAATTTTTGATGGGTATTTGAAAGGTATCCCAGACTTGCTCTGTCGTCGTTGGCATAGAATTTGTCTTCCTCCCCAAACTCTAATATAATACATCAAAATACAGACGGAGAAACATCCAAAAGGACGCAATTGAAAAGATGTTGTAAGGCTACGCACATTCCCATCAGAAAGAAATTTGGTGGGAATGTACATAGTGTTTGTTTGAAAGGCAACAATCGAATATGCGCTACTCGATTATCATGCCAGTGTTGAATGAGGAGGCCGTATTAGAACGATATCTTTTGCCCCTCACACAACAATGCACCTACCATGAGTACGAGTTGCTTATTATAGATGGTGGTAGTACGGATGCTACCATGACTATTGCTGAACGTTATGGTACAGTCATTCATTCAGCACGAGGTCGCGCCACACAGATGAATTGTGGAGCAAAGGCAGCACGAGGCGATATTCTTCTCTTTCTCCATGCCGACACACTGTTACCTGATAATGCTTTTGATGCTATTGAGCAAGCACTTGTATCACCAAAAGTTGTTGCGGGTGCATTCAAGTTATGTTTTAATTGTGATAAGCTGCTCTATAAGCTTGTTGCCTTCGCCACCAATCTGCGCTCACGTATCACCAATGTATTTACAGGCGACCAAGCATATTTTATTCGTGCTGAAAGCTTTCGAGCGGTGGGTGGTTATCCTGACCAGCCATTAATGGAGGACCTGGAAATCATCGCACGACTACGCACAATTGGGAGAGTTGTGTTGGTGCCTCATTATGTGAAAACATCGGCACGACGGCACGAAAAGATAGGATTGCTACGTAGCATACTCTTTATGTGGTATCTCCGCACGCTCTACAAATTCGGCACATCGCCTTTGCGCTTACAACAGATGTACCTCGATATTCGCTGAAGGGTTATCTATGTCACAACTCTCGATTATCATTCCAACATTCAATGAGGAAGCCTGGATTGAGAAAACGCTTTTGTGTATACAGATGTGTGCTCCCGATGCCGAAATTCTTGTTGTTGATGGGAAGAGTACCGATAAGACTGTTGCTATTGCGAGTCAGCGTGTGCGTGTAATTACCACAAAGCGTGGACGTGGCGGACAACTGAATGCAGGCGTAGCAGCAACACAGGGAAACATTCTACTTTTTCTGCATGCCGACACACTTCCTGAACAAGCTGGCATCACTGAATTGCTTGCGGTAATGCAAGATGAAAGCGTAGACGGCGGTGCATTTCGGATGCGCTTCAATGATACACGCTCCATGTATCAACGTATCTGTAAGAACATCACTCAACGTTCATTACGTACAAGTAGCTATACAGGCGATCAAGCCATTTTTACACGACGCTATGTTTTTCAAAGGTTAGGAGGTTATCGAAACTGGCCTTTCATGGAAGACGTTGACTACAGCGAACGTATGGGCAAGGATGGTCGTGTTGTATTACTCAACGCTGAGGTCGAAACCTCTGCACGTCGTCATCAACGTTGGGGTCTGCCCCGAACACAACTCACAGTTGTTCTCATTCGCATCCTTTACCTGCTCAAAGTACATCCCGCTCTCTACGAGTGGCTTTGGCCTCCAATACGTTGATATGGTACAGTTGTATCTGTACCTAACACGGATGTCTATTCGTTATCAAGAAGGACCACAAAAAAATAAAGAGAGTGTCCTCGCTATGGCTGATTTTGTTACACAACCTGAAAACGTCACTTCCAATACCTCGTCTGTAATAGTTGAGGAAACACAAGAGAGTAGTATCCAAACGATACAGGCTGAAGAAAAGAAAATTCTCTCCTCGCCTACTATCTGGACGCCACGCTTCATTCTGCTCTTTTTTTTGACTGTAGCCATCGGTTTAAGCGTCGAAAGTTTGCTCACGCAAGGGTGGCTGAATAAAGTATACAAAGCTGAATGGGTACTCCTCATCCACGCGCTATTTATATTGACCAGCTTAATTGTTCTTAGTATCAAGGGACGTTCTGCATGGATACGTATAGGGAGTATCTTTGGGAGTATTTGGGCAGTCTTTACGGGTGCAAGTTATGCAGTAACACTACTTGGTATAAGTGGACGTTCACTCATTGCTCTTCAATTTCAGGCAGTAACGGCATGCGCGCTCCTAGCAACCTTTATCTGTTTTTCTACACATCGTATCGCATTTCGGCGTTGGGATAGTCTATTTTTCTGGCTGGCTCCACTTATAGGTGGAGGGACAGTTGGAGTGCTCTACATACTCTCTCGAACCGATCCACATCATACAAGAGTTATTGTTAGTGTAACGACTATTGTTTTACTTTCCCTTTGCGTTGCCCTATGGTGGTTACGTCCCTCATGTTGGAGAAGTCAACCATGTATTACATTTCTTTTTGGTATAGCCGCTCTCCTGCTGCTGGCTGTACCTTTCATCAGTAATGATATGCTGGGCACACCATTCTTTTTGTCGCAAGTACTTCTGCTGTGTGTGTTGTTAGGAGTGATGAGAGTATTGCAGAGTGA
>CAXUIS010000473.1:0-3073 GCA_964250915.1 uncultured Ktedonobacteraceae bacterium | reverse complement strand
TTTAGGAGATGTTTCCCTTGCTCAACCATGTTTTGAGAGAAATCTACGGCGTCGATTTTGTCCACACGATCAACCAAGTAACGTGCTATATCACCCCTACCGGAACCAATATCAAGGACATGACGTGGCTGCTCTATAATGAGAGCATCTAGAATAGTAAAGACTTCATCAGGATATGGAGGACGATATTGATAGGCTTCTACTATGCTGAGGTCTTTGAATTGCGTGCCATATTCGGGGGCAAGATGGTCTGGCCTGGAAATCATTGCTTACATCCTCCTATAATCTTCTACTCTCTTGGTGCTATATATTATTGTATATCAGAAAAATTTATCTACATTCTTTGAGCGAGTGCTAAAGTTTATAGATAAGCTCTTGTTTTGTACGAGTATAAAGAGGTATACTTCTTGAGAGTCATCAACACTGGTGTTGATGCTGAAAGCTATTTCGCTGCAAGGAGATACCATGATTCAGTTAACCGCGCTCTACGGTCATCCTCAAGACCCTGCTGCTTTCGACGCGTATTATCAGAATACGCATAGTCCCTTGGCAAGAAAGATTCCAGGACTCAAAGGCTATATCGCAAATAAGCCAACGGCGATTAATCCACAGGAGAAGACGCCCTACTATCAGATTGCGGAACTTTACTTTGAGAGTATGGAAGCATTGCAAGCGGGCTTGCAGTCAGCTGAAGGTCAGGCTGCGGCAGGCGATACACAAAATTTTGCGACGGGTGGTGTCTCTCTTGTGATAGGCGAAGTACACATATATGATGCTGTTTCGATCAGCTAAAATCTGTAGAAAAAGAGCGTTTCCGACAAATAATTATTTGTCGGAAACGCTCTTTTTCTACAGATTGAAAAGGGTTATGCGGGGAACTTAGCGGCAAGTTCACGTGCGCTTGGCTCGACAAGTACGGAACCATCGGGAAAAACGATGGTAGGTACGCTACGTGCGCCGTTGTTGATCTTTACGACATACTCTGCTGCATCGTCGTCTTCCTCAATGTTTATGTAGTCGTAAGCGATGCCGTGGGAATCAAGCCAGCGTTTCGCCATACGACAATCACCACACCATGTGGTGGCATACATAACAACTTTTTCCTCGGTCTTTGGTGTTTGTGTGGTAGATTCAGTCACGATTAGCTCCTAATAAGTATGAAGTAGTGTAAGAATATATCTACTTACTTGAACATGATACTTAGAAAAAGTATTCCCACTCTTGTCCTTCAACCAATACGTTCTCGAACTTCTCGTTCACACAAGATGGACATAGATGAGCGTAAACAACTGCGCCGCCCGTTGCACAGATGCAGGCTCAGGTTGTTTTGCTGCATTCAGCGTTACAGTATACGCTCTTGCCGCACCTGGACGTTCTCGCACAAACGCTGTCAGTTCTTTTGCGATCAGTTCTTTGTCATCATGAACGATCTCTGCGGTCCCTTTCAACTGTTTTCCCTGTAAGCGTAGTGTGACGGAAGGATGTTCAAGCAAGTTCTTATACCAGAGATGATCTGTAAACAATACGACGGTATCGCCATGTTTTGTAAAGCCTAAAGGCGTTGTAAAGGTTTTACCACTTTTCCGTCCTGTAAATGTCAACAGAATAAGTTGACTACCCAATAGTCCCTGTAGTGGAGATTGGAGTAGAAATGTCATAATTTGGTTCAATAACTTTGGCGGTGTTCTCGGTGTATGTTGAGGAGTGTTATCTACTGCCATATAGGTACGTTTTCCTTTACTATCCCTCTACTGGAATGAAAGAGGGTTTATTGATACGTTCGAGCATCAGATCAAGAAACTTTTTGCTACCTGTAGCAATTAGGCCAGGATTGCGAGCTAGAATACCCATGACAAGACCTGCGTTGAAGTCTCCACGTAGTGCTTGAGCCATTTGAGCAGGTGTGAGGTGTTTCATCAAGTCGAGCGAGTTGTCCCATTGTTCATCACTATAGTTAGCGATACGCTTGTTAATCATATATGAGATATCCATATCACGCCCAAAACGGGTACGCCACTGCTTATCGAAACGTTCCAGGAACGCAGTCGATGTATTGCCAGCTTTTACCGCATCGGCAGCAACCTTACCAGCCATTTGACCAGAGTAGATCGCAAAACGGATTCCTTCGCCAACGAGCGTTGAACCATGACCACCAGCATCACCAGCTAATAGTAGTCCGTTTTTTGAGAAGCGTTCTACAGCTCCTTCCGATGGAAAAAGACCCGTATGATATTCAACAGGGCTAGCACCCTTGAATTTCTCAGTCAACTGTGGGATATCACGAACGATACTATCGAGGTAAACACGTGCGTCGTCGTCACTATCGGGATGTAGAACCCCAACGCCAAGGCGTACTCGTCCATTGCCACGCGGAAAGACCCATGCATATCCTCGTGGCGCAAAAGCACTACCCATGATGAGATAGAGTTCATCCTGCGGATAATTTGGAGCATACATATCGTATTCAGCACCGTAGCCATAGCGGTGGAATGCCTTGCCCATGTTGGTGCGTACCCCTATATGACGTGAGAAGCCACTTGCATCAATCGTGACAGGTGCTTTGAAGGTGAAACGCTCACTCACATGGTTTTTCGCGGTAACGCCTACTACATAGTCATTCTCTAACAAAGTTTGCTCGACGGTGTGGCGCATACGAAGTTCTGCTCCTGCTGTGATGGCACGACCCGCAAGGTGCTGATAGACACCGCGTACATCAATCACACATGCAACGGCCGGGTTGTATTGTAGGGGCACTTCGCGTTGTGGAGAAAGAAATATAACCTTTGGAATAGGGTGGTAAAGATGTTCAGGGATGTTGAGTGCTTTCATATCACTTACCCAACTACCACCACTCGTATGCACTGGATAGCCAATCTCGTTTTGTCGCTCTAATACAAGTGTACGTGCTCCCTGCTTTGCTGTTACCTCAGCCGCCGCTAATCCAGCAGGTCCACCACCCACAATTAACACATCATATTCGTCTGTCATACTATTCCTTCTTTAGGATACGTTTCTTTTGCAATCTTATGATTGCGACAATCATATGCCTTTTAGTGTATCATGTGTAAGCAAT
>CAXUIS010000472.1:1673-3084 GCA_964250915.1 uncultured Ktedonobacteraceae bacterium | reverse complement strand
ATTAATCCAACGCCTGTGCCTCTTCGACCATATATCCATCAGCCCTCAACCTTCTTAACAAATCTTCGCATTGCGCGTGGTCTCTTGTCTCAAGTGTGATGGTTTCTTCACGCTGCATGATGGGGAGACGGCTGGAGATGCGTTGGTGACGCACGTCGATCACGTTGATACGCATCTCGGAGATGATGTTGAGCATACGCATCAGTTCACCAGGACGGTCGGTCAGGCGTGTATGAATGACAAAGTAGCGTCCGGCGGAGGCGAGACCGTGTTCAATGAAACGACTGACGAGGTTGATGTCAATATTGCCGCCTGTCAGGGGCACCAGTACTTTTTTGCCTTTTAGCTGAATAGCTCCACTTAACAATGCGGCAAGTCCTGCGGCACCCGCACCCTCGACAAGCATCTTGCAGCGTTCCATGAGTAGCAACACGGCATTGATAATCGCCTCGTCATTGACCAATACAACATCGTCCACGAGTTTTTCGATAATTGAATAGGTCAGAGCACCAGGACGTTTGACCGCGATACCATCGGCAATCGTTGTGATCGCAGGCAACGTGAGTAGCTTACCTGCGTCGAGCGAGGCGCGAGAGCTAGCCGCGCCAGCCGCTTGCACACCAATGATGGTGATATCAGGTTTGAGAGCGCGTGCGGCAATAGCGATGCCAGAGATTAGACCACCACCACCAATAGGCACGACAATCGCGTCGGCATCGGGAAGGTCATTGAGCATCTCAAGGCCGAGCGTGCCCTGACCCGCTATAACATCAGGATCATCAAAGGCATGCACATAGGTTGCACCCAATTCTTGTTGCAACTCAAGACAGCGTTGGTAGGCGTCGTCATAGGTCGCTCCATGCAAAACAACCATAGCTCCATAGCCCTGTGTCGCCGTGACCTTCGCAAGCGGCGCGTTTTCTGGCATGACAATGGTACAGGGGATACTATGTTGTACAGCCGCTATTGCGACACCTTGCGCGTGGTTGCCCGCGGAAGCGGCGATGACGCCTGCGTGACGCTGCTCGTCATTGAGACGAGATATCATGTAGGAGGCACCGCGTACTTTAAAAGAGCCACCACGCTGCATGTGTTCTGCTTTAAGATAAATATCCGCGCCCGTCATGTCCTGCATGGTACGTGATGGAGCGAGTGTTGTGTGATGAATAATCGGTTTGAGAAATTTGTAAGCTTGCCAGATATCAGCAATACCTACAGGAGCACGTCCCTCATTCATCTCGTGTGCATCACGTGTGTTGAGTGGATCGCGGGTAGTCTCTACGGTTGTATCATTTTTCAGTAAACGCATTGCGTGTTACGACTCCTTTCAGTCCTTCAATGGACACGACCACGGTCGTCGTGGTGCCAGACCCATGCGACGTTGCCAGGGTGGTATGTTCAGAATTATAAC
>CAXUIS010000472.1:0-1573 GCA_964250915.1 uncultured Ktedonobacteraceae bacterium | reverse complement strand
GATTATTTTGCTTGACAATCCTTTTATTGTATGATATATTGACTGTAGCCCCAGAGATGCAGAGCACGCTGTCCCATAACCTGTCTCAATATTCCCACAGTATGTAGAGGCGTGTAGACTATCTTTGGTATGTTCATTGATACCTCTTACACTCACCCAGGCAGCCCGTTTTCGCGTACTTTTATACTAGACGCATAGGGACAATCTTATTCCGTCCCAATAGTGATGCCGCCTATCGTTTCTCAAAAAGGGTATGAAACGAAACTTACTACCCACTATCTCAATCGAGCACACTTCCCAAAACATTATCGGTTCTACACAGAAAGGAGAATGGGCGTGTTCTTCCTTTAAGAATGTGTCCTGTCCCACACAACGTGAATATTGCTGAACTAGAAACAAGAACAATCACAGAGTTACGCGACATTGCGCGCGATCTCGAACTTTCCGGTTATACCGCCCTCAAGAAACAAGACCTCGTGTTCCGACTCCTCCAAGCTAATACAGAGCAGCAAGGCAACATCTTTAGTGCAGGAGTCCTGGAAATCGTGGAAGACGGATTTGGCTTTCTGCGTCAGGAACGCTTCCTACCAGGAAACATGGATGTGTACGTCTCGCAATCGCAAATCCGCCGCTTTGGACTTCGCACAGGTGACATGGTTTCGGGTCAGGTACGACCACCGAAAGATAACGAAAAGTACTACGGCCTATTAAGAGTCGAGGCGATCAATGGTATCGACCCCGAAATTGCGAAACGTCGTCCCCACTTCGATGTCCTGACCCCTATCTTCCCCCGTGAAATGTTCAACCTGGAAACCGGCCCCACCAATATCTCTGGTCGTATTGTGAACCTTGTTTCCCCCATTGGACGTGGACAGCGCGGCCTGATCGTCTCTCCACCAAAAGCTGGCAAGACGATGTTGCTCAAATCCATTGCTAACTCAATCACTGAAAACTATAGCGATGCGCACTTAATGATCGCCCTGATTGGTGAGCGACCAGAAGAAGTCACGGACATGAAACGCTCTGTGCGTGCCGAAGTCATCAGTTCGACCTTTGATGAGCCAACCGAGGCCCATACGCGTGTTGCGGAAATGGTCCTGGAGCGTGCCAAACGCCTCGTCGAGAGTGGGCGTGACGTAGTAATTCTGCTCGACAGTATCACCCGTTTGAGCCGTGCCTATAACCTTGCGGTACAGCCGAGTGGTCGTACACTGTCTGGTGGTCTCGATCCGAGTGCGCTGTTCCCGCCAAAACGCTTCTTTGGTGCTGCCCGTAAGATTGAGGAAGGCGGCAGCCTAACCATCATCGCTACGGCCCTTGTTGACACTGGTAGCCGTATGGATGATGTGATTTACGAAGAGTTTAAGGGTACTGGCAACATGGAACTCGTGTTGAACCGCAAACTCGCCGAGCGCCGTGTCTACCCTGCCATCGACATCTCCCTGTCCAGTACACGCCGCGAAGAATTGTTGCTCGACGACAAAACCATGCGTGCCGTTGTGGTTATGCGTCGTATGTTCTCGACCCTCGCCGACCAGCGTGGCCTTGAGGCAATGGAAGCTCTGCTCCAACA
>CAXUIS010000471.1:0-3094 GCA_964250915.1 uncultured Ktedonobacteraceae bacterium | reverse complement strand
TAAAAAACGGCTGCCTGTCCTGGGGTGATAGCCCGTTGTGGATTTTTTAGTGTCACCTGCACACGATTTCCCTCGATAGGAGTAACAAGCGCAGGCTGTTCGGTAGCCTTATAGCGTACGCGTACCAACGCGTCAAATGGCGCGTGCGGCGTCTCACCACTCAGATAATGCATATTTCCAACAACGAACGTGTGCTTGTCCAGCGCAACGGCAGGACCAACAACAATAGCGTTCCGTTCAGCATCAATATCAAGTACATGCAATGGTTCAGAAGAGGTGAGACCCAACCCTTTGCGCTGTCCAATAGTGTAGTAGGCTAAGCCACGATGCCGCCCCAATGTTTTGCCTTGTTGATCATAAATTGGTCCGGGCTTCGGCAATGTGATGAGTGGTTTTGTAGCGGTTGCGACTCCTGCCCCTACCAGTTCTGGTTCATAATCACCGTGCTTCGCAGCATAGCGATCAATAAAGCCGCGATAGTCGTTTTGCGCAACAAAGCATATTTCCTGGCTCTCGGCCTTTGTTGCAACAGTCATGCCACGCTCGGCTGCCATTGCCCGTACTTGTGGCTTAGTGTAACCGCCTAATGGGAAACAGGCATGAGCAAGCTGATGTTGATTCAGTACATGCAGTACGTAGGATTGATCTTTTTCAGGATCAACAGCACGCCGAAGTCGCCGCTTGCCAGTGGTCGGATCGTCATCTACCTGTACATAATGGCCTGTCGCTAGATAATCCGCATCGAGTGCCAGCGCACGATTGAGCAACACTGTAAAGCGAATATGACGGTTACACGTCAGGCATGGATTTGGAGTGCGACCCGCGACATAATCTTCATAAAAAGAGTCAACTATTTTATGTTTAAACTCTTCTTCCACGTTGACAAGATAGAATGGAATATCAAGCATACGAGCAACACGACGTGCATCATCAACGGACTCAAGCGAGCAACATTTATTTTGCGCAACACGCTCGACACCATCGTCTTCTGACTCGATAACGCCCGGTTCAGACCAGAGACGCAACATAATACCAATTACTTCGTGACCTTGCTCTTTTAGTAATGCAGCGGCGACTGAGCTATCCACGCCGCCGCTCATTGCGACGACTATTCGTGCCATGATGTTTTTCCTGTTTGTGTTGAGAATATTTGTACATTAAATTGGGGAGGATATTCGTAGGGACCAGATTTATCGCGTCCATGTGCGATTTATCGCCTATATTTTACAAAAAGATATGAGTGGAACATCCATCACGCAATAAATTGCGCGGCGGACGCGATAAATCTGGTCCTTACGAATCGTATTTGTACTTTATTGAACTTCGTATATAAAAAATGACTAGCCATAACTGGGCTAGCCTCTTTGCTATAGCGTCGTTTTGGGTTTGGTACAGGTACACATAATGCCCTTTTTGCCAAGCTTAGAGTAGCATAGAAAGCTGCTCTTTGTCAAATTTTAGCATGACCTACTCGACGATACTTTACGTTTCATGTATAATAGCCTCAATGATAGTTAGAGACGCTCGAAAAGCCGGAAAGCTCTCCTGAGCTATCGGGCAGGGAGGAAAATATGCCAAAGAAAGCAACGCCTGCACGAAGTGGAGTGCAACGTACTAAACCGAAGACACAAAAGAGTTTTGAGCTTGTCCGGCCTGTATCTCAGGTTCAGGAACGCGACATTGAAGAGAAGGGCGAAATAGCAGAGGAGCCAACCCTTGTCGCTTCACCGTATGAAACATCTTCTGCTACTGAACCTTCCTCGGAACTTGCAGCACTGCCAACAGTGCCACAGAAAAAAGCCAAGTCTAGCAGTGTAGCTACCGAAGTGGCACCGAATGAAATTGTGACCCCAAAAGCTCCTGCGACGGTGGAAGCACCTGTTGTCCCGGCAAAGGGAAGTGCTTCTGCACGACTAGCCGCGCGCAAAACTGCGCAACGTTCGCAACGCAGTCAGGCATCACTTATTACCGCCGAACACTATTCCTATGTACGTAGAGACCTTGCATTTATTGCTGTTCTTGCCGCAATCATGTTTATAGCAATTATCGTACTCTATTTTGTTCCTGGCATAGGAGTTTAATTAGGAAACCGACACTCAGTAAGGAGCAAAAGAAGCACTGCTCGTATGGAGTCAGTGCTTCTTGATGTTTGCGTTCGATATCGTGTATACACGAGTACTTTATCCTTGTAAGCAAAACAGGTGTTGCCCTGCTTAGTGTACCAAGGGGCTAGTGCCTAAGCCCATAGGAACACCGTGGCGGTGGACAGATGGAATAGTGACACCCAACACACGCTGCATCGCCATCGTGTGGCAACAGTCCCCCCAATCATGGAAGAAGCGGCAAGTACAGGTCCACTCGCCGTCATCAAAGTTCGTTGTATGAACATCGTTCTCACCCTGAAATTTCGCTTCAAAGTGTGTGAACTGAATACGCTCTGGTTCCTCTGCGTATCGTTTGGCTTTTGCGATTTTGCTGATCATACTTGAGTTCATAAGCTATCTCCTTGAAAATCTAGCAACCACTCCGCGTCCACATTCTCTGTCCTCTACGCTTCTGTGGCGTAGCCTACACAGTCCATGCACAATTGCATGGCTATAAGCATCCGTAGTATCGCACCGTGATAAAGTATCAGATTTTCATCTTATTCAAGCGGTTCTTGAATAGTTGAAGGGAAACACCTCCTCCTTTCGTAAATACTTCTCTTATCGATCTCCGCCAACTGGTGGAGTAGTGGCCCAAGGAAGAAAAAAGAATCAATGAGCCCGAAAGCCAATGCGCGTATAAAGATGAATAAACTGAGAAATAAAAAACACCAGGAACATTCTGCTCCTAGTGTGTGTTTACGCGTCAAAATCAGTCTGTGTTAACCGCATCAGATGCAACGATGCAACATGCAATTTCAATGAGACTGAATACATCCGCATTCCAATTCTCATCCAGCAACTAGCTGGATGTACATGACCTGATGCCAAACAACTTCAAAACGACGATGTTGTGATTGTGTAGGCTGATATGTACGCCCGAATATGCTTTGCTAATGAAGTCGATTATACCATAGAGAGCGATGAAAGTCTACCCTATTGGATAGGAG
>CAXUIS010000470.1:0-3111 GCA_964250915.1 uncultured Ktedonobacteraceae bacterium | reverse complement strand
TGACCCACAGGATTCAAAAAGAGTTTCCAGCGCATGGCCCGAAAGAAAAACGCCAGCAGAAACACCACGCTCGCCATCAGGGCGTAGATGATGCCGCGCGTCGTTGTGAGATGTTTCTGGATGATCTGTATCATGTGAGGCAAGTTCACCAGGGTTGCAACAAACCCCAGCAGGCCGAGACCAATGACGAGGCCAAGTACTAACTTGACGACGGGATGTGTGAGCAGGAGCTTCCATCGTACAGGCTGTTTCTTTGCCATCTGAGTCATCGGCGCAGTTGGTTGCATCTCGGGATGCAGAACGCCTGCATGTTGAACAGCAAATGTATTGGACAGTAACGTCAGTTGTCTCTCTCTCATGTGAGAGGACACCGAGGTCTCTTCACTGTACACGCCGCCACGATCAGGTGTAGAAGTATCCAAAATGGTCTTCGGCTGAAGTGGTTGTTTCCCCAATGAGTCAGAGAAAACAGGGGGAAGCACGTAAGGCTGTGCCCCATCTCTGTGATGGAGACCAAAAAAATTCCTCTTCGGAGATGGGGATGTCTGCCCGACGAGGAGAGATGGACGTTCGTTGTCACTCCCGCTCTTATTGGAACTAGTACCACCAAGTCTCTGCGTATACTGGACGACGTGTTGCTCCTGATAGACTGTTCCTTGCCCGTTGCCCTCTTGGGGATTTCCCATCTCCACAAACGAATCCCACTTAGACCGATGACGTAGAAATGAGAGAAAGCGTTGAGTACTTTGCCGCGTCATGCGTACCTCTTCTAGTAATAATTGAAGGTATGACCTTCTCTTTGGAGGATAACAAACAAACATTAAGGATGTGTGAAGTGAAACCAGAGGTCCTGTTGCAAGAGTACCCCTCTGGGTATAGTTGATGCTTGATAACTACGCTGATCAGACATCAGCAATCGACCATTCCCAAAGGGGCGAAACGCTCACTGTGTCAAGACAACCTGAACCGCTACAGCTTGAAGCAGCCTAGAGACTCCTGCTCGATCTCCTCAACGACGAAGAAATCGGAAGGTATGCTCAATTGGAGAATCCAACTGAACTTTGGACGAGAAGCGCTTCATGAAGACAATCATCACTGCTCTTGATGACAAAAGGTTCCGTACCCGCCTTCTTAGCTTTGGGTTTTATGGAGAGGATGAAATGCATCTGCATTTTCTCTGTTCGTGTACTTCTGTTTCATCACTCTTTCATGACTATCTCCTATACTTACTGTACATACACCTATGAGGGGGAAATAATTTGTGCGTCGTGTGCTCCATCGAGAGAAATCTTACTCTTTCACAGCAACGCCATCGTATGATGTTATTGTTGTAGGCGCAGGACCCTATGGACTTTCTACAGGGGCACACCTACGTGAACGCGGACTTCGTGTCGCTTTCTTTAGCAAACCGCTCGGCTTCTGGCAGAAGAATATGCCTTCTGGCATGGTGCTTCGACAGGAGGAATACCGACCTTGCAACATGGCGGCAGAACGTCTCGCTCCTCATCGATCACGAAGCGATTAACCCTCTAACATAGGATGGCGCGGTCTGGGGAGGCACGATTTTGAATAGAACCTTGACCTGATGGTCTGGCATTGGTATCACCGCGAAGGGAGTGTTCCTCTACGCAGCAGGGGATGCATCATCAGCGTTTACTCTTGGTCAAGCACTACAAGCAGCAGGGGCGGTCACGGCAATATAAACGGATATCAATCCATTATAGGTCCGTGCCTTTCTCTATAATCAGGATCAAACGGAAAACTCTAGCATCACCAAGCTGAAGCCAAGTATGCAAGGTACGGGGTTTGAATATCTGAATGGGACCGCACACAATTTCTTTTATGTCATGCATGCTGTACCCGTATTTCCTTCACCTTCTCCGAGTGCAAACGGAGGAACTGAGGCGAGAAAGATACAGTATGGTCTCCTAACTCAGGTGAGGTTGGTAACGCTGCTACAAGGAGGTAATGACTGCGTTAGAAGCCTTGTTTTACACTATCAGAAGGAGTGATTCACGCCAAACATTCGCTTCGGTAAAGTATATCCGATGAGTGTATACTTTCCTGATAGAGCGTTGTACAGTTTGCTGTCTTAGAAACACACTTGTTATACTACCAGCATCTCTTCAGAAAATGCTTCATGCCATGAAGGGTTCGGAACAACGATGTTCGTAGCGTTGAGAGAAGAAAGAACAATGGAGGAAACTGTGAATAATCAAGAAGAGAACAGACCCCCGATGACGACCACCGATGCGGGTATACCAGCACCGAGTGATGAATATTCGCTCTCTGTAGGTCCCAATGGGCCACTCCTCTTACAAGACCATTATGTCATTCAAAAGATGGCACAGTTCAACCGAGAACGCATTCCAGAGCGTGTTGTTCACGCGAAGGGCAGTGGCGCATTCGGCTACTTCGAGGTGACAGAGGATGTCAGTCAGTGGACACATGCGGCCTTCCTCAACACGGTTGGCAAGCGCACAAAAGTCCTCGCACGCTTCTCGACCGTTGCCGGTGAGCAAGGCTCGGCAGATACTGTACGCGACCCACGCGGCTTTTCAATCAAGTTCTATACAGAGCAAGGCAACTACGATCTCGTCGGGAACAACACTCCCATTTTCTTTGTGCGCGACCCCTCGAAGTTCCAAGATTTTATTCGCTCGCAGAAACGTATGCCCGACACCAGTATGCGGAGCAACAACGCGCAGTGGGATTTCTGGTCGCTCTCGCCCGAATCTATTCACCAGGTGACCTTTCTGATGTCTGATCGTGGGACGCCACGTACCTACCGCAATATGAACGGCTATGGCAGCCATACCTTCATGTGGATCAACGCGCAAGGTGAAAAGTTCTGGGTCAAATACCATTTCAAGACGGAGCATGGGGTCGAGAACTTCACCGATGCCGAGGCGAAAGCTATGACCGCATCAGACCCGGACTATCATCGTCGTGACTTACACGAGTCGATTGAGAAAAAGAATTTTCCAGCTTGGCGGCTCGAAATGCAGATCATGCCATTCAAGGATGCGGAAACGTATCGTTTCAATCCCTTTGACGAGGGTCGCAAGTAATTCATTTCCCGAATTTTGGCTCTTCCCCGCACTCGTACTC
>CAXUIS010000469.1:0-3115 GCA_964250915.1 uncultured Ktedonobacteraceae bacterium | reverse complement strand
CCAACATCTTTAAGAAAAAGAGGAAGATGAGAAAAAGCTGCTCTGCGCTATCAATGCTGAATATTGATAGCGCAGAGCAGCTTTTTCTCATCTTGAGAGATTTGAACTTTTGCTTTCTTATTACGTATATATTAGTGAAGAGATAGAAGGTACAGGGTCAATTTTTCAAATAGTAATGATAGGCGTAAAATATGAAATGTCCTAATTGTGGCACTATAAATCCGGCAGGCGAAACATTTTGTATAAATTGTGGTGCCTTCCTTAATAATCCTCCGGCGTCAGTCCCGACGGCGAATACTGTTACCGCCAGTGCAAGCCCAGGCGCGACCACCTTTGGCGGCAGTGGCAATAGTGGGACTTCGCGCACACTACGACCAAACGAGACACTGCAAAACGGACGCTACGCCATCGACAAAATTCTTGGACAGGGTGGTATGGGTGCGGCTTTACTCGCACGTGACACACGTGTCTCGAACAAACTCGTGGTCATCAAAGAACTCATCTCGGATAATACCGATCCTGAGAAGCGTAAAGAGGATGTGCGCAACTTTGAGCGTGAGGTAGAAACGGTGGCGAGCATTGACCATCCGTTGGTGCCAAACGTGACCGACTACTTCCAGGAAGGCACACGCGCCTTTATGGTGCAGGAGTATGTCGCAGGTGAAAACCTGGAAGATCATATGGAGCGCATCAATGCCCCCATGCCGGAGAGGGAGGCTCTCAGCTATGCATCACAGGTCCTCGACATCCTCGATTACCTTTCGCAGCAGACACCGCCGATTGTGCACCGTGACATCAAGCCCGCCAACATCATTATTGGCGCGAAGGATAAGCGAGCGCACCTCGTAGACTTTGGTATTGCGCGTGCCGACGAAAATAAGAACGCGAAACGCAAACAGACCTCGGCCCTTGGCACTCCAGGCTACGCTCCACCAGAGCAGTATCAGGGCAATGCTGATGGACGATCAGATATGTATGCGTTGGCTGCGACCATTCATCATCTCGTCACGAACCGCGACCCGCGCAACTATCCACCGTTCGCGTATCCCTCGGCCCGTTCGCTCAACCCAAAGGTATCAACCGCGCTTGACCAAATCCTGACAAAAGCATTAGCCATAGATGTGACCAAACGCTATCAAACAGCGGCGGCTATGAAGCGCGACGTGGATAACATCCTGTCTCATACCTATAATACCGCGAGTGATACCAGTAGCTATATCTTGGGCACGTCTGGTGCTCTCGCAACACCACCGCCAGCGTCACCACGTCCGCAGCCTGCACAACCCGCACAGCGTCCCGTGGTTCAACCGGCAGTGCAGCCGCGTCAACAACCACCGCGACCCATTGTTGTCCCACCACAGCAACAAGCAGGTATGTACGCAAACCAGCCTGCACCACCGCAACGCAGAAATAACAACGGTTTCATACGCAATCTTGGTTTTTTACTGCTCGTGGTGGCCCTGATCGTTGTCGCCTTTTCGGTACTACCAAACTTTTTGAAAAATGGAACCACTTCAGGTACAACGGGAACAGGCAGTAGCGGTGCCAGTACACCAACGACGGCTGCAACATTCACTGTTCCAGTAAGTGGTATTGGTGTGCAAACCTACAATGGCGACTCGATTGGTATTAGCGACGGTTCGTTTGCCTTCGATACAAGCGACTCGAACAGTGCTAGCTTCAAAACACAAGCTGCAAGTGTTTTCAAGACGGATCCACAATCTGCCGCGTCACTCTATCGCCAAACCATTGCAACAAACAGTAAAGACGCGGAGGCGGCAATCTATCTGGAGGACCAACGAGCGGTCAGTTCCAACAAGTATATTACCTTTGTCGTCGCAACCATGCTTTCGTCGGACAACCTACGCGTAGGACAAGACGACCTGCAAGGGGCATATGTTGCGCAAAAAGAGTATGACGACAATGCAAAATTGAATGGCGGCTACAAGATACGCCTACTTGTCGCAAGTTCTGGTAGTAAGGCAGGATACGCGAACTTAGTAGCGCAGCAGATCGTGCAACTTGCAAAGTCGGACAAGACCTTCGCAGGTGTGATGGGTTGGCCTTTTAGCTCGCGCACAGAGGCAGCCTTACAAACACTTAGCAATGCACATATTCCAATGGTCTCACAGTCCTCTTCGGATGACTCGCTCTCTGGTAGCTCGAACTACTTTTTCCGTGTCGCGCCTTCTAACAAATCGCAGGGCATAGCAGGGGCACAGTATGCTACCAGCACATTAAAAGCGAAGAACATCGCCCTCTTTTTCGATCCTTCTGATCCCTACAGTCAGAGTTTAGCGAACGACTTTAGACAAAACTTGCCCGCTAGCAGTAAAATTATTGTGACAGAACAGTATAAAGTTGGGACCACTTCGTCAATTACGGCTCCATTGCAAGACGCTTTGAGCAAAAACCCCGACCTGATCTACTTTTCAGGCTACGCTGCTGATGTAAGTGCGGTAGTCACAAAAATTCCTACGGGTAGTAATCTCGAAGTACTAGGCGGTGATGCGCTCTATGAGTTAGGTGGTTATCAGACAGGCACGGGCAACGGCTTTAATCGTCTCAGATTTACCGCGTTTTTCTACCCTGATATATGGGGAAATCTGGGTTTAAATAACGCATCACAGAAACCGAAATTCTTTACAGAATACGCAACGGCATTTAGTGCAAACGGCACCAAATCTGGTTATGGCTATGATCGCGCTGATAGCGATGCTGCACTCTCCTATGATGGTACAGTTGCTCTCCTGAGTGCTTATAATATCGCAGCACCCAACGGCGGACAGGTCACGCTGGATCAGATGCAGCAGGCATTGACGAAAACGTCATTTCAAGGTGCCAGTGGGCAAATACACTTTGACTCGAACGGCGATCCTGTAAATAAGTCGATTGTTGTGCTACGCGTTGACGCGCAAGGCCACATTATGCTGGATAGACAAATAGGGACATTCTTGAAATAACAAAGAGCACTTAGCGATAAAGCAAGGGCACCCGCAAGGGGATGCCCCTCCCATATACAAATGATTTTGTCATAGATCGTTGTATGGAAGGGGCATCCCCCCATAGGCGTTAACTTAAGGGCAAAAAAGAGGTCTTTGGTGAGGCCAGGGCA
>CAXUIS010000468.1:0-3118 GCA_964250915.1 uncultured Ktedonobacteraceae bacterium | reverse complement strand
GCGCCGCGTGGCCCCCCGCTTGGTTTTGGGGCGGGCGCCCCGCCGGGGGGGGTGCCCTGGTCCCCTTTTATATCCTTAAGTTAACGCTTATGGGGCATCCCTTTGCGGGTGACCCTGGTTTCACTTAAAAAATCCTAAACATTGTTACCATGCGCTAGGCAGTGATTGGTTCAACAGGATGCTTAGAGTGGAGAGCATAAAGAACGTGATGAAGATCGAGAGGTCTAATAGCATCGTTTGTGTATTCACAATACGGCGTACGGGCATGATAAACGGGTCGGTGATACGGGCGAGAAAACGGATAAACGCATAGCGTTCATCCATCCGAAACATAGACGCAATCCAACGAATCAAAATTGCGAGTGTGATAAACCCAATGCCATAAGTAACAAGAAAGTGTATAATGGGTATGGGAAAGCCAAACATGAGTGCTTACTCCTGAACCGTGCGTACTTCAACATAAGTATACCCCAGGAATTGACGGCGGGCAATCTCTGTGACACGCACCCCTTGTAGGTCTGGTAGTGTGGTGAAATGCTTTTGCACGTACTCACCAACAGGTCGTGCTGCCGCCCAGCCCGCGAACGAAGAGGCAGCCGCAGAAGCGACACGTACACGTCTATGATCGGAGGCCAAGCCAAGCATGGTACCAAGCGTGACAAGCGAAATGCCAACGGCAAGGTTCGTGCCACAATTTGGATGAATAGCAAGTTCTGCCTCACCCGCTTGCAAACGACGTAATGCCTCGTCAAGGGCACGACGGAGCAGGCCAAGATCGACATCGTTGAAAACGATGAACCCATCGGCACTCGAACGCGCACTCCCTGTAAATGTCGGATCCATCTGCGCCATTATTGTAAATGTAGCATGTTCCAACGCATGATTTTGGCGCACACGACGCCCAAAGATGATATCGTCAAGTTTCATACTATTGCCTTCCTATATTGTTGCTTGCGAGACACGTGCTCGCTCGCCGAAAATCGCTCGTCCAACGCGCACAATTGTAGCACCTTCTTCAATCGCTACACAATAATCGTCAGTCATTCCCATTGAAAGATGCTGCCATGCGCTCTGTGGTACCTGCTCTCGCAACTCGTCCCGTAGCGTTCGTAGTGTACGAAACACCGGACGAACCTCTTCGGAGTCCTGTACTTGTGGTGCAACGGTCATTAACCCCTGCACATCAAGCTGTGGGAGTGCAACGATTTGCTGTGCTAGAGAAAGTGTTTCCTCTGGCGTCATACCCTCTTTGCTCTGCTCACCTGAAACATTCACTTGCAGCAAGACCGCGATACGAACCTGAAGTTCGCCTGCATGAGTGTTAAGTGCCTGTGCCAATTGCAGACTATCAACGCTTTGCACACTATCGAATGAGCTAACAACCTTCGTCACCTTGTTGCGTTGCAAATGACCAATCATATGCCATGTTACAGGTTGTATGCCTGCATGTCGAAACTCGGCAATCTTGGGTAAAGCATCCTGCACACGATTCTCACCAAAGGTGTGCAGGCCCAGTTCATATGCTAGCTTTATCAGTTCGACAGGCTTCGTTTTCGAGACCGCTACCAGCGTTATCTCATCTGGTTGGCGTCCCACGCGTTCTGTGGCCTGCACAATATTCGACTGAACAGAGGCAATATTACTGGTGAGCGTTTCCTGTGAGGGAAGATTGTTTATCACGGTTTGGCTTTCCACTGTATTGTATAGCATTGATAAAACATGATACATGTACTACGTTTGAACAAGATATCTAGTTGTACGACCATCGGACCTCTACTCAATATCCCAAAGCAGAGCTTTTTATAATCATACCTTTTTCCTAAACCATCAAGTACAAAGAGCCTCTCGTAATGCCATTAGTAGGAGACCTTCCTCCGGCGAGCAAGGAAAAGCAAAAAGAAGTTTCTCGTTATTTCTCAATGGAGGAAGTTGGACAATCGTATGGAGAGGATGCGAAGCAGCAAAGACCATTCCAGGCATGGAGAAGCAACGGTACTGGAAGAAAAAATACACCACAATAACTTCTAAAGCAATATATGCTACCTTGTGCAGACAGAGATAGGCGATGTGACGTGATATACGCCTGTTTATGTTGTGCGTTATACGCTATAATCTACTAAAGAAGGAAGGTTTTGCGAAGGGAAAACACACAGACATAATGAAACGTAGTTTCTTAGCCCGACTCCGTAGCAACGGCATATCATATCTTTGTGCTGGTCTGCTCCTGCTTGCGGGAATACCAGCATATCAAGCATTTGTATTAGCTCCATTGGGATATAATAATGCACTTGCAGTAACAAGCACTGGTAATAGCACAGCCTATCTTGCCTGGATCGGTGGACATCAGTTTCCATTTTTGCTCTATCGTGTACTGCTCCTGTTCGCCTTTGTCCTGATATTGAGCTTACCTTTCTCGCTTTTTCGTGTCATTATAGCGCAGGAACTGATGGGTCAGGAAGAACGCGAGGCAGAAGAACTTGCCGAGGATGATGAGGACGACATAGAAGATGAGACGGAAGCAGACGAGGATGACGAGCAAGAAACGGGTGAGGCAGAAGGCATGCCTCCTTACGCATGGCGAGGTAAGGGTTTCGCCGTTATCGGGGCGTGGTCAGGTTTACTCGGTCTTATTTGCTATATTGTTGGCACTTTGGGAAGCACATTGTATCTTGTCACCATCAGCAACGGCGTAGCACTTGGCGCGGCACTTTCAAGTGGAAATATTTTTCTCATAAGCATTTTCGCGGTTTTGACAAACACGGTAGGAGTTGGTTTGCTCGCGCTTTCGACACTCTTCTTTGGTGCGATCATCGCGCGTAGTGGAAGCAAGCTTTGGCCCGTTGCGTGGGTTATCTTCGGCTATATCGCGCTTGGAATCGCGGCACTCTTTAGTGGAAGTGCTGTCAGTGTTGCTAGCGCGCCAGCATCGGGACAAGCACCCCTGACCGCGCCTGCGATCCTACTCTTTGGCGTCTGGGTCCTCTGGTTAAGTGTCATGCTGGTACGCCTGAAGCCAGAACCTGTACAAACAGAATAATACATGGTATGGATGTTTTCCTCTACGAGGAAAACATCCATACCATGTATTATTCTGTTTGTTACAACCAATCTTGGGCTG
>CAXUIS010000467.1:2016-3124 GCA_964250915.1 uncultured Ktedonobacteraceae bacterium | reverse complement strand
TATAATAGGTGTACACGATTAACTACGCTGGCTAGGAAGGCACGATGGGGTGCCGCCGTATAGAGAAGCCGTATACGTTCATGCCCCATCCCTCTCCCATTCCAGAATTGAGGAAAAGATGTACAAAGGTCAATCAGGTATGTGGTCCTGGCTCTTGCATCGCGTGACAGGACTTGGTATTCTGCTGTTCTTATTTATTCACATCGTTGATATCTCACTGCTAGGTTTTGGTCCAGTGGTCTATGATGAAGGCATTGTGCTTTTTGACCAAGTCATTGTGCGCTTGCTCTCCCTGGCATTGATTGGTGCGGTCTTATTTCACGCCTTCAACGGTGTACGCATCATGTTTATCGACTTCTGGCGTAAAGGTGTGCGTTATCAGCGAGCCATGTTCATTGGCGTGCTGATACTGACCGTCCTTGTATTCTTGCCCATGTCCTACTATGTCATTGTGCCCGGACTATACTGGTTCACCCACGTGCCTACTGCGAGTTCTGGACATTAATAAACAATGCATCCCTGTACGGGTCTGCTTTAGCACACCCTCGTCCCGTACAGAAATCGCGCAAGGGTGTGCTAAAGCAGACCCGTACAGGACTGTCAAGGCTGTAAAAGAGGAGCTTGTATTATGTTAAACATATCGACTGGTCGTGGTCCACGCCCAGCAAGTGGCGGATTAGAAACCTTTTCCTGGTACTATTTTCGCGTCTCCGGCATCGTCCTTATCTTTCTCACAATTATACATCTGTTCATCATGCACGTAACGAATGATGTTCACTGCACAACCTATCAATTTGTAGCAATGCGCTATGATAATCCACTCTGGCGACTCTTCGATTGGGTACTACTCACATTGGCACTCACACACGGCATGAATGGACTCCGCGTGGTCATCGACGATTATGTACGCTCACGTGGCCCACGTCTCGCATTGCTATCTACCGCAGGCGTTTTGTTACTTGTCTTTTTTATGTTGGGCACAATTACCCTCATCACGTTTCAGCATACGGGCAATCTTGGTCCTGCATGCACCATAAGGTAAATAATTGATGTATGGGAAGCCAGGGCACCCGCAAGGGATGCCCCTCCCATACACAAACCATCCCAC
>CAXUIS010000467.1:0-2006 GCA_964250915.1 uncultured Ktedonobacteraceae bacterium | reverse complement strand
CCCCCCAGGTTTCCCCCCCCCAAAAAAAAAACACCCCCCCCCCCCACCGTTTATGGGAGGGGCATCCCCTTGCGGGTGCCCTAGTAGTAAGGATATACAATTATGTATCATAAGTTTGATGTTGTCATCGTCGGGTCCGGCGGTGCTGGCTTGATGGCTGCAATGCAATTGCCCCAGGCCAGTGTTGCAGTTCTGACAAAGGTCTATCCCACGCGCTCACATACAGGAGCGGCACAGGGTGGTGTGGCTGCCGCGCTCGGCAACCAGGAAGAGGACCACTGGAAATGGCACATGTATGATACCGTGAAGGGCGGCGACTACCTCGTAGATCAGCCTGCGGCGGAAGTCCTGACACGCGAAGCCATCGACGCGGTATATGAGCTTGAGCATCGTGGCCTACCCTTCAACCGTACTGCTGACGGACGCATTGACCAGCGCCGCTTTGGTGGACACACACGCAACTATGGTGAGGGTCCTGTTCGTCGCTCTTGCTACGCGGCAGACCGTACAGGACACATGATTCTGCAAACAATGTATCAGAGTGCCATCAAAAATCAGGTACGCTTCTTTAACGAATTTCTGATGCTTGACTTGGTGATGAACGATGGACAAGCATGTGGTGTTGTCGCCCTCGAAATTCGTACCGGCGAAATTCACACCTTCCACGCCAAAGCCATTCTGTTCGCTACAGGCGGCTATGGACGTGCATGGCGCGTCACCAGCAACGCCTTTGCTTGCATGGGTGATGGCATGTCGGTTGCCTATCGACGCGGTATTCCGCTGCAAGATATGGAGATGTATCAGTTCCACCCCACGGGCATCTACAAAGTAGGTGTCTTGCTTAGCGAGGCGGCACGCGGCGAAGGCGGCAAGCTACTCAACGGCAAGGGCGAGTACTTTATGGAACGCTATATGCCAACGCTGAAAGACCTTGCGCCGCGTGACATTGTATCGCGCTGTATCGTGCAAGAGATTAAAGATGGCAACGGCGTCGATGGCAAAGATTATGTCTTCCTCGATGTGCGTCACCTCGGCGCGAAAGCTATTGCCGAGAAGTTACCAGACATCACTGACTTTGCCCGTAACTATCTCGGTGTTGAGCCAATCACCGAGCCTGTGCCTATTCAGCCAACCGCGCACTACGCGATGGGTGGCATTCCGACAGACACTGATGCGCGCGTTGTGATTGACCCCCAGTGGACCGTTTCACCAGGTTTCTACGCCGCAGGTGAGGTCGCCTGTGTCTCTGTACACGGCGCGAACCGTCTCGGCACAAACTCGCTAGTAGACCTGATCGTGTTTGGGCGACGTGCAGGCAAGCACATGGCACAGTTTATTAAAGAGAACGACCATGCACCCCTGCCCTCTGAACCAGAAGCTTACTCGCGTGAACTTATTGATCGTATCTACAGCTCAACGGGCGGTGAATCGGCTGCCCGTATCCGCAGCGAGATGCAGAGCGAGATGGACGAACAAGTCATGGTTGAGCGTACAGATCGTGGTCTGCGTCATGCCCTTGATACCCTTGACGGTCTGCAAGACGCGTACCGCAACGTTCAGGTTCAAGACAAAGGTAAGCGTTTCAACACTGAGTTGGTCGAAACGATTGAACTTGGCTTCCTGCTCGATTGTGCTGAAGCCACGACGCACGGTGCACTGGCGCGTACCGAGAGTCGCGGCGCACACTTCCGCCTTGACTATCAGAAGCGCGATGACGTGAACTGGCTCAAACACACGCTCGCCTACAAAGGCACAAAGACTCACGACGTTCGCCTGGACTATAAGGATGTACTTATGGTTGACGACCCTATATTCGTGCCCAAAGAACGCAAATATTAACATGTTGTCTGTCACGATGGTAGGACACAATGAATTGCGCCCTACCATCGTGATAGACAACATCAAGGAGATACAGACAACATGAACGTACTGGTGCGCATTAAGCGCTATGACCCCGAACAGGACAAGAAGCCATATTGGGCAGAGTACCGCGTCGAGGCCGACCC
>CAXUIS010000466.1:0-3127 GCA_964250915.1 uncultured Ktedonobacteraceae bacterium | reverse complement strand
TGTAACCCCGTGTTACCTGGGGTTGCCATCATCGGGGGGTAACTGTGACCCCGGGGTGGGGGCCGTTTTCCCCCCGTAGGATGGAGACCCTTTTCACGCTACATGGCGCATATCATACACCTCTACCTCCTTGCTCAGGTGACGCCTGTAAATACGCACGTAATGAATGCTGTCGTTTAGAGACAACACAAGATACTCAACATTCTCGCCATCTAGTGGACGGACATTGAGCGTACCGTGTTTGGTGAGTCGAAAGGTGCGCTCTTCATGAGCATCTAAGATGCCTAGCAGGTGGTAATTATGATAGATACGCCATGAAAGCTGGGTAGTATTTTCTACCATTAGTGCTTCGTTATCACCTGCAAAACGCAGACGCACACGACGTAGTACATGTCTCAACCAGCCACCAGAACGGTGTGGCGATGTTTGAAGTGGAGGTCTCTCTGTTTCTGTTACTTCTGACATTGCGTTGAGCATATTATTACCTGAACCTTTCAATGCATCGTGAGGCTCATACATGAACCTCGTTTATCTTACAAGCGTAAAACGTTCATCTTCTACAGCGACAGGAGTATGACAGATGGCGTGAATGCGTTCATCGAGTGAAAGTTCGCCCCACTTTTTACGGGACGGTGCGTGACTACGTGCTGCCAATGCATGCAAACCTCGACACGTCTGTTCACGTCCAATCCATTGCACAACTAAGACGTCCGCTTGACGTGCTATTCGACGCGCTTGAGAACTGAGAAACCAGAAGAGAGCAATACTTAACACACATACACTTCCAAAAGCGGAGAGTACTACAGGAGCAGAAATATTGCGCCAAAGTACGAGAACGAGTGCAATTGCAAGTAAGGGTGTAAGCAGTAGTGTTGATAGCAGAGTCTGTGGTAGTGCGTAAGCAGCTTGACGCATATACTTGTAGCGTGCGACACCAGTTGCTAAGAGGACATCAAGTTCAGCTTGACTAAGTAAAAGTCTTTTTTGTGGTGGAAGTATGAGCCGAATTGCATGTTTCTTGAAAAGAGAAACAGAGACAAAAGGAACGTTAATGCGTCGTTTGAACGTACACTGTGTATTTTGTGCAATATTCAGCATATTAGCTTGAAAAGCAATGAGTGCAAGCCTCTCTTGTATATCAAAAGGGAGTGCTTGAGTAGCACGTTGCCACGTAAAGTGCCATTTAGGACGAAGCCAACGTCTGCTAGGGCGACGTGGAGGTAGCTGCGATGAGAGATGTAACCAGGATGATGCAGGAAGCGGTTGTTCCGGTAAAACTGGTCCGTAGTATGTATGGAAACGCTCTTCTAACGTGCCTTGCTCATCGTCTGTTTCATGCTCTGAATACCGTTCTGTCATCGTCTCTCACTTCCTTTCCTGCATCAGTAGCGTACGACATTGACTTCGCGCACGACTCAAGCGTGATTTTACGGTTCCAACGGGCCAGTCTAATACCACTGCAATGTCTGCCTCTGTCAGGTCGGCACCATAGCGTAAAGCGATCACACGGCGATGGTCTGCGCTCAATTGGGCCAGCACATGTCGTATTTCTTCGCGTTGTGCGACTTGCTCTTGTAGATTTGTATCTGTGTCTACCTGCTCATACTCACGAAGTGCTTCTAAAGAGATCGGAATCTGATAGCTATGTTGACGCTCCATCACATCGAGCGTATGTCGATAAAGGATACGCAGAAACCAAGGACGAAATGGTTGTCCTAACTGGAAACGCGGAAGTCCACGCCACGCAAGAACAAACGCGCCTTGCGTAATCTCCTCTGCGAGTGGACGAGAATGACAGAGGCGTAGTGCCGTTGCCATCGCCAGGGCATGATGAGCGTCCCAGAGATGGCGAAATGCCTCCTGGTCTCCATACACTGCCTTTCTGATGAATTCGTCTTCGCAGGTGTCCACAAGCGTTTCCTCTTTTCATAAGAGAATTACGGCATGAGTAAGCCAAAAGGTTCCCAAAAAAGAACGAGGATATCTAATTGCTAGATATCCTCGTTCTCCAACGACAGAGCACAAATGTTGTATTAGAGCGTGCGCATAAGATACATCACGCTATTAACGTAGTTCCAGTTGAAGATGCCACGATGCTGTACTGCCCAACCGCCTTCGTTGTAGGCACTAATAACTTGATAGAGGTTGCCGTGAAAGGTATTCCAGAGCCAACTCAGGTACGTGACACCGAGATTGAGATTGTCCCACAATTTGTAGGGGTCACGGCGTATTCCTGTACTGCTGTTGATGGTCATTGCTGTATAGGGCATAAGTTGCATAACGCCAATACCACCGTCACGAGCGATTACATGCTGTGTCCAGCCGCTCTCTTGCCAACCAATGGCGAGAACAAGATTGGCGGGTAAACCGTAGTTCGCAGCAATCTGTCGTAGTTGTGCCGCGACCTGACTACGTGATGACCAATCCAACGCATTGTAGTTGTACCATGGAACAATGCCGCTACCATAGATGCCGCTTACGCCACTACTGCCACCTGAATAGCCCGAACTCCCACTTGTCGTAACACTTCCTACTGCATAAGGGATACAGACTTGGCGTCCCGCAAAGATGAGGTTGATATTACCTATACCATTTACTTGTGCCAATGTCCAGATATTTATATGATGACTAGCTGCAATATTGGCTAACGTATCGCCAAAGCGAATGGTGTACCAGGAACAAGCATGTCCACTGCCAGGATTTGCTGCATGTGCATTGGGTTGTACATTGTGAGTGAGTAAAAGAGAACCAAACAACAGGACAACTGTACAAACAATGAGTACAATATGTTTATATATGTATGGTTTCAAACGCATCGTGTTCGTCCTTCCGTATAGTGCATGTCGTTGTGTAGAAATGTGTGCTGGTGATGTTATGCTCATAAATGTTACACCGCTCCTTTCCCTCTCACTATAAGCACTGTAAAAATCGCTATGTTTCGATGTGTTGATGAGGAGATAGGGTAACGCACGGAAAGACGTATTGTATTAACTGATTCACTACGTCCTTATTAACAATCGAGACGCCACGAGGACATGATAATGCGCTTGAATGAAATAACGTGGCAATAAGACTAACGGACGCCCACAAGGGGCTAACCCTATACGCGTTAACATAAAGTAAGGAA
>CAXUIS010000465.1:0-3148 GCA_964250915.1 uncultured Ktedonobacteraceae bacterium | reverse complement strand
ATGGGAGAAATGATTCCGTTCATGCTTGATCGTATCAATAACACGCTCGCACCAGCTGCAAAGAATTTGCAACGTCGCCTGCCTGACTACTTTTTGCACAACTTCTTTTTTACAACTAGCGGCTTCTTTACGAATCCCCCGCTCCTGCTCACGTTACAAGTTATGGGTGTTGATCGGATCATTTTCTCCGTCGATTATCCCTTTAGCACAAACGAACAGGGACGTACATTTCTGGACAATGCCACTATCAGCCCAGGTGACAAAGAAAAAATCAGTCATCTGAATGCCGAACGTCTTTTGCACCTTGCCGAACGTTGACCATGAAAATGGTTCGTCATCCTCTAGCACAAAAAGATGAGTATACATCTTTACAGCAGCAATAAGATAATATGAAATGCGTAAGCGACAGCGATGTCGCTTATTTTTTATTTGGCGGTCCATCCACAATCAATTACCTGTGCGCTTCCTGTAATACCACTGGCAGCGTTAGTGCAGAGAAATGTGACGAATTGTGCGACCTCCTCAGGCTCTAAAAGGCGGTGAATAGCGGACTCTGTGACCATAATCTTCTCGACGACCTCGGACTCAGGAATGCCGTGGACGCGAGCTTGATCTGCTATTTGCTTTTCAACAAGTGGAGTGCGCACATAGGAGGGACACACTGCATTACATGTGATACCATGCTCTGCACTCTCTAATGCTGTAACGCGTGTCAAGCCAAGCAGACCGTGTTTAGCCGCGACGTATGCTGCCTTGAATGGTGAAGCCCGTAGAGCATGTACGGATGCAATGTTGAGAACACGTCCCCATTTACTAGCGTACATTCCTGGTAGCACGGCTTGCGTGAGCAGAAAAGGTGCTGTAAGCATAATCTCGATAATCTGTCGCCACTTTGCCTCTGGAAACTCGATGATAGGTGATACATGTTGTATACCTGCGTTATTCACCAGGATGTCTATGTGCTTCTCGGTAGCAATAGTCTCTGCGACAAGTTGTTGGAGAGCCTCTCCATTAGTCATATCAGCTACTTGAAAGCGTGCTCCTGGCAATTCGGCTGTGGCGGCCTGCCCTCTTTCTATGTCAATATCAGAGAGGGTCACGCGCACACCGTGCTGCGCAAGATCGCGGGCGACCGCTAGTCCAATACCAGATGCCGCGCCTGTCACAATAGCTACCTTGCCTTCTAAGTCTTGCATGAAATATCTCCTGTATGCTATGTAGTTAATACATAGTCTTACTATGCTCCTTGTGAACCGCGTTTAACTTTAAAGAGGTCTGTAAGAATGTGGCGCAACTTCGCTTGAGAGGCAATATTTTCCGTATTGCTTTTTTCAAGAGAATGCGCTGCAAAAAAGGTGTATATTGCCAAACTAGCGTTGGGTCCCCTTGGATCAGTGTATGTGCCAGCACGATTACCTCCCGACCATGCATGTCCCATCCCACCAATTTTCCAATAAGCTTGCACTTCGCTTCCGTTTGTAGCAGTCCATGTCGCTATAACATATGCATGCCCGCCAGGAACCTGACCCGAAGTGACGTGTGTAGGACGGGTGAAGTCAGGAGTATAGGTGTTCAGTGAGGCGAGATGATCCGTCTCCATCCACTGTTGTAATGCTTGATCGCCATTCACAGGAGCAACAGTCGTATCGTTTGTGCCATGAAGAACAATAGTTGGCACAATGCGAGAAAGGTTGCTCATTGCTGTGTATGCCGCGAGTCCTTGCTGCTGTGGATTCGGTCCACCACGCCGCATTGCGCTCCACCCATTGCTCAGGTTTGTGGCTGCTTTGTACTCAAGTCCTGAATGAACACCAATAGCCGCAAACACATCTGGGTAGGTGGCTCCGAGAATAACGGACATCGCTGCTCCTGCGGAGAGGCCAGCAACGTATATGCGCGTAGGGTCTATTGTCCAAGAAGCCGTATTTTGTTGTATCGCTTGAATAATTCCAACGATACGAGCAGGCTCGCCACCACCCCGTGTTTGGTTGGCAGGAACAAACCAATTCCAACACAGGTTTTGGTTATAGTTACTCGTCTGCTGCGGATAGACGACAATGAAACCATGCTGCTCTGCAAGCTGATTCATTGTAGTGCCAGTTGCGAAATCTTGTGCTGTTTGACTACATCCATGCAACATGACCAGTAAGGGAACTGCTGTTCCGACTTGATAGTTTTGGGGTGTATACACAAAATACGGGTGTTTACCAACAGGGTCGTTATACACATACTGCTGCCACATAGGTCTCCTAGTTAGAGTCAGAGGGTGACAATCTGTGCAACGGCATACTGTATTGTCGCACAGATTATCATAGTATTACTTTGAGCGAGGCTCTAGCCAATCACGCAATTTGGGCCAGAGATTTCTCTTTGCTTCTCCACCAGTAAGAAGACCTATATGCCCAGCGTCAAGTACCAGAAACTCTTTGTCCTGGCTTCCAATCAAGCGCATAGTGGCCTCGGATTGCGGAAGTGAGCAAATATGATCTTTGGTTCCTGCAATATTGAGGACAGGGCAGGTGATGTTTGCGAGGTCTACCCGGCGTCCTCGTAACGTGATTTCCCCTTTTACCAGCTTGTTCTGCTGATAAAACTCGCGTATCCACTGCTTAAACGTGTCGCCCGCGAATGGCACACCATCGTTCACCCACTTGTTCATCGCAAGCCATGTCTCCATCGGCTTGTCATGCATAATGCGGTCCCACATAGTGACGTAAGTACCGACATAGTTCGTGACTGGTTTGACTAGACGGTTGCCAGTATCAACCAGTTCTCCGGGTATGTTCCCAAGAGCATCGACTAGGATATCTGGATTAAAGTACTTTTCGCTCGTCATAACCCCATATAAACCCATTGTTTCTGGTGTAAAATCTGTAGGTGCTGTGAGCAGAATCAAGTTCTTTAATGGTTTGCCAGGGAAGAGGGACGCGTACATAGCACTCATCGTGCCACCCATACAAAAGCCGAGGAGAGTTAACTCCTCCGCGTGAGCATTTCTTAGCACCTTTTTTATAGCACGAGGGATGTAGTCTAAGACGTAATTCTCGAAGGTAAGATGTTTATCCTCTTCACCAGGAGTACCCCAGTCAAGCATATACACATCGAAACCCTGATGCGTCAGGTATTCGACTATACTGTTACCTGGCAT
>CAXUIS010000464.1:0-3159 GCA_964250915.1 uncultured Ktedonobacteraceae bacterium | reverse complement strand
TGGGCGCAATCAATTGCTGCCCCTACCGTAGAGATTCAGAAGGGAGAAAGATGCGCACGGTTACGCCACCATCAGGAGTGCTTTTCACTTGCATGCTCCCACCCGCAATGGCAAGAAGTGCACTATGCGTAAGCAGACCACCACCCGTGCCTGTGGTCGAGCTCGTTGCTGAGACAATACCAATACCATCGTCAGCAATCAGTATTTCAAGGTTTGAGTTGTATATAGCGTTAACAGAGAGACAGAGGCGTCGATGCACATCGGAACCGCGTCCATGCCGTGCCGCATTCCGTAAAGCTTCTTGTACAGCGGCAAAGATGAGTTCAGCGATAGCAGGTGGTACTACCTCGTCGATACGCGTCATTGTCTCTTCTGGAATAACCCATTCCACCTCGTCAAACGCTTGCTGGAAGTCTTGCTTAAGCATAATACGGATGGCATGAAGCATACCGTCGCGTTCAAGACGATGGGGCGCACTCGGCGTATTTGCTCGCATCATTGCCGCGAGACGACGATGTGCTACGCTGATTGTCTGTACAGCATCATCAAGTGCTTCACGTTGCTGCGTAATTTCTGTCGGCTGCTTTTGTTCATTATTCAAGGTATAGCGCACAGTCTCTAAGCGCAAAAGCGCGAGATGCATTTGGGGCAAAATTTCGTCATGCAACACGCGTCGATGTTGGGCATCCAGCAATTTCACATCCACGATCCGACGGCGCAACAAACCAGCTACGGCTTGCATCGCTTCATGATCGCGTAACGTGTCGAGAATACGTTGCCCACATGCCTGTGCAAGGTCCATATCCTCTTCTGTAAACAAGCTTCTATCTTCACGCGGACCTAGATAGAATGTTGCGACAACTCCTAGTTCATCATAGATTGGCAACATCCAACAAATAAGAGGCTGCCCTTGTAGCGTCATACGCACGCGTGTTGGCGTATGCTTCGTCTTTGCTCTCTCCCCATTTTTCGTGGTGTGCAGTTGAGCCTGCATTTTGACTGAAACAAGTACCTCATTCTCTTCGTCTTGACTATCAAAGAGAGGCCAATGATAGGTAAAACTTCGTCTCACTGCACCTGTAAGCACAACGAGACGCGCACATCGCACCTCCAATACATCGTTACAAAGATGAAAGAACAGGTCCTCCATGCTTTGCTCTGTCTTCTCAACATCCGTTTGCAGCCAATGACGCAGGTTTGCGCTACGCAAAAATGGACCGAGCATCGAGATATATCGATCATGCGCGGTATAACTGCTCCAGGTGAAAAGTGCATAAGCTGCGGTTGCCAGCGTGGTGATGAGCAGTAAGCTTCCTAGATTACTCCCTGTGAACGCGACAAGAAGTGCGATAAACAAAGAAATTGTCGTCGCCATAATTACGATACCGCGCCACTGCTCAAAAAAGCCGCGGCGCGCCAATGGACGCTCAATCAAAATACCATGACGTACAATCGAATAGCCCAGTAGCAGAATAATCAATGCCACAAAACCTGTTGCGATACTATCAAGAAGGAAAAGGTTAAGTGGAAGTGCATGGATACTGACAGGGACAACAGCGTCAACATCTCCTTGATGTTCCAACCAGCTTATCATCGACCAGACGCCAAGCACGCCTAAACAGGTCGTCAAGCCCACCATAAGTAAGGCCGCTACAAGCAGGCCAGGACGCGCAAGGTGCCAGGAAAGCACTGGCTCTTCGAGCAGATCAACCTGTACGGGGTCATCCCAAAAAGCGTCGGCAAAGCGTTGGCGTAGTTTTTGTTCGCTTTTTACACGTGCATACCATAAGACGCGAAGAAGACGCGCAACACGGGCTGGTGTGAACCATGGGCCAATCGCACATAGTGTCACATAGGCAAGGAAAAAGATTGGCAATAACACAAGCGGTGATAGGAAACTTATTCGTTCAGGTTCCGGCACCTCTCCGTATGCCAACAACCTCACAGTACCAAGAAACGTAAATGTCGATGCATTGGATAGAAGCAAGACAAAAACAGTACATCCTAGTAGACCACTAAAAAATAGTAATGCAGGCCGACGCCGACGCCAACTCGAACTAATAAGCGAGGCGTAATGGAGTCCAATCACAAACCAGATGTAGGGTACGCCAAGGGCCGGGAGCCAAATGAGATGCCACAAGAAATCTGGTGACACAAGCCCTGATGTTTGCACAATTGGACCCGAAATCAATAGCGCATGCAGAAAGAAAAACAGCGCGGAAAGACCAAGACCGACAACACCGACACGTGCAATCATACGTCCACGATTCCCGTTGAGCCACACGGTGAACGCCAACCAGAGAAACGTGATGAGGTTAAAGATAGAAAGCGCAACCACAAGTGTTTGTAAAAGATGTGCAGGTTCAAGAAAAGTACGCAGTTCCATAATTTTTATGCTTCTTTATAGAGAGGAACCCATTCGCCCCGACGGTCCTGCACCAGTGCAATACCGCCTTCGTTCCACATAATCATACGGTTCATAATATAAATCAGTGTTGCTCGTGCACGTGCGACTTTATCATCAACAGCATTATCACTAAGTCCCCACGAGGCATAGATGCGTCCATTTGTGCGACTCACAGCACGTTTATCATGCAGGTTCAAACGTGCCGCGATTTGTTCGTTGGTCATGCCTTGCGCCATAAGTTCGGCCACACGCAACTCGTTTGGTTCTAGTAAAGCGAGTGGTGATTGTTCGTCCAGGTCACGTACTTCCTGCACACGGTCCTCTATCTCAGGATCAACAAGACTGCGCCCATTGACGGCATCGCGCAACAGGGGTACAAGCATGCTCGGCAAGAGGTAGTTACTTTTGCGCACATACGCATAGTGCGTCAGGATGCCCGACGCCCGAAATTCACGATAGTATTCATCATCATCTTGAATCGAGTAAAAGACAACGGGCATACGTGGACGTTCGCGCCGTATGGCAATGGCTGCTCCAACGCCACTCATAGCAGTACGCCCAACTTGTGCATCTTGCAACTGCACATCCATCAAAATCACATCCATATCCAGTTCAAGCGCACGCGTCAACGCCTCACGTCCAGTTGCAGCCTCGCCCACAACCTGCACGTTTCCTGTCGCCTCAAGCCCCTCGCGCAATGCCTTGCGTAACGGCCCATGATCGTCCACCAATAAAAGTTTTGTCGTTGCCAT
>CAXUIS010000463.1:0-3162 GCA_964250915.1 uncultured Ktedonobacteraceae bacterium | reverse complement strand
GTTCGGGCAGGCTATTTTCGTTCAGTACTCTTATGCCGCTAGCAAACGCTCGACAGTGTTTAATAGATCATCTAGCTCAAATGGTTTGTTCAGGCCAACGAGATTGCGCTTCCGCACCTCCTGTATGGGAAGGTGCGCACTCATAATGATTGCTGGCGTATCTTTCAAGGGACTCATAGATTTCAATAAGTCATAGAGTTCGAGGCCATTCATATTGGGTAAGCGATAATCAGTGATGACAAGACAAGGCTTTACCGTGTCTACAAGCTGTAGTGCCTGCAAGCCATCGGTTACTAACACTGCTTTATATGGTGTCTCCTGCGAAAGTGCCTCGACGAGAAATGTTCCAATGCTATCATCGTCTTCAATAACAAGAATAATACGTTTATTTTTATCCATCATGGATTGTTCGTTTTGTTGGTTTATCATAATTACACACTCCAAGTATCTCAATACAAACCCCACATTTATGTAACACTTAGTATACGTTCTAATAAACAAAGTCGTCTCGCTCCCACATTGCAATCAGATTAATGTTTGCTTAACATGTGATTGGAAAAGGTGAGAAGCAATGTATACCAATTTTTCGGAAAGTCGAATAAACATATTGCCAAAGTAATTGACCTGTGGTATAGTGTATCTCGCAAGCCGATGTAGCTCAATGGCAGAGCAATGCTTTTGTAAAGCATTTGTTGGAGGTTCGATTCCTCTCATCGGCTCTTTATAGTACTAGTCAAACGTCTCAAGCGGTATAGAAAGCTGTTTGGGACGCTTTTTGTTTAAGATATGTAGCAACCGAGACAGACAATTGCAGAAAACAACAATCAAGAATGGGAAATAGAGGCTCTAAAATGGTCAGCCTATGATATAGTATAAGAAAATGTGAGCGAATGAAGGTATATAAGTGGATGTTCGATGCTACAAAATTGCGTAATTGTTATAAATAGCGAGGAACCTTGAATACACTACGCTGGACTTCGAGCGACTTAGAGCTTTTACCAGACAACGGGAAGCGGTATGAGATTGTTGATGGAGAATTGTACGTCTCGAAACAACCAGATATGCAGCATCAGATCGTGTGTTCTCGGCTTGTAACCTTCCTCAATATGTGGAGTATAGGAACAGGTCTAGGTGAGGCAATTGGTGAACCTGGCTTAGTTTTCGCGGATGACGACGATGTAGTGCCAGATGTGGTTTGGATTAGTCATGAGCGTTTCGCAGCCGCTTTACAACCCGATGGGAAATTTCATTCTTGTCCCGAACTAGTAATCGAAACACTTTCTCCTGGTTCGATAAACGCACGACGAGACCGTGAATTCAAACTGAAACTCTATTCTCGCCGTGGAGCTAAAGAATATTGGATCGTGAATTGGCAAGAGCGCATCGTTGAAGTGTACCAACGCGAAGAGGCAGTCCTTAAACTTAATAGGACACTTGATGAAAATGATACGCTGACAACATCCTTGCTAGCAGGGTTTAACTGTAAGGTAAGCCAGCTTTTTACAACTATATTGTAGGGACCGATGTATTGTGTCCTCTTAGCATGTCAAACGCCAACGAGGACGCGATACATCGATCCTTACAACTTCTCCGCCAACTCCTCAAGTGTCTCGACCATCATCGCTGGACGCTCCCCTAATGTATCGAATAGACCGTGAGAGCGATTGACCCATGTAGCTTGCATGCCTGCGTTGCTAGCTCCGATGACATCAAACGGGTTCGACGAGATAAGGCGCACTTCTTCTATGGGTCGCTGTAACCTGTTCGCTACAAGCCGATATGCTTTTGGTGATGGTTTATACATTTTAATTTCATCGACACTGACAAAACCCTGAAAATATAGTTTTAGGAGTGCTGCTTGCATAATCGCACTCAACATAGCTGGACTGCCATTGGAAAAGACGATCATCGTATGCCCTTTTGCCTGTAACTGTTCGAGACCACTTTGTACATCGGGAAAGAGGGTAAGGTCGTTGTACTGTGCCATAAGTTGTTGCTTTTGCTCACTAGTAAGCTGTCCATTCACAGTAGCGAGTGCGTAGTCCAATGCCTTGCGCGTCACCTGCTCGAAGTCTTCGTATTGCTCCATGATGGTTAAACGAAAGCTGTACTCCAATTGTTTTTGTCGCCAAATTTCAGCTACACGAACTGCGTTTCCTTCTGGTAAATATTGCTCAAGTTGTGTCCAGATACGAAGAGGATCGACAAGCGTTCCATACATGTCGAAGGCCAATGCTTCTTGCGTCATACTCGTACCCCTTTCTCATAGAGAGCATCCTTCCGAAAGAGTAGACAGGTGAATGCTATCTCTGTCTCAATCTCGTTCATCGTAGACATTCTACTCTTTATTTCATCCGATAAATGCCAGTAGTTGGGAGTCATCATCACTGCTTGCAGAATTTCTTGATTGTTGAGATGTAACAAGCTATTGACTTCGGTTGCTCTCATATAGGTAAAGTGTGACGCGAATTGCTCGATTACATGCTCTTGCTTATGTTCTTCGATGCTCAATAGGCTCAACTGCTCGCGTAGTTGGCGTAAGTGTTGTGGAGCAGGAATAACTACGAGTGCGACGCCACCGAATGTTGTGATACGCGCAAACTCCTCGACGTTGCGTGGCGCGAAAATATTGAGGAGGATGTGAAACGCGTCATTTACGAAGACAAGACGTTCTTTAAGATTGGCAACGAGAAAATGTATACCCTTATAGCGTTTCGCCGCCATACGCATCGCCTCTTTTGCGATGTCTAGCCCAATGTAATCTATGTGTGCACTAGGAAGTTGTTGTCCAAGCGTGTGTTGTAGTTGACCAAGGTAGTAGCCCTCACCACAGCCTGCATCAAGCACATTAATGTAGGGCAAATCTTCATCAGCTTTCAGATAGTCATAGAGCAATGTAGCGATGGATGCTGCAAGTGGTTGATAGTGTCCACGTTCCAGAAAGGCACGACGCGCAACTAGCATCTCTTTCGTATCACCCATGCTGTCGGGCAATTTTTTAGTGAGTAGGTTGATATAGCCCTCTTTTGCGATATCGAACGTGTGGGCGTTCTCACATTTGACAGCACTGCCCACCTGTGTGAAATGTGTCTGGCAGAGGGGACAGGTGAGGATACGCAGGTACTGCGGTAGAGATATGTTCATAATCGCCTTTGCTAATTA
>CAXUIS010000462.1:0-3170 GCA_964250915.1 uncultured Ktedonobacteraceae bacterium | reverse complement strand
CACCATTTAACGAGATGCGTAATGCACCGTGGGCTGAGTATGCTATTCTTGATACAGAAACAAACGATTTGCATGTCGAGTTGTTTCGGGTGCCATTCGATATCGAAAAATTTGTTGCGATTACGCTAGCAAGCGGAATGCCGCATGCGGAATGGTCTGCTGGCGAGTGGAATAGAGTATAGGAAATGTATAGATGAACGAATACATGGAAGTCAATCGAGAGCGATGGAACGAACTTGTGTCACTTCATGCGGCCTCAAATATGTATGACCTTGAAGGCTTCAGAAAGGGTGGTATTCGCATTAGGGCATTCGAGCGTGAAGAGGTTGGCGAGGTCTCAGGTAAATCGCTGTTGCACCTGCAATGTCACTTTGGAGTTGATACACTCTCATGGGCACGTTTAGGAGCGAAAGTCACAGGAGTAGACTATTCAGATCAGGCTATCGAGCTTGCACGTTCTCTCAGCCAGGAATTACACATTCCAGCAACGTTTGTGCTCTCGAACGTCTACGATGTACCGCAAACATTGGATGCAGCTGGACAATTCGATATTGTGTATACATCACATGGCGTGATAGGGTGGTTGCCAGACCTGAAACCGTGGGCGCAGGTGATTGCACACTATCTCAAACCAGGAGGCTTTTTCTACATCGCGGAAGCGCATCCATTCATGTGGACATTCGATAACGATTCGCCAGATTTCAAGCTCAAGTATCCTTATTTCACGCGCGAACCTATTCGTAGCGTTGCTGAGGGAAGCTATGCAACAAATGCAAAAATGCAGAACAACACAGAATATAATTGGAGTCATACGTTCGGTGAGATACTAAACTCGCTTATAGAGGTTGGCCTCAAGATTGATTTCCTGCACGAATATCCCTTCAGCGAATGGAAATGCTTTCCAAATATGAATATGCAGGAAGTTGAGGATCGTTCGTACAGGTTTACAGACCCCGCTATAACTTCCATGCTTCCCCTGACACTCACGTTGAAGGCGACAAAGGCATAGGACATTAGGCGGTTGTGAGATATAATGCGAGTGTTGCCTTTGCAGCACAGATAGTTAAGTTTCCTGTAAGGAGTAGAAGAGAATATGTCAGTAGTACGTACATCGAGGGTTGATTTACACGTCAATGGTGATGGAGCTTATGCATTTGTGGCCCAGCCTGATGATAATGGACAGCATCCCGGCTTGGTCCTCATTCAGGAATGGTATGGTATCGAGCCACACATTCTCGACCTCGCCCAAAAGCTAGCGGCACAAGGGTTTGTCGTTGCAGTGCCAGACCTCTATCATGGGAAGGTTGCTACAGAGCCAGACGACGCCCAGAAGATGATAATGATGATTCGAGGCAATGTCGATAAGGCCGCGAACGAGATTATCGGTGCGCTTGAAACCGTCAAAGCCATGCCAAATGTTGATCCAAAGAAACTTGGTCTTATCGGTTTCTGCGTCGGCGGCTTCATGACCTATACCGTCGCATCGCGCTATGCAGACCTCGGCGCTACTGTCCCCTTCTACGGTGCTGGCTACGATCCCACGCCGGAAGAGGTAGCAAAGGTGAACGCGCCCGTACTAGCGATTTATGGTAGCAAGGACGATAGTGTTTCCGCCGAACAAAGACAAAAGATTGAGCAACTGTATAAAGATGCAGGCAAAGACTTTACCATGAAGGTGTACGATGCAGGGCATGCATTTATCAATCCTGTACACGGGAATGGTAACGAACAGGCTGCATCTGAAGCGTGGCCTGCTGCCATCAATTTCTTGAAAGAGCATCTTCGCTAAACAGTTTGCTCAATTATAAGTGACCTTCGCGCTCTACGCGATACATCGGTCCCTACTAGACCGTCAAAGCACATTGGTTAGAGACTAGGGCACCCGCAAGGGGATGCCCCCATAGGCGTTAACGTAAGCACTGATTGAGGAACCAGGGCACCCGTAAAGGGATGCCCCCATAGGCGTTAACGTAAGCACTGATTGAGGAACCAGGGCACCCGCAAGGGGATGCCCCCATAGGCGTTAACGTAAGCACTGATTGAGGAACCAGGGCACCCGCAAGGGGATGCCCCTCCCATACGCGAGCACGCCTGAGAAGCCATCTTGTATGGGAGGGGCATCCCCTTGCGGGTGCCCTGGTTTCGGTACCACATTGAGTTTGACAGACTACTACTAATCCACTACATCAGCTTCCTGTGGTTCCTCTGAATCCTCTTCCCAGAGTGGCACTTGCTTTCCACTATTTGCACGTGGTGGGAGCACGGGTAACGAGAGTACAAGTTCAAAATCGTCGTCTGCCGCGATACGGTTGAATCGTTCAAAGCCACAACCGAGGCAGCGATGCACTAAGACATGTTCTCCATTACGCCGTTGAAAGCTACCGATGGGTTGCATGCGAGAGCGACAAATGCTTCGCCTATCGCCTGTACGTCGATCATCAACATGGAGAGAAAACAGACAAAAGGGACAATGGTTTCGGTGATGTCCGCCGGAGGGAACTGCCCCGATAAACCGACGGCAGTGTTTACATTTAAACGCCTCATCTTCAGAAATTCGGACACGACGTTGCTTATGTCCGTGGTTTTTTGAGCGAGAATAGTCTTGCTCGTCTTCTTCTAAGCGGAAATGTTTTTTGCGTGGTGCGCGCAAGGAGGAACCTCTTCTTTATCTTCAACAGGAGTTGTTTCGTCGATAGTGTTGAAGGTTGGTCAGCAACAATCTCGGTTTGTGTACCGAGTAGCCGACCTACAAAGGCAAGGTCCAATAGAGTTATAGAATAGAAAAATGATTGCTTACTCACAAAAGGCTTCTTTCTATGCATACGCAAACGCATGAGTATTGCTTGCTTACAGACACAATGATGCTAGGAAGTGATTGTTGTGGAAGAGGCAGAGGACGGCTGATAAGAAGAAAGGGAAAAGATGGTACAAGACAAAACTATAGATAGCTTGTCTCATGAACTACTCGTATGGCAAATTTGGCAGTTTCCGAGTAGTAGATTAGCAGTCCACCGCACAGGTGAGTATAGGTTGCATCAAAAAGCCTTTCGTATCGTGGTAATCTATAGTGGAGTATAACTAGCTCTAAGGAAAAAGTCAAGCAAAGTTTCAAAGGTGGGTGTGATTGATTTTTTTGCAGAGCCTCTTGGCATGGTATGATAGCAGAAGAA
>CAXUIS010000461.1:0-3181 GCA_964250915.1 uncultured Ktedonobacteraceae bacterium | reverse complement strand
CAGAGCAAAAAAAACACGTACAAAAATGGTATGCACCTTTTACGAACGGGCTGCTGTGGCAAAACCGTACCCTTTTGGCGGTCTCGTTGGCAGTCTGTGCGGCCTATTCGGGCGTTGGAATGGTCGGACCTGTTCGAGTGCTATACGCGCAATCACGTGGTGCATCGTTGACAATTATTGGCTTGATGGCCTCGGCTTACTTGTTCTCAAATTTTCTTTTTCAGTATCCCGTAGGCTGGCTAGCGGACCGTTGGGGACGCAAGCAAGTGATGTTGGTTGGGTTGATACTGCAAGCTATCCTTTCTATCATATATCTGGTTGTTGCTGATCCAGTTGCGTTTGTAATACTACGCTTTGTAGAGGGCATAGGCACAGCCGCGTTATTGCCTGCCGCTCGCGCCTTAATTATTGACGAGATACCAGCCGAGAAGCAAGGCGAGGCGTATGGCATCTTTGGTGCGTTTTTCAATGCGGGTTTCTTACTTGGTCCAGGTATTGGTGGCTTCTTAGCGGCGTTTGGCTACTCGGCTGCGTTTATAGGTTCGGTTGTATTCCGTGTCGTTGCCGTTGGTATTGTGCTAACTATGGTGCCCAACACGCGTCCAGGGCTTGCAAAAGTTCCCTCTGTAAAGCGTCGTTTCTCCTACGCATCGCTCTTCACACTACCGCTTTTGGCAGCATACCTCATTGCCTTTGGTGATTACTTGTACTTTGGTTTTGACCTGACACTGATGCCATTATGGATGCATGACCACCTTGGCGCATCAGTGACACTTATCGGTATTACTTACGTGATGTGGGCCATTCCAAACGTTCTCTTATCTACATTTGGTGGACAACTCGCGGACCGCACACGCTACCGCTCATGGTTGATTCTTATCTTCGGGCTGGCACAGGTGCCACTCTATCTAATTTATGGATTCGCCAATACAGTACTGATTGTGATTATCTGCTTCACTCTACATGGCGTCGTGTATGCATTTATACAGCCTGCCATTGATGCACATGTGGCGGCGTCCTCAGCTAGCAATGTACGCGCACAGGTGCAGGGAGCCTATGGATCGATTGGTCTAATCGGCGCGTTCGTTGGCGCAAGTGGCTTTAGCCAACTGTATAGTATCAATTTTCGCTACCCGCTCTTTGTTATGGGTATTGCATATGGTATCTGTGTGCTTATCGGTGGTCTCACAATCCTGATGCTAGAGCGTCGCAAATATTCTCATCTATAGCTTGCCAGTCAAACCAGGGCACCCGCAAGGGGGTGCCCCTCCCATATAAAAAGCAAGTGGCAAAACAATGTTTTTATGGGGGGGGGATAACCATTGGGGTGCCCTGCTCGCTTACTCCTTCCCGTTTTCGGCGACATTCAGGATAATCGAGTCAATCAGTTGTTCTACGGGGGCGCGATCATCCGTGAAGACAGCGCGGGCAGTATGTTCCTCACGGATGTTGCCATAGTTAATGCTTGTGTTCATCACGCTTTGTAGTGGAGCGTTGGTCATAGCTTGAGTATTCGCTTGGAAGTCGCCGAGAGCGGTATGCGCGTTCGTGCCAATGATGATGCTATTGGAGAAGCGTTCAGTGTCGATGATGTAGACATTGGAAAAGACGGAGCGCATCGTCTGCGAGAGCGCGTTGACTAAACGGAAGTCGTTTGAAGTGTGTCCAGCATTGATGACCGCGACACCATTTGACGTGAGATGACCCTGGACCTCTTGAAAGAATTCGTGAGTGGTCAACTGGAAGGGGATATAGGGCTGCTGATAGGCATCTATACCAACAACGTCATATTTTTGTGAGGTGGTTTGCATAAAATAACGTCCATCTTGCACCGTGACATGCAGATTTGGCTCGTTCATGGCAAAGTATTGACGCCCCAGATTGACAATCTCCCCATCGATCTCCACACCATCAATCGAGACCGAAGGGCCATAGACATTGGTAAATTCACGAGGAATTGTGCCCGCACCCAGACCGATGATACAGACTTTGCGCACCTGTTGCGGCGTGAATGGTGGCTTATTGAAATAGGGAGCAACCAAGAAGTAGTCCCAGGGACCAGTGGTGAGCACACTGTCGGGATTATAAATCGAGTGAACGGCTAAGCCTTCGTTGAGCACAAGTTGCATCTCGTCCCCAACACGTACAACCTGAATATAGTTGTAGGCCGACTCTTTTTCCGCGACCATGACACCCCCATTACCGGTTCCACTTGGCGGCTTAATCGGTCCCTGAATGCCAAAAAGCGTCAAACCCATTGGAATGAGCAGGAGGATCGAAAACAAGCTCCTCTTTGTGCTCTTTGGTACTGAGCGCATCCCATTCTCAAGCCCATTTTTATTCCCACGCGAACCATTTCCACGCTGCGTACTGAGTATGCCGACCAACGAGACGAGAAGGAGCGCAAGGGCTGTAGTGAAAAAGGTCATGTAGGTACCGAGATAGGGAATGAGGACAAACACGGGAAAGAAGGTGCCAAAGATGCTCCCAATGGTTGAGATGGCGTAGAGTTGTCCAGCGGTGCGACCGGAGCGCACGACTTGCGCGGTACACAGGCGTATAGCGAACGGCGAAACGCAACCAAGCAGAATCATGGGAATGGCGAATAGCAGAATGACAGAAACCAGTGAGCCATAAAAGACGCCAATAGAATAGGTGGCAAAGGCCGATTGTGACCAGCTAAGAATGGGACGCGAAATAACAGGAATGAGACTTATCATCAAGGCCGCAACCGCCGTTAAGCTGTATAAGACAACTGGACGAGGATAGCGATCAGCGATTCGTCCACCAGCATAATAACCAATCGTGAGATAGAGCAGAATGAGGCCGATTAGGTTCGCCCACACAAACAATGATGTACCGAAGTAGGGCGCGAGCAGGCGCGAAGCTGCGAACTCTATCGAGAGCGAGGCCGCGCCCGCGACTAGCACAAGAACAATTAGCCAGATGCCTTGAAAGCTACGGTTAGATGGTTCAACCACCGCCTTCTCTTCTATCGAAGCATTTTGTGGGCTAGGAGTAGTAGTGGACATAGATACAAACTCGCTTTCCATTGTTGACATGTCGAGACAATTACCATTTCCATCAGGTTATTTAAAAGTTTCTAGGGCACCCGCAAGGGGATGCCCCTCCCATATGACGAGCCATTACGTTCGTCTTCGTGTATGGGAGGGGCATCCCC
>CAXUIS010000460.1:0-3189 GCA_964250915.1 uncultured Ktedonobacteraceae bacterium | reverse complement strand
GTCTACAGGCAGTTAATTGCCTGTAGACGCCGTAAACGTGGTCCCTACGACATCCTCACAACACTAAACCTTCTCAACAGGGAACTGGATTTCCGTGACGAACTTTGACTGGTCGCCACCACGCTCATATTCGAGGTTCAATTCACGGTTAGGACCACTGATGCGGTAGCCGTTCGCTTCAATCCATGAAAAGAGAGCACCATACGCTTGATTCAATGTGCTGAAACTGCCGTGATGAATTACGGAAGCCATCGTCTCGACGGCTGGTAACTCGCTCACTTTCACTTGCTCATTCTCAGCAAGTGAGCCGTCAAAGGGCGTACATACTTCGACACTAATATCGAGTTCTGTAAGTCCAAGGTTATGGTAGAGAGTAGTGCCTGGTTCAACAGGGGTTGCTCCATGTTGACTAACATAGCCCATCACCTGATCAAAAAGGCGATCAAGAGTTGGTCCGATCTGCTCCATGTTGGGAGCGACACCACGTACACTAGCAACACGGAGCGGTGCAACGTTTTTAAGAATGACATCATATGCTGGCATAGTAGCCTCCTGTTCAAATGCTTGTAGCCACGCCTCTATTCGCCGTAGCCGAGCCTGTCCCTCAATCATTTGCTGGTTTAACTCGACCTGTTTGAGTCGGAGCATTCCCCGTATCTGGTCCGGGGTTGGCTCTTTATCCAGCAGGAGCGCGATCTGTTCCAGCGACAAACCCATATCTTTCATGACCAATATGCGGTTCAGACGGGTGAGTTGGCTCGTCGAATAGTAGCGATAGCTTGTGTCATCATCAACCCGCGCAGGTTTGAGCAGTCCGAGTTCATCATAGTAGCGCAGGGTTTTGACCGACACTAGACTCAACCTGGAAAAGTCTCCAATCTTGAACACCTCTGCATCTCCTTGGTTAGGTTGATAACGTATTTCTCTACTTCAATCATGTTTCGTCAGAAGGCCCTCTGTCTAAAAGCTATAATACTCTATCCAGTTAGGGGAGGGTCAAGGGGCGTGGGAACGAAAAATGAAATAGAATTGCTATTCTTTCTTTCTCATGCTATATTAGTAGCACGTACTGTTTTTACGGTACGTGCTACTAATATAGCATGAGAAAGAAAGAATATGGCGAACAAAGAAACCGAAGAGGTGTTGGCAGAAGACGTACCTGTGATTATGCCCGAAATTCCGGCGCGGCTCACGGTCAACACTGTGCAGCAACTGAAAGCCCTTGGTGATGCTACACGTTCACGGATTTTGGGTATTATTCAACTGCAACCAGCGACGGCCAAACAAATCGCGGACAAATTAGGTATTGCTCCTGGAACGATTGGACATCATCTCCAGGTGCTTGAAGCTGCTGGACTTGCGCAAATCGTTGCGCGTCGTCTTGTTCATGGCATTGTTGCGAAGTACTATACGCGTACAGCTCGTATCTTCGTCTATGATTTTCCGTTAGAGGTCGGAGACAAGGCGACTACTGTACTAGATATGCATACAAAGGCACGAGATGAGTTAGTTGAAACACTCTCGGAGGAGATAAACAACAAGCAAGATACAGCATTTCCAGATAAATACTGTGCCAATGCTTTTCCACATGCACGCCTATCTGCGGCACGCGCAGAGGAGTATAGCAAGCGTATATCCGCAATTATTGACGAACTTATACAGGAACCCCTGAATCCAGATGGGCAAGTGTATGGTTTTTATTCCGCAATGTTTGTAGCACCATCATACTTACAGCACGATAATAAGCACCCTTCTAGCGAAGAAAGCGAAGCATAAGCAGGAGGCGATTATGAGCAAACATACAGAAGTTGTAGGCACAAAGCAGCCATTCGGAGGCGATTTCTGGAAATATTGGGCGGGCCAAACCATCTCTAATCTTGGTAGTTCGGTGACATTATTCGCATTACCACTACTCATTTATAAGCTTACTGGCTCCTCGATTAACCTTGGTATTGCTACCGCCGCGGAGTTCGTTCCATACTTACTCTTTGGACTGCTCCTAGGTGCTTGGGTAGATCGCGTAGATCGTAAGCACATGATGATTTTCACCGATATCGCACGCGCATTGATTATCGCTTCAATACCCTTGTTAGCAGCCTTTGGCTCTCTTTCGGTCTGGTGGATTTATGTCGTAGGCTTTATACAATCGACACTTACCATCTGCTTCGAGGCCGGACAATTCGCTGCTATCCCCAACCTTGTCAATCGAGACGATTTAGTCACAGCGAATGGACGCATACAAGCGAGCTATTCAGCGGCAAGTGTGCTCGGTCCACTATTAGCTGGATTACTGGTAGCACTCGTTCCGCTCTCGACACTCCTGCTCGTCGATGCCTCTTCATTTCTCCTATCGGCATGTTCGTTAGCTTTGATTACTATGAGTTTCAACCCTCTCAAGGGCGAGATGCAAGAAGAGTCAAAAAGTATTATGCATGATGTCATGGATGGCTTGCGTTACGTACTTGGGCATCCTGTCTTACGCAACATTTCTCTAATGATGGCTCTGGTGAATTTTGTAGCAACTACGGTCAGTACACAACTTGTCCTCTTCGCAAAAGTGCAATTTCGGGCCAATGATACACAGGTAGGCTTGCTTTACTCAGCGGGTAGTATTGGTATCGTCGTTCTTTCATTGTTGGCGGGTCCACTCCGCAAACGCTGGTCGTTCAGCACGGTAGCACTCGGTGCACTTATGACGGAAGGGATACTTGTCGTTGTGCTGGCGTTTACGCATTGGTATTGGATTGGGATACTCCTGTGGGCATGTATAGGAGGACTTGGTATTCTCTTCAACATCAACACGGGTAGCCTGCGACAAGCTATCGTCCCCAATAGCATGCTAGGCCGTGTCATGAGCATCGCGGGTGTCCTAGCTTGGTCGGCTATTCCTCTAGGGTCTCTGCTTGGAGGATTTGTTATTAGCTGGACTCACAATATTGCTCTCGTATATAGCATCGTTGGTATCCTCATTTTCCTCATTGCGTTCTCATTCTCGTTTACGCCTCTTGGTCATGCTGATAGATACCTCCCTGAGAAGACCCAAGCATAGAGATTTAATTCAACTTGTTTTACTAAACAATACGTCATCTGACGAATATTGATAACCAAAGATAGGAATTCTTCTCGGTAGGGGCAGCAATTAATTTCGCCCCAAAAAGGGGTTTGGGGGGGGTGGAGATTGTGAGGGGG
>CAXUIS010000459.1:0-3200 GCA_964250915.1 uncultured Ktedonobacteraceae bacterium | reverse complement strand
TCAAGAAAGCAAGTATTTCTTTTTGGACATGAGTAATTTTACAACGCGCGTAGTTGAGCTTGAGAGACGGCTTGCACAGAATTTGCTACGGCTTGTGAGAATTTTTCGCCGCAAGGACTACAAAACACACCACTCTCGTTGTGGAAACTACCACCGATAGCAGTGAGTTGACGTTCGGCGGGCTTACCACACCACTCGCAGGCACTACCACGAGGAGCAAAATCGACGGAAACGGGACGGCGGAATTCGTTACTGGTCATGAAGTTTCCTCCTATGAAATGCTGATCGTACACAGGACGTATACGATTGGAATAAAAAACAGCACACAGGGGAATTTCGCATCTCGTGAAATCTGATGTATTCGTCAAAAGCCACAGCGATACGACATCCACAAAACGACGCATCATTTGCGCGTCGGAGCCACATCGCTCCCAGCAAGTAACGTTTGGGGATAAGAGTGTTACCTACGTGATAGGTAGTATAACATAGAGTTATGTAAATTGGAAGATTATACAAGACCAATTTTTGCGAAGAAAAGCGTTTATTTCTTGCTATTCGTGAACTGGTGTTTCGCTCGTCTCGTTTGATGTTATTAGAGCAGGCTCTTCCTCGGTTTCAGGCAATGCTGGAAAGCGAGGCGTAAGAATGCTACCTGCAATCCAGCCAATGGCACCAAGGCCAACGGTCATAGCGAACCATGTAAGCAACACAGTATTGTATGGTACAGAAAAAACGGAGGCAAGCACGCCTGCGAGAATGATACCAAATGAGAGGCCAGCAGTGACGCCAATAAGACAGCCGGGGTGAGCAAGGTTACGCCCACGAAATCGTTTCATCATGATGTATATTGTTATACCTTTTTGTTTTTTTATAGTACAGATGATAACGTGCATCATGAGAGTCGTCAAGGTACTTGCAATAGTTTGTATTACATAGCTATATGAATAACAAACGAGAGTGTACGAATTTTCTTCATACACTCTCGTTTGTTATTCACTTATTCGTCTATGCACAACCATATTCACACCGTCTCTCGGACGTATCGTTACTGTTTTCAATGGGTCAGGTTCGATGGTTTGGTCGGGAACCAACTCGAATTCGACACGCTGAGCGAGAGTTGCAAGCAGAAGATGACCTTCCATCATGGCAAAATGATTACCGATACAAACGCGTGGACCTGCGCCAAAGGGCATGTAGGCATAGCGTGCAAGTTGCTTCTCATTTTCTGATGTAAAGCGTTCGGGATCAAACTTCTCTGGTTCAGGAAAGTAATCAGGGCGACGATGAAGTGTATAGGGAGATACAAATACAATGTCTCTGCCTTTACGCACTTTGTAGCCGTCAATATCTACATCATGCAGCGGTGCCCTTGAGATAGCATATGCAGGGGGATATAGACGCATTGTTTCTTTGAATACTTGTAGACAATAGGGAAGGTGTGCAAGATCAGTATATGTGGGAGTACGCCCTTGCAGTATGGTATCAACCTCTTCTTGTACCTTCTTGTATATCTCAGGATACAATGCAAGCAGGTACCATACCCATGCGAGCGCGGTTGCAGTCGTTTCATGACCTGCTCCAAAGAGCGTAAGAGCCTCATCAATGGCCTGCTCATCACTCATATAGCTTCCATCCTCATCTTTGCTATGAAGCAAGACAGAAAGAAAGTCATTGCGCTCTTGTGGATCGGCACGTCTTTCATCAATCAACTTCTGGATTCTGCCACGTAACACTGCTATCGCTTGACGCGTGTTTCTGTTGCGCTTTGTGGGCCAATTGAGTGGAATAGGAAAGAGTTCTGATAGCGTATGGCTAGTATGACTTAATACTGTAGTCATAGCAACTCCTAACTCATCGGTCTCTGTAAAAACATCAGCGTCAAATAGTACTTTGCCAATAATACTCATGGTAAGATGAGTCATTTCTTGAGAGACATCAATCGTTTCAGCCTCACTCCATCCTTGCTGAATGAGTTCACTGTAATGGCTCATTATATCAGCATAACGTATGATATGACGCGGTTGAAATGAAGGTGCCATTAATTTCCGTTGACGACGATGAAAGTCACCTTCACTCGTGAAGATACCGTTACCTATGATAGGGCGGAAGGCATTATGTATAGCGGCGCCCTTGTCAAAATCGTTCGCATGTTCTACGAAGACACGGTGCACATTCTCCGACGTATTGAAGAAGATGACACGGAATGGGCCGAAGTGGAAGCTTCCAACATCCCCGCATTGTTGTGTAACGCGTAAGTATAGACTGAGGCGATCTCTTGTATGTTCGGGCAGACTTCCTATCAAAGGCGGTTCTGCAATATGCGGAACGGATTTTGTTGGTGTCTGTATTGTTTGAGTTGCCATACTTGTTTCTCCTCTCTGCATCGCAAAGAGATGATATTTATTGTGCGGTCTTGCCTCCATCGACAGGAAGAACTTGACCTGTGATATAACTTGCAGCATCTGACGCTAGAAAGAGGACAGCTGGTGCTAACTCTCCAGGTTGTCCGATGCGTTTCATGGGCATCGCGTCAGCAACGGTTGACTCGGCACGTTGCAAAATTGCTTCCGTCATGCGTGTCCTGAACATACCTGGAGCGATTGCATTCACACGAATGTTGTGTGTTGCCCATTCGATAGCGAGCGCACGCGTCATATTGATGACAGCAGCCTTACTTGCATTATAACCAACGGTGTTTAACTGTCCGCCGCTCAAGCCAGCAATAGAGGCGATGTTCACGATGACGCCCTTATTGCGTTCGAGCATGTGTCTTCCTACCGCTTGTGACATAAGAAAGGTTCCTGTAATATTGGCGTCAAGCACCTGCCGCCAACGGTCCAGAGGCATATCTTGCGCAGGAGTTCCCCAGGTAAGACCTGCATTGTTCACAAGAACATCAATATCTCCACAGGTCGCGCGTGTTTGTTGCACGGCATTCTCAACGGCAGAGGCATCTGCTACGTCGCATGTCACAGCGAATACCTTTATGCCTTGTGCTTGTAATTGTTGTTCAGCCTCATGTAACCATTGTTCACGACGCGCTGTGATTACAACTGTAGCACCAGCAGTTCCAAAAGCTTGCGCAATCTCAAAGCCGAGGCCGCGTGAGCCACCTGTTACCAGCACAACTTCGCCTGAGAAGTCAAACGTTGCTTTGCCCATGTGGAACTCCTCTGTTCTCTTTAACAGCATATGTAGGC
>CAXUIS010000458.1:0-3223 GCA_964250915.1 uncultured Ktedonobacteraceae bacterium | reverse complement strand
ACATCACTTGATGCTTTATCATCTACTACTACATCTCTTAACATCAGTGCTGATTCGTAAGGAGGTAGCATTATGTCAGATACATCATCAACTACAGGTCAAGGTCCTTTTGAGGCGTGGAATACGCTGCTTGAAAATACGATGAAAAATAATCCTGCTATGCAGATGACGAACGAGCAAGCACAAAAGGGCGGGAAAGACGCATGGACCATGTTGATTGAGCAATTGTGGAATGCGAATCCCTATAGCACGATTCTACCATTTGATCCTGTTGGTACAATGCGTACGTTTCAGCAAATATGGATTGATGCCCTGAGCAATCCGGCACGTGCATGGTCAAACTATAGTAATTTTGTGCAGCAGTATACACAATTGATGAATTCGACCACGCTAAAACTCTGGGGTCTCGGTCAGGATACCAAACCGATTATCGAGCCTGAGAAAGGAGATAAGCGGTTTAGTGCCCCTGATTGGCAACAAAATCCTATCTTTGATGCCATTAAACAAAGCTATTTGCTTACCGCCACGACACTGCTTAAAGCTACTTCACAGGTTGAGGGACTGGATGAGAAGCAACAGCACAGATTGACCTTCTATTTACGTCAGTTCTTGGATGCTATCAGCCCGACTAATACGTTCTTTACCAATCCACAGGTGATTCACGAAACTCTCCAAAGTGGCGGTCAAAACTTGGTCAAGGGCATGGATAATCTCATGCGTGACATCAAAAATGGTCAGATCAAGATGACCGATACGGATGCATTCGAGCCTGGGCGCAATCTTGCGCTCACTCCTGGACAGGTAGTTTATCAGAATAAGCTTATCGAACTTATTCAATATACGCCGACGACTGAAAAAGTCTATGCGACTCCTTTGCTTTTTATTCCACCGTGGATTAACAAGTTCTATATTCTGGATATGCAGCCGAAGAACAGTCTCATCAAGTTTATGGTGGATAGCGGCTTTACTGTCTTTGTGGTCAGCTGGAAAAATCCTGATGCATCAATGGAAGAGATGAGTTTTGATGACTATCTCACACTTGGGCCACTAAATGCACTAGAGGTTATTAAAGAAATTACAGGTTCTCCAAAGGTTAACCCGATTGGCTACTGTGTAGGCGGAACCCTGCTCTCTGCCGCGATACCTTACCTTGTTGCGCAGGGCGACGAAACCATTAACTCTGCTACATTTTTTGTTGCTCTACAAGATTTTGCTGAAGTTGGTGACACTTCCGTCTTCATCGACGAGCCGCAGTTGACCTATATGGAGGGAAAGATGGCGGAGCGCGGCTATTTGGATAGCCGCTCGATGGCAACGATGTTTAATATGTTGCGTGCCAACGACTTGATTTGGAGCAATGTTGTGAACAACTACTTGTTAGGGAAAGAGCCAGCAGCCTTCGATCTCCTCTACTGGAATGCGGATGGTACGCGTATGACGCGTGTGGGACACTCATTCTATCTGCGCAACACCTATCTGGAAAATAATCTGATTCAGCCCAACAAGGTGGTGTTAAAGGGTGTGCCGATTGATCTCAAACAGATTCGCCAAGATGTCTATGCTGTTGGTGCGCTACAGGATCATATCGTACCATGGAAATCTGCGTGGCGCATTAGTCAACTCGCAAGTGGACCTGTGCGCTTTGTGTTAGGAGGAAGCGGTCATATCGCGGGTGTTATAAATCCTCCAACGAAGGGACGAGGCTATTGGACAAACGATAAGCCATCGGGAAGTGCTCAACAGTGGTTTGAGGGTGCTGAGCATCACGATGGAAGTTGGTGGAGCGATTGGCTTGAGTGGTTGAAAACGCGCTCTGGCAAGCAAGTGGCACCGCCATCGGTGGGTAGCGAAGCACATCAACCAATTACTCCTGCGCCCGGAAAATACGTGCTAGAAAAATAATTTTCTTTTCTCGTGCGACAGCCTGTCGCTCCAGTTGAGAGTAAGATGATAGCTACGAATCATATGGCTGAAGCCATGCCGTACAGACCGAGAGTTGGGATGTAATACTTCACCAACTAATGAGGTTGTACGGCAGATGTGCTTCTATCGCTGTCTATGTGTCTCGATTAATGCTGTGTACCAGTGTCCGCTTTCCTTGATTGTGCGTTTCTGCGTTGCGTAGTCCACATAAACGATGCCAAAGCGTTTGCTGTAACCCTCTGCCCATTCGTAGTTGTCGAGCAGGGACCAGACGAGATAGCCTTGAATTGGTACGCCTTGTTCCAGCACACGTCCAACCGAACTTATGTGCTCGCGTAGATACTCGATGCGGCGAGAATCGTTGACCTCACCATCACTTCCTACTACATCGTCAAATGCAGCACCGTTCTCGGTTACAAGCAATGATGGCACGCCATACTCTTTATGTAACCTCGTGAGTAAATCGCCAATTGCCTGAGGGTAGATTTCCCAGTCCATTTCAGTATATGACGCACCAGGAATCGACGCGACAAACTCGATTCCATCGGGCTTCGCTGGATTACCGCGCACAACTGCACGTGAGTAGTTGTTGACACCAAGAAAATCAAGAGGTGTGCTGATGACTGCAAGATCATTGTCCTGCATTGGTGGCGGGTGCACACCCATATTCTCGAATAGATGCTCTGGATATGCACCTTTATAAAGTGGTTCTATAAACCAGCGATTGCTAAGTGCATCAGCTCGTGCGACCGCTTGTGCTGTTTCGGGCGTATCATCGGCAGGATACATAGGTGTGAAGTTTAGTGCGATACCAATCTGTGTGCCAGCCTTCGTATGTGTGCGCAGACGTGGCACCGCTAATCCGTGCGAAAGCAATAGGTGATGTCCAACTATTGCTGCAGACTGCATATCCTGTATGCCAGGAGCGTGAACGCCAGTACCGTAACCAAGGTAGGCAGAACACCACGGCTCGTTATGTGTAATCCACGTACTTACACGGTCTCCAAGCTGACGGGCCACCACCTCTGCATACTCTGCGAACGCGTATGCAGTGTTCCGGTTCAGCCATCCGCCCTCATTATACAGTGCAAGCGGTAAGTCCCAGTGATAGAGTGTGGCAACAGGACGAATGCCCTTTGCTAACAATATATCCACCAGACGGTCGTAAAAATCAAGACCACGCGTATTGATGCGTCCCCTGCCATCTGGCAAAATGCGGGGCCACGCAAGTGAGAAACGGTAGGCACCGATGCCAAGTTGCGCCATGAGTTCTACATCTTGCGGCATGCGGTGATAGTGA
>CAXUIS010000457.1:0-3231 GCA_964250915.1 uncultured Ktedonobacteraceae bacterium | reverse complement strand
GCTATGTCGAGAACGGCACGAACATCACACATTTCGATTCAATGAATTTTTGTGATGTATATGCTAAAATGTAACCAGTGCTACGTCTATTACGTGTAATAAGGTAGAAGAATAGGATGCAAAGAAAACAAGCGAGAACGCGACTCGCACGCTCAGCTTCTGCGGCAATGAATAGTGCAAATGTGACATCGGCAATAGGCATGGGAGAAACGGCTGGACGCTTACGAGCCAGACGAAGTTCACTTTTTACACAGACGGTGATCTGGGTGACAGGGCTTATTTGCATAGCGTTTCTGTTAGGTACACTGGCGCAGGCGTGGTCAAATAGTCAATCAGCCCAACAAGTGCAGGCCGCGCAACAACAACTAACACGTGTGCGAAACCACAATAAAGACCTTGTGAAGGCGGCAAGTCACTATCAGAACTCATCAGTGGTTGAGAATGAGGCACGACAGCAATTAGGCTATACGAGACCTGGAGAGCACCTAGTGGTGGTGGTTGGCAGCAATGACGCGCAGCAGCAAGTCACAAAGAGACGTGCAACTACGCAAGCACAGCAGGGTTTCTGGCAAGACTGGTGGAATGCATTTTTCGGTAGTTGAGCGAGAAGTGGCTTGAAGAATGTGTTTGCACTAGGGCAAACAGACAAAAGTTTGCGTTGCTTGACATTACGGGTATGATGAATGTATAACATATCTGTGTACAAACACAAAACATTTTAACAACATGGAATAATTAAATGAAAAAACAACGCGCCCACGATGTATTTGCTCTTACTCTTATAGAGCTCCAGCTTAGCCTGGAGCATCTTGTAGTAGAGTGTATTGAGGCGCGTTTCACAGTGTAGACGAAGTATTCATTTTCCAGGCGGAACGCTATAGAACATACCTCTAGCGTTCCGCTTTTTTTTATTCTTGGAATTTCTTAAAGTACGTCGGTTGGTCAATTCATTTGGCTTTGTGAAGGAGTTTTTAGTAATGCGTCCACTCATTGGGATACCTTGCCATGCAGGAGTACGTGCGGATACAGAGCGGCCTATCTATTATAACAATAGGACCTACATTCATGCAGTGGAGCGTGCGGGTGGTGTACCTATTCTCATCCCGATCTTTGATGATCTTGATGAGCTATATACGCTTCTCCCTCGATTAGATGGTTTATTACTTTCCGGTGGAATCGATGTTGATCCAAGCAATTATGGTGAGGAGCCTCACCCGCTTCTCACAGATACAAATCCACAACTCGATGCATTAGAGTTAGCAATGGCTCGTTGGGCCTTCGATAAAAATATTCCTACACTCGGCATTTGTCGTGGTATGCAGATGTTGAATGTCGCACTCGGTGGTAGCCTCTATCAGGACCTGGGCGATCTCTATCCAGGCAGTTTGCGACACAAGAATTGGGATTTGCCACGCAATACGATTGTCCATTCGGTTCGCATTGACGCTGGTAGCCGGATGGAACAAATTCTTGGCACATGCGAAATGCGTGCTAATAGTCTGCACCATCAAGCGGTTCATAACCCCGGTAAAGGGGTACGTGTCACAGGTTGTGCCGAAGACGGTGTGCCAGAGCTGATCGAGGTCCCTGGACATCGCTTTATGCTCGGTGTACAGTGCCATCCAGAAGAGATTTATACGGATGAGCCAGCGTGGGCGCGACTCTTCATCGCCTTTGTGGAAGCGTGCACGAAACCCGTTGTACGCTCAACTGAACCTCTCCAAACAATGACACACATTACACCTCTTGGAGTGGGTGTGGTCTAATATAATCAGACCCATCCGTTTCACATTTACAACCACGAAGCGTTTCCAAACGTGTATAGCGTGGGACACTTACAAGAGAGTATCCCACGCTATACACGTTCTTTTTACGTGTTCAAAAAAGGAAACGCAATGCTATCGAGAAAAGTAAACGTTGATAGACATCTTCAGGACAACGATACTGATCTTACCCCAACATATGGAGCACGACTTCTGAATGAGAGTGTGCCGCGTAATGCGTTACCAGAGCATGAGATGCTGCCTCGTACAGCATATGCGCTCATTCATGATGAACTCATGCTAGATGGCAATTCCCGCCTGAATCTTGCAACATTTGTCACTACGTGGATGGAGCCAGAGGCTCGTCAACTGATGGTGGATACATTCGATAAGAATATGATTGATAAGGATGAGTATCCACAAACTGCTGAAATCGAAAGGCGCTGCGTCAATATCATTGCACGCCTGTGGAACGCTCATGAAGAGCAAGATGCCATTGGAACTTCTACAATTGGGTCGAGTGAGGCCGCGATGCTCTGTGGTATGGCACTGAAATGGCGTTGGCGAGCACATATGAAAGCGGCAGGTAAGCCAACGGATAAACCAAACCTTGTAATGGGTATCAATGTCCAGGTATGTTGGGAGAAGTTTACGCATTACTGGGAGATTGAGCCGCGCTATGTGCCCGTGGAGCAAGGCCGTTATCATCTTACAGCAGAAGAGGTCGTCAAGTATTGTGACGAGAACACTATTGGTGTAATTACTGTTCTTGGTAGCACCTATGATGGCAGTTACGAACCAGTTCAGGAAATCAGTGTGGCTCTGGATCAGCTACAAGCTGAAAAGGGACTGGATATTCCTATTCATGTCGATGCTGCTAGCGGTGGCTTTGTCGCCCCATTTATTCAACCAGACCTGGAATGGGATTTTCGCGTCCATCGAGTCGTGTCGATTAACGCATCCGGTCATAAGTACGGTCTTGTCTATCCTGGTGTTGGCTGGGCGATCTGGCGCGATCAGGAGACGTTACCGGAAGAGTTGATTTTCAAAGTAAATTATCTCGGCGGCGAGATGCCAACATTTACACTGAACTTTTCGCGCCCAGGCAATCAGATTGTGGCACAATACTACAATTTCCTTCGTCTAGGGAGAGAGGGGTATATACGTATTCAACAAGCAAGTCATGATACCGCTTTGTACCTGTCAGGTGAAATTGCGAAGCTAGGTCCGTTTGAGTTGCTGTCTGACGGAAGCGAACTTCCTGTTTTTGCATGGAAATTGAAAGAGGAGACAAACTTTACCCTGTTCGATATGTCTGATAGGCTCCGCTATAACGGCTGGCTGGTGCCAGCTTACACGATGCCTAAGAATTGTGAAGACCTTGTGGTGCAACGTATTGTGGTGAAAGAGGGCTTTAGTCGTGATATGGCTGATATCCTGCTACGGGATATGCGTACCGCATTACACT
>CAXUIS010000456.1:0-3244 GCA_964250915.1 uncultured Ktedonobacteraceae bacterium | reverse complement strand
AATTCATTGCGCCCAAAGATGGGGGTGGCGGTATCACAGTAATGTCTATTGGGGAGGTTTGCCCCTTTGCCCCCATCTTTGGGCGCAATGAATTGCTGCCCCTACCGAGATGTTGGTGTTAAAACAAGAAATATGGGGAGAACTGATGCATATTCTTGTGGTAGAGGACGAGCAACGGCTGGCGTTTTTGCTGCGTCGCGTCCTGCTAGAAGAGCGTCATGCTGTTGATCTCGCGCATGATGGCGAGATGGGTTTAGACCTTGCTTTAAGTGATACTTATGATGCTGTGATTCTTGATGTGATGTTGCCTGTGCATGATGGCTTCGAGATATGTCGTCAGATGCGTGCCGAACGCATCCTGACACCTGTGCTGATGCTGACGGCACGTGGGGCGGTAGAGGACCGTGTGAAGGGTCTCAACGTTGGAGCCGATGATTACCTGACCAAGCCTTTTGCAATGGAGGAATTGCTGGCTCGTATCAATGCGCTGCTACGTCGTCGAGAGCGAAAGTTCGATGAGACGCCACAACTAACGGTCGGCGATGTGACGCTCGACCTTGTGAGGCACGAGGCGCGACGTGCTGGTCGTGTGATCGAGTTGACCGCCAAAGAATTTGCGCTATTGGAATATCTGATGCGTCACCCCGGACAGGTGTTGACGCGTACACAAATTACCGATGCTGTCTGGCGTTATGACCTTGAAGCACTTTCTAACGTGGTCGATATCTATATTCATTATCTGCGCGACAAAATTGATACAGGCTTCGCACGTCCCGTCATTAAAACCGTGCGTGGCGTAGGCTACAAGATAGAAGCATAACGAACAGAAAAGACAAAAGAACATGAACAGGGAAAAATTAACGTCGTGGTTTCCATATCGCAGGCAGAGTCGCCTCAATCAAGAGCCGAGTGCCGCATTGTTTCAAGGCTTGCGTATTCGTTTGACACTTTTGTATTGCGGTGTGCTGGGCGCCGCACTGGTCCTGTTCTGTGTTGCCCTCTATTTTATCGCTCAACATGTCCTCCTCACTCCTATTGAGAATGGAGTAGCAGGAGATGCACATAGACATGCGGACATGTGGTCTACGAGTTCGCTTTCACAAGTCTGTACACAAGATGGTCTACCTCCTCGCTTTGGCATTTTTCCTAATGGGCAACAACAACAAATGCTCGCGTGTTTTGATCAAAATGGGACACTTGTATCTGACGGGAATCAGCTACCTTCTGCCTTTCTTACAAACACGCTAGCGAAGCAAGCATTAAAAGACGGAAGTGCATACGGCACGGTGAACGCGGGCGGCAATATCGGTATGATCTATCGCTATGCGATGGCTGTGCCGAGTTCTACAGGACATGGATACGTAGGAGTGGTTGTCTCTGGTCAAGCTGTTCAGTACGAGGACACAGCACTATCTCTACTGCTTATCCTCTTGCTTAGTGTAGGAAGTGTAACCTTGCTTGGGGCTGCATTCGGTGGCTTGTTCCTAGCGAATCGTGCGTTGGCACCAGCACGTCTCGCCTTTACGCGGCAACAGCGTTTTATCGCCGACGCCTCCCATGAGTTGCGTACACCGCTCACATTGATGCGTGCGGACGCCGAAGTGCTTCTACGTGGACGCCAACATATGGACGCCGAAGACGCAGCCCTTTTGGAGGATATCGTTGCCGAGGCGAATCATATGAGTAATCTGGCAACAAGTATGCTGTCACTTGCACGTCTGGACGCTAATGCTCAACATCGAGAGCATGAGGTTGTGAGCCTGAATGCATTGACGCTACAGGGAGTACAGCGTGTGAGTGCCTTTGCCGAGCAGAAGAGAATTGAAGTTCAACAAGAAAAGACCGATGAAGTGTTCGTGATTGGCGACTCCATGTTACTTGAACAAGCATTGCTTGTGATACTTGACAACGCCATTAAGTATAATCGTCCAGGCGGTCGAGTAACGGTACGTGCATCTGTGCAGAATGGGAAAGCTCGTCTCGACATACGCGATACAGGTATTGGCATAGCTGCCGAACACTTGGCGCATCTTGGCGAACGCTTTTATCGCGTGGACAAGGCTCGCTCACGTGAGGCTGGCGGTACTGGTCTCGGCCTCTCTATCGCGCAGCATATCGCTGCAATTCATGACGGCACACTCACACTCGATAGCGTTCCAAACGAAGGAACCACGGTAACACTTCTGCTTCCCCTGGCTCAGCAGAAGCAGTCTCAGCATGGGAATACAGGACCAGAACCCATGCTAATGGTGCAAGGGCAGAGTTCACATGAAGATAGCCACCATTACGCTTAACCCCGCCATCGATCAAACGGTGAGCGTGAACAATGTTCGACTCAATACCGTCAATCGAGGCCAGGCAATTCGTTTTGACGCGAGTGGAAAAGGCGTCAATGTTGCCTCATTCCTGGCGGATTACGGAATAGATACCGTTGTGACAGGGTGCCTTGGTCAGGAGAATGCTGACCTCTTCGAGCAGTTCTTTACTACAAAGAGTATAGAAGATCGTTTTGTCCGCATTCCTGGCAGTACCCGTATCAATGTAAAAGTTGTCGATGAAGCAAGGCAGGAAACAACCGACATTAACATGCCGGGCCTCACGCCTTCACAAGAAGTCATAGCGACATTGTTTGACATCATCGAGTCGCTAACAAGCTCCTGTGATTGGTTTATTTTGTCCGGCTCTCTACCACCTCACGTTCCACCTATGAGCTATGCCACGATCATTACGCAACTCAAGCGGTACAAAAAGTTCATACTTCTGGACACAAGTGGAGAGGCTCTCCGAGAAGGCATACAGGCTGGCCCAACGATTGTAAAGCCCAATATCGAGGAGTTGGCTTATCTCGTTGGGCATGACTTAACCAGTAATGCTGACATTCAGCAAGCAGCCTATGCTTTACTGAACGAAGACATCGTGTTCGTTGTTGTCTCAATGGGAAAACAGGGCGCGTTGCTCGTGACACAGGATACAACCCTGCTTGCGACACCTCCTGCTGTACAGGTAAAAAAAAACTTTGGTGCTGGTGACGCAATGGTCGCAGGTCTCGTAGCAGCACAGGTACAAGGATTGAGTATCGCCGATAGTGGACGCTTGGCGACCGCCTTCGCTGTCAGTGCTATTACACAACTCGGTTATACCCTGCCCTCGCGTGACACGCTTACGCGATACTACGAGCAGGTGGACGTTCGGTAGGGGCAGCAATTCATTGCGCCCGAAGATGGGTTGGGAGAGGTTCACGTCG
>CAXUIS010000455.1:0-3255 GCA_964250915.1 uncultured Ktedonobacteraceae bacterium | reverse complement strand
CTACGAAGGTGATTGATGATTTTGTGCTAGCTGTAACTGCTGCGTTGCCCCTGTTACTAAGCTAGAGAGATCAGATGTTACGCTGACCATCTGAAATCCCTCATGAATACGCTGGGCCGCCGCGTTCCCACCACTGGTGAAAATACCGAGCGCGATGTTGTGTTGTCGTGCACTATCTTTAATCTGTTCGAGTGCTTGAACAAATTCGGGTTCGGCACCCTCATTGCTTGGTGGTAGTCCAAGCGATGCGTGCAGGTCGTTTGGGCCAACAAATGCAACATCCACTCCTGGCACCTCCAAGATAGCATTGAGGTTATGTAACCCTGGCAGACTCTCAATTTGTAGAATCACCAGAATTTCATCGTTCGCAATACGTGCATAGCTGGCACTGTCAAGTGCTCCAAAAGCGAGTGGGGCAAAGGCACCACCAATGCTACGTGCGCCTAATGGCGGATACTTCGACCAACTTACTGCCTGCTGTGCCTCCTCTACCGTATTGACCATTGGCACAATGACACCCCATGCTCCTGCATCAAGTGCCCATTTAAACCACTCAACCGTGTTATGTGGCACACGTACAAGTGGAGCGCATGACGTTCCCGCATCAGCGATGCTTGCAACCATATCAGCCACAACTGTAGGATTATATGACCCATGCTCCGCATCCACGAGTAACCAATCAAAGCCAAGACGTGCTAGGAGTCGTGCCTGTTGTGGTGTTGAATGATTGAGCCATGCACCCAAGACGGGTTCGCCATTGCGCAATTTCGCCTTTACATGGTTGGTTCTCATCGGTTGCTCCCCTCTCTGATGCGATGATGCACCTCAAACAAAAAATATAAACACATGGCTTGTAGAGACCGATGTAGCGCATCCTTTTGGCCTTTACAATTGCCCATGAGGATGCGCTACATCGGTCTCTACACCCCACGCTTTGCCTTTACCCACCCTTGAATAATATGGTACGCGAGGCTTAAAGGCGGTGGCATTTCAGGCAATTCATCTATACTAAACCATAGCGCATCATCTAGTTCTTGCTCTTCAAGATGAAGCGTACCACCTACATAGCGCGCTGTATAGCCTACCATGAGTTGATGCGGAAAAGGCCATGTTTGGCTTCCAACATACTGTATATCAGTAACCTCTAGCCCGACCTCTTCGTATACCTCGCGTTGCACGCACTCCTCAAGCGACTCCCCCGGTTCGGCAAAGCCCGCGATACAACTATAACGTTTGCCCCAACCAGGTTTATGCGTCAAAAGCATACGTTCGCCATCGTGAACAAGGGCAAGAATAGCTGGTGTGACGTGTGGGTATGCAGTGTGTCCGCAGTGGTGACAGTGCCGTCCCCATGTGCCTATCTCGTCTTGTGGTACATGCCCACATACAGGACAAAAATTGCTTGTGCGACGCCAGTACAGCAATTGCATTGCATAGCCAACAATGCTATATGTGATCTCGTCAACTCGGCTAAAGAGTCCTCGTAACGAAAGCGTACGCCACTCGTCAGGGACGACGAACTCAGGACCCACTTCACACGTCACGCATGGCACGCCATCAAATGTCCCTATATACAGTACTTCCTGCGATTGTAAACGTGTTTCTATCTCCTGGCGGTCAGTCTGGATCAGGGCAATGTCTTTTCCGTGTCGCTCTACAAGCACCTCGTCTTTTATAAAAGGCAACCAATACGCTCTATCTGCTAAAGCTTGGCTGGGTGGGTATGCACGTATAAATGTGGGAAACATAGGATTGTATAAACTCCTGCTCTTTGTTGTTTAGTGCTGACACCATCGTATCATATAGTGGACATTCGCTGTCACAAAATCAGGGCACCCGCAAGGGGATGCCCCTCCCATACACGAATGCATACGCTGTCATGTCGTGTGGGAGGGGCATCCCCTTGCGGGTGCCCTTGCTACTTGATGTTACCTTAAGACGCCACCTTGAATTGGACGGAGCGAGCTATTGCGCGAATTTGCGGGTCGGAGCTTACAATAGAAACCTCTTTGCCTAACTCTTTTGCACGAGTATACAACAGTTTCCACACAACCTGACCGCGCAGATGTGTTTGTGGTGGTACGATAAGTGCTACCTGTTGTGCCTCAATATGCTCAAGTCGTTCGCGTACCGCCGTAATATTTTCTTCTGGATCAATATACACTACCTGCTCATCCGGTTGTTGCTGATATTTAACGGTTTGTTTCTTTGCAGCCATGAATAGTCTCTCCCAAAGTATGTATGTGCATTGCTCTTCCACATAGACAAAAACGCCCTCTTTCTTCCATTCTTCTTGTGTATGGAAAAAGCGGTGGGTGTAGTAAGAGGAAATGTGTATGATACACTATGCTAAATAATGATACTCGTATTTTAGCAAGGTAAGCAAGCACGGCTATATCCGGTGTTGTCAATATTCGTTAGGAGAATACACGATGCAATATGAGATGATTAAGCTACAGTACGAAGGCGATATCGCCACAATCACGATGAATACACCAGAACGGCGCAATGCCCTCTCACTCAAACATATGGGCGAACTTACGGCAGCCTTTAATGAGGTTGGCGCGAGTACAGCGCGAGGTGTGATTTTGGCTGCAAACGGTCCCGCGTTCTGTGCTGGGCACGACTTCGCCGATGTCGTAGATCGTGATCTTGCCGCCACACGCAAACTCTTACAGGTTTGTACTGCTCTCATGGACACTATTCAAACTGTGCCACAACCTGTACTGGCCCGTGTACATGCGTTAGCAACCGCGGCTGGTTGTCAACTTGTTGCGACCTGTGATCTTGCGGTTGCGTCAACCAACGCAGCCTTTGCCACTCCTGGCGGGAAGGGCGGCTGGTTTTGCACAACACCGATGATCGCTGTGAGTCGCAACATCGGACGCAAACGTGCGTTAGAAATGCTCTTGACAGGTGACGCGATAGATGCACATACGGCGGCTGATTGGGGATTGGTCAATCGTGTCGTTGCCCCCGATCAACTTGAATACGAGGCACAACGCCTGATAGAAGCCGCAACGCGTGGAAGCCTTGTCGCAAAAGAAATTGGCAAACAAGCCTACTACGCACAGATGGAGATGCCACAACCGCAAGCCTACAACTATGCCATCGAGGTTATGGCCTCAACCTCACAACTTCCTGACGCCAAAGAGGGGATGCATGCCTTCTTAGAAAAGCGCAAACCGCGCTTCAATCAACAATAACCTTCTTAATGAGTTTGACAACATGAGTTTGACAACAAAAGTATCCAGG
>CAXUIS010000454.1:1546-3292 GCA_964250915.1 uncultured Ktedonobacteraceae bacterium | reverse complement strand
GTTCCCCAGGATTCGACATGCGATTACAAACCCAGCAATTCTTATCCTAATGCGTATGGGCGCAATGAATTGCTGCCCCTACCGTTTACAATTGGCATTATGTTATGCGGGTTCGACACCCGACTCGACATTGAGTCCTTCAGATTGTAGCTTGGCCTGTACAGCAGCGCGTGCCTGTGCGGGACGCCAGTAGCCACTAGCAAGAAATGCGGTTGGCAGAAACACGATGACACCCGCGATACAGACCCACCACCATGTTGCCCATTGTCCAGCATTTTGTATGTTGACGACAACAACACTGAATGCAAGCGACGAGACGACCACCACTAAACGAATGAGAAAGCCCCAGACGGAGATACCGGTAGCGACCAGCGCGGGGTTGATATCCTCAATCGTTTCCGTATAGCCAGCCATCCACCCAACATAGGCGATGGGACCAGTGAGACCAAAGAGGGCAAAGATAATGCCCATGAATAGAGGACTCGTGGGCTGTCCAATACGCGAGATGAAGAGGAGAATCACGACGATATTGGCAATCGCGCCGTAAACCATAAAGGGCTTACGCACCTCTAGGCGGTCAGAGATAATACCAGTCACGATTGAGGCAACAACATCGCACGCCCAATAGATGCTGAGTAGGCCATTCGCCAGGGCAAGTGGATACTTGAAGATAGTTGTCAGATAGGTCGGGAAGTAGGCAACGGCGGCAAAGTACAGCAGTAAGAAGACGCTGATACCAAGCGCACTGATAATAATTCTCGGACGCAACATTTGTCGCCACGGATTACGCAATGCTGCGGCAACGTCGATTCCTCGTGATCGAGCCTCGATCAGCGTTTTTTCTTGAATCGCGGTCATGATTTGAGCGCGTAAAGAGGCTGAGAGGTCGCGTAGGCCGAGGAAGCACAGTACAGAGATGATCAAACCAAAGATGGCGGCAATGATGTACTGTGATTGCCATGTTCCAAAGGCAGAGAGCGTCAGACTCGCGACAAAGGTAATCACGAGACTACCACCGACAGGTCCAACCGTCCAGAAGGCCATCGCGGTTGCGCGTCCAAGACGTGGCGAGAAATCGCGTACCAGCGCAGGCGTTGCGACAAGAATAATGCCTTCAACAAAGCCCAGTAACAGAGTCAGCACGATAAAGAGCGATGCTGAACTTGTGAACGAAATAATAAGCGTGATAATTGACGTGACAACGATACCATAGATAACGAGATTGGCACGCCCTATGCGGTCTGAAAGGCTTCCGATGATTGACGAGAGTGCGCCTAGCAGGTTGGAGCCAAGCGTTATAAAGACGTAGTTAATGAACGTAATGTGGAAAGTGGTCAAGACGAGCGGAGCGACTGATGGGAGAACATATGACTCGTAATAGAGGACAATAGTTGCGGCGACGGACAACGTTAAATACCAGACACGTTGCGAGTTAGCGGGATAGTGTTCGAGGTCGCGGTCAAAAAAACTCCTGCGGGGACTACTGAGCATCGAAATCCTCCTAGTACTACAATGTACCTACTGTGACTCTAATAAGAAGACACTACCAAGGAATCGGTGTACAATGACAAACAGCGTCATGAGCAAGGGGGTGAACATAGCAAGCATACCATATATGTAGTAGATATTCAATTCATTTTGAACATTTATGTCTGCTAGAATACAGTGTACATCTGATCTACCCCTTTCATGATGAGAGATGTGTATGCATTACGTTTGTGAAGGACTTTCTTGATGCAGAATTTA
>CAXUIS010000454.1:0-1446 GCA_964250915.1 uncultured Ktedonobacteraceae bacterium | reverse complement strand
CAGAATTTATTCTTCTTTCTCTTATACTCTAAGCTTTCAAGGTGGAACGCAAGAAGGCGTGATTGCGCTTTTTGTGTCTAACGCCTTAGGTAATGGATTTACAGGAATAACAGTAACAAAAGCTTTGCTGAGTGCGTAAAGTAATTCATTGCGGTACTTATCTAAGAAACGAAGATTCGGCTTCTACGATACTCATTAATACGATCAAGTAGGTTTTCGCCACAGTGACCTAGCGTCACAAAAGCTTGTGGATTGCGCTCTTGTACCTTCTGTAAATACGTGACTATTTCCTCGGCAACACCTCGAACCTGTTGCCACTCCAGCAAATACTCAAACTCGGCTTGGAGCGTGTGATTGAAGCGATGATAGCTGTTATGGAGCGTCAAAGCTTCATTGGTACAAACAACATCTACGTAGTAACCACCACACCCGAAATCGCCACAGCCACAGGTGAAGAGAGGAACCTGTCCCTGTTGTTCTTTGACTGCAAAAAACGCATCGAGGTTTAGCATTTTAGGCATGGTCTGACCATTTATATAGACTGAGACAAACATGGCGCCGTCATCTACAAACTCTTGCTCTATTGTTATTTTTATCCGGTCCATGCCTACTTCCTTGAGTCACTAAGCTAAAGCAGCGTATCATTACCCTTTTCTTTTTCAGCTTTCGCTTTTAGCCTCTTCTTAGACCTACGTCGCTCATCTAAAAGAGGTTTTATAGATGGTTCAGTTGGTAAAGCTTCGGGCATTCTTCCACCTATGCGTTCTATGGTTTGGCGAATTTCTCGACCAACCTCAAAGTGTGTACTCATAGCCTGTGTTTCACCAATAAGACCACTTTGATTCAGTTTTTCCTCGGTTTGCGTTATACGAAATTCGTTAGCGGCTAGCTCAGCACGTCCCATCCTGTCTAAAATATCTTCGTTTATGCCAACATCTTTGTGCTGTCGTATACCTTCGGCATTCAGCCCGCCATAAAGTCCTTTGTATCCTCGATTATGAAATATGCCAAAGTTTTGTGAGAGGACACCTGCATTCTGTGCTGCCTCATTCAGTTTTGTATTCCCAAGTGCTACACGCTCACGAAGTTGTAACCTTTTCTCTTGCTCAACGAGCAGATGATGTAACTCGTTAGCACGAGTAGAAATAGCAAAATAGGTTTGTGCTGCTGCTATTTGTGGCTTACGTGGATCGCCGTTTTGTGCGATCAAGTAGCATGCAAATCTACTAAGGAAATAATCTTTCACGTTTCGTGAGGCACCTGAGCCAAGTGTAACCATTTTACTGGCGTCAGTAAAGTGGTCTTGGACAGCTTGCGCAACCTGTTCACACGCAACTTCGGCCCTTTGAACAGCAACATCGAAGTTTTGCCATTTGTCATAACCAAGTAATGGAGCTAGATCACGAGCACTCCAATACTCAGCACCATAAGGATTGACTTGTTTTA
>CAXUIS010000453.1:0-3297 GCA_964250915.1 uncultured Ktedonobacteraceae bacterium | reverse complement strand
GTCCTCGGCTTCAGTGATGGCTCCTGTACGGGTCTGCTTTAGCACACCCCAGGAGTACAGGATTTGCATGGCGTCCTCGGCTTCAGTGATGGCTCCTGTACGGGTCTGCTTTAGCACACCCCAGGAGCCAAGGGCACATTGTCTACAATAGTACACGTAGTGGGGCGAGAATACGTTCACCAAGCATGGCATACCAGGGACGCTGAAGCCACTCATCAAGATCAAGTGCTATAGCGTCCGTTGTATCGCTTAAAAACAGTTGTTCCATCTGATGCGCTAACATTTCGTTGTAGACTTCGACATTGATTTCGTAGTTGCCAACAGCACTAAGGCGGTCAAGGTTCGCAGTGCCAATGGTTGACCACTGACTATCAATGGTGCATGTTTTGGCATGCAACATGTGACGATAGCCAAAGACTTTAATGCCTGCTTTGAGACACTCGGTAAAATAGCCACGTGCAAGCCAATCGACGACGATGTGATTGGAAATCCAAGGTACCATAACCTGTACATTGACGCCACGTCGTGCGGCTGCACAAAGAGCATCGAGCAGTACACTATCTGGTACAAAATAAGCGTCAGTTAGATGTATCGTTTTTTCTGCACGGTCAATGGAGCGAATATACAGGTCACGAATGGGAAACATAAGTTGTAGCGCATTTGTACCGACGACAGTGATAAGCGAGTCGAAACGACGTGAATAATGGCGCGTGATAGGCGTGCGATTGGAATCGTGTTGATTCCAGAACTCAGTGAACGAATGTGCGAGATCGGCGGCGGCTGGCCCCTCGATACGAAGATGAGTGTCGCGCCATGTATTGGCGTAGGGGCTACCAATATTGTAGCCTCCAATAAAACCAGTATAGCCATCGACAATGAGGAGTTTACGATGTTCCAATGCATAACGACGCGGATCAAATATATGCCAGGGACGCCAAATAGCCTGATACTTTAAGGAGTGGATAGATGGTGGAAACTCTTTAAATCGCTCTGGTACGACTGCATTGCCGAAACTATCAAAAACAACATAGACCTCTATACCCTGTTCTGCTTTTTTCGTTAAGAGCGTTTTGAACGCTTGTCCAACCTTATCATCTTTCCAGATGAATGTCTCTAAATAGATGCTCTCTTGCGCATTATCAATAGCAGTCAGCATGGCGTCATACAGATATTGCCCATAGTCGTAAAGTTGTACGTTATTGTCGCCAACACGTACGCTATTGAGATTAGGATGGGGAAATCCACCGCCTTGCTGTTGCTTACGACGTAGCTTTGAGGCAAGTTGTAGCAGAGCAATGGTAAGCACTTGCAGTCCAAACAAGGCACCCATAGCTCGCAATACGATTTGTGATAGTGAAGGGCCACGGCGTTGTCCTAGCAAAGTAAGGACACGTTCACGAAACTGTTGTATCTGCATAATATGTTCCACTTTTTGTATGTATCATACAATACAGTACAATAAAAGACAACTATACAGGTTTACTTCATAAACTTCGCTAATAAAAAAGGGGAACATCGGTAGGGGCAGCAATTCATTGCGCCCAGAGATGGGTCAGGAGGGGTCCATGTTGGAAGAGAGAAGCTTTGTCCACGCGTTGCCCCATTACCCCCATCTTTGGGCGCAATGAATTGCTGCCCCTACCGACTAACTTTACCACCTTTTTATCAAATTTCATTAAATACCATTAGAGCCATATGCGCCAATGATCGGGGGTATCCACCGAATCGTCTTGCAATTCGGCGTGATTGGGCCAGAGCGTCGTGTGCGCGTCCAGCCCTTTATAGGCAACGGCAATCGCTCCCAACCATGTTTCATCAAGGCCAAGCGCATCCATCTCAGAGCGTGTGAAGAAACGTGCATCGTCCAGTTCGGCAGGATTGTGGCGTAGGTCGCTGACCGGAGACAGTAGTTTCGCACGGAACATAAAAAAGTAGTTGTGCTCTCCACCCTTTAATACCCAGAGGCGTACACCAAGCAAGCCTTCAATCTCGACGCGCAGGTTTGTCTCCTCGAAAGTCTCGCGTATGGCTGCATGGTCTGGCAACTCACCTACATTGACACGTCCTGCGGGTAGCAAATAGCGTCCCTTTGTCAAGCCATAGGTGTTGCGTACTAACAAGACCCGTTCTTCATGCATCACGACTGTACCCGCACCAATACTCAACGGACGCTTAGGGCGTGGCGAGTCAGGAGTGTTAAGCAACGGTGACACCGAGACGTTCTAGCAGTTTACGACTCACCTCGGCACGGTGCTTAATGGGCATGCGACCTGGAGTGCAGTGCGAGTCGGAACCAGTACTAAAGAGCAAATCGTGCTTTTCTACATAGGCAAGATAGGCCGCAATAATTTCTTTAGTATGATAGGGATGATAAATTTCTATGCCATCAATGGGAATTTCGCTACGCAGCTGGTCCAGTAGAGGTGCATCGTAGAAGGTAAAACCACTTTCGCGACGTCCAGGATGCGCAATAAGGCACACCCCCCCACTTTTATGTACGGCATCAACAGTCTCCGCCATATCAGCCTTGATGGAGGTAAACCCTGCTTCGGTAATCATCTGCATCGCGGTTTGCCAGTTGGAAGCATAACCATGTTCGCGTAAGAGGTTAGCGTTATCAGAGGGGCGACGTAGCTTGCCACCATTTTCTTTTAAAATTTCTTCCTGGCGTGGCATAGAATAGCCTTTGCGCTGTAATTCCTCATTGACAGCCTGTGTATTCTCTAATTGCAGACGTACTACCTTCTCGGTGAGAGGACGTAATTCATTCTGTTGCGGATCAAAACCATAACAGAGCATATGACCCATTCTACCATTCCAGTCGGTACTCATCTCAACACCAGCAAGCACAGGTAAACGCTTTTCGGCTGCTAGTGCCTGTATCTCCGCAACCTTATCGACACGATCATGGTCGGTCACTGCGACAAGTTGAAAGCCCTCGGTGACAAGAAAGTCGATGAGTTGTTGTGCGGGCCAGCGTCCATCGCTATAGGTTGTATGCATATGTAGATCGACGGAGGCATCAGGTGCCAACGTAATTGATGCAGAATTAGAAGAGATAGGACGAGTCAAGATAAGCTCCTTTGGTATATCATAAAGTACTATTTTATTACTTCCTTGCTATATTACCACACGCGAGAAGCACACATTTGGCGTATTTGATATCGTTTTAGTAGCTTATTCGTTTTATAATAGGAAGGAAAAAAAGAGCAAAGGGCAGTACTGTGGCAAAACAAATTTCTAAGATATCCACACAAGGTGTCGTTGAGCAGCAACAGGCTCAGCCTGTTGCTGCTC
>CAXUIS010000452.1:0-3301 GCA_964250915.1 uncultured Ktedonobacteraceae bacterium | reverse complement strand
AAGATGGGCTGGGTGGGGTTCGCGTTGGGACGAGAGAATCATTGCCGACGCGTTGCCTCCCCCAACCCATCTTTGGGCGCAATAAATTGCTGCCCCTACCGACGTTCGTTTAGGATGTGCGATGTGATAGCATCCACAAATTCCTCCGTACTCGCGTGTCCACCCTGATCTACAGGTAACACTCCTCCTTCCTGATACACCTGAGCAATCGCGTCTCTCAAACGTTGCGTTTGCTCACCATACCCAAGATAGTCAAGCAGCATAGCACCGGACAAGAGCATAGCGGTAGGATTAATAACACTCTTACCAACGAGATCGGGCGCGGAACCGTGGACAGGCTCGAAGTAGGCGTAGTTCTCGCCATAACAGGCACTGGGCGAAAGGCCGAGACCGCCAATACTGCCACTAGCAACGTCGGCAAGGATGTCGCCATGTTCGTTAGAAAGAACTACCACGTCAAGCGATTCCGGTGACGCGACCATGCGTCGTGCTAAATCGTCAATCAGGTATTCTTGATAGCTCAATGAAGCATATTCGCGCACAGCGTCGCGGACGATACTGCGAAAACGACCGTCGGTACGCGGCTGAATAGAATATTTCGCGCCCAACGTCACGATGCCGGGATAGCACAACGCTTGTCGTTGCAGTGCTAGTTCACATGCGGAGATAGCAACGCGCTGCATCTGCTCATCGGTAGAGACACGCACGGCATAGGCTCCTACTTTATCGGTTGGAGGAGCCTGCCACCATGTGCTACTACTAGCCAACGCGCTTAGTTCAGAGATATCTCCTTCACGCGGTGGATACATGCCTTCAAGATTGTCGCGCACAATCACGTAGTCAATACGCTCTGGATGTAACATAGGACTGGCATAGCCTGTATACCAGCGCACGGGACGAATGTTGACATAGGTCCTCTTGCCCCAACGCAGGTACCAGAGAATAGGACGACTTGGACCACCACTTGCACCAAACAATGTACAATCCGCCGTATCTATAGCTGTTCGTGTTTCCGCTGGAAAGGCATCACCGTAACGTGCTTGCGCTTTCCGTCCACAAGCTGCTTCGACAAATTGTACGTCAGGAGCTAGAGAACGTAGTATCTCGACCGTAGGACGCATTACTTCGGGCGCGGCATCGTCACCAGGAATGACACAAACGGTTGACGGCGATGCGGAAGAACGCCGCGCAAAGTGGGCAAAGCTCATCGTAGCGTCCCTTCCTGCTGAATGTAGTTGATGATGCCGCCTGCAGCGACGATACGGGCGATAAAGGGCGTGAGCGGTTCGGCCTGAAATGTTTGCTCTAAGTCGATGTTATGAATGATGCCTGTCATCAGGTCAACCTCTATCCGTTGCCCATCACGGCTTGCTAAAACAGCTTCTTCGCAGACAAGAACAGGTAGGCCAATGTTGACGGAGTTACGATAGAAGATACGCGCAAAGCTGCGCGCGATGACGACGCGCACACCACACGCGAGAATAGAGGCAGGGGCATGTTCGCGTGATGAGCCACAACCGAAGTTGTGACCGCCCATAACTACGTCGCCTGCCTGTACCTGTTGCGCGAAGTCTGGTAGAATTTCGCACAGACAATACTTCGCTAATTGTGCTCGATCAGTGGTCACGTTGTATCGTCCAGGAATGATTACGTCTGTATTGATGTTGTCGCCAAGCATCCAAATTCGGCTCATAGCTGTATGTTCCTTTCGATTATGCATGGTTGCAAATGTTTTATGGTTTTACAAAAATTCGCGTGGGTCTGCGATATGACCGCTTAGGGCAGTGGCAGCAGCAGTAGCTGGGCTACCGAGATAGATTTCGGCGGTTGGGTCGCCCATTCGTCCGGTGAAGTTGCGGTTCATAGTTGTGAGGGCGCGTTCGCCGGGGGCAAGAACGCCTTGATGTCGTCCAATACATGGTCCGCAGCCTGGATTTTCTACGGTAGCACCTGCGCGAACAAAGGTTTCCAGGTAGCCGAGGCGCATAGCCTCAAGGTAAACCTCACGCGAGGCAGGTACAACAACCATACGTGTGCGAGGAGAAATTTGCTTGCCTTGTAGAATCCCTGCGGCAATGGCGAGATCGTCAAGGCGTCCATTGGTACATGTGCCTAGAAACACCTGGTCTATCTCTATGTTCGTCACATTGCCTACTGGAACGACGTTGTTTACATCTGGTGGACAGGCAATCATGGGTTGTAACTGTGATGCATTAATGTAGTAGGTGTGCTCATAGCTTGGGTTGTGAGGCGCAAGCATGGGATACTCGACTTCGGTACGACCATGTAGCCATGCCCGTGTGATTGCATCGGGTGCGACAAGGCCAGCCTTACCACCCATCTCAATAGCCATGTTACAGAAGGTGAAACGTTCGCTTACTGAGAGTCGCTCAACCAGATCGCCAGTGTACTCGATTGCACGATAGTTCGCACCATCGACGCCGACTTGCCGCACCATCTCAAACGTAATGTCTTTGGCGTAGACACCAAAGGGCAAAGTTCCCGTTATTTGAATGTTGAGCGTTGTGGGAACTCGAAACCATGTGCGACCCGTAGCATAGGCAACGCCAATATCGGTTGATCCCATGCCAGTAGCGAAGGCACCAAGAGCACCATACGTACAGGTATGGCTATCAGCACCCACAATGATACTTCCAGGCACAACATAACCACGCTCCGGCATGACTTGATGACAGATGCCCTCCTGCAAAATCGTGATGTCCTGCTCGCGTGCAAAGGTGCGAATATCGCGTTGTAGGGTCGCGGCAGCAATCGTCGCGGCTGGAATGATGTGATCAAACACGATGTGTGAGCGGCGTGGATTGAACACACGCCCACCACTTTGCTGTGATAACTTGCGAAACGCCTGAATTGCTAGCGGACTTGTTGTATCATGACTCATTACGCGGTCAACCTCGACAATGACTGTCTCGCCTTGCTCAACGCGTCGTCCCAGCTTGTAGCTAAAAATTTCCTCGGTTAACGTTCCCATTGTTCTGATTCCTTCCTTGATATGGTTGTCAATAATTCGATCTAGCGGTAGGGGCAGCAATTCATTGCGCCCAAAGATGGGTCGGGAGGGGTCTCGTTGGAGCGAAAGTATCGTTGCCGACACGTTGCCCCTCCACTGCCCCCATCTTTGGGCGCAATGAATTGCTGCCCCTACCGATCTTTATCTAGTATCATGCTCCAACACCTGCGCACCAGGATTGGATAAAGACATCGACTTCCTCCTGGTTCAGAGTGCCGTTTTCGGCGCGTGCTTTAAGGGCATGCGTGAGATTGGCAATTTCGCTGTTTG
>CAXUIS010000451.1:2688-3312 GCA_964250915.1 uncultured Ktedonobacteraceae bacterium | reverse complement strand
TATTGGTGGGTTCCGCATAGCGACTGAGAACGTATGCAAGGAAAAAGAAATTGAACCTGTTTGTGTTTTCTCATCTGATATTGATGCTGACAGCCAAATAACTTATGAAGCTAACTTTGGTGACAGGCTATCAACAGAGTTAAAAAGGGAATTTTCTCAAGCCGCAGGAGTCGTAGATTTTATCAACGAAAGGAACTATATGGAGGTTCCATCTCCAGCTTTGTGGAACGTAGACCTTTTACAAAACATACAAGAGTCGGAAGAGACACAGGAATTAGAGTATGAACCTAACAGCCATAACTCTCAGATGATATATGAATATCTTGAAAATCAAAACGAGTAGACGATACTTCGTCAATTGCACCCTCTTTGCCCTTATCAAGCACTGTGCCACGTAGTGCTTCTAGCATATGAGGAGTCGCTGCTGTGATAGGAGTAGTTATCGCTGTAATGCTAAGAGGATCAAAGACCATGATTCATACCGCCTATTCTATAGTTTTTTGCTTTTGTTATTATAGTAGACGTAGTAGAGAGAAAACATCAAACGGACATCTGTAGGGACCGATTTATAGGGGGCGCATTGGGACCCCCCGCCAAAACGCCGCGCTAACAAGGGGCCGGACA
>CAXUIS010000451.1:0-2678 GCA_964250915.1 uncultured Ktedonobacteraceae bacterium | reverse complement strand
CGCGTCCTCTTGGCAACCGACCTCCAAGAGGACGCGATACATCGGTCCCTACAGACGGGGTATTTTCATTAATTTGTCAAATTTCATGTGTTCTAATATTCTGTCGAACAAGTCCATTATGCTGCCGATGATGGATTGAGAATAACACGCGCGATTTTCTCATCATTTATAGCGTTGACCATCCGAATAACCTCGCGAAGCGCATCGACCTGTTTTGTTTGTGCTGCTCTTTGCTGTGCTAAATCCTCTAGCGAAGGAAATTTATCCTTAACGATATCTACCAATATCGTCTGGTACGCTTCGATTTGCCCCTCTTGCAAGCCTTTTTGTATACCCTCTTGCAGACCTTCTCGTCTGCCTTTTTGTATGCCCTCTTGCAAGCCACGTTCACGCTGTTTCCTTACAAATTCGTCTTGTTCTAGTAGTTCGTCAAACATTTTTAGTCGCTCCTGTACTCGTTGCTTTTCTAGCAGCGGCATCACTTCAGCTCGTCTCAAGAAGGTACTTAACCAGAGAAGCCTACGGTCTAACTTGGCTTCATCCCCTTTACAATACTCAATCAGTTCGTCTATAGCTTGTAATAGCATTCTATCATTCACGTTTTGCATCATGGGAAGCAAGGTGTACATGCTCACTTTGTGTTGCTCTACGTATGGTCGCCCGTTCATATCCCACAGAGGTAAAACACGAAAGTTGAACCTTAGTAGCTCTTCTGTGCCACTGAACTCTTGCAATGGTGATGTGACAACGATTGTCTTAAACAAATATACCACCATTGAGATTATTGGCAATTCATACTTTTGCAATAGTTCTGTATGATATACCGCTAAACGGAAGGCCATTTTATCATCTCTACTAGCTTGAAACTCCAAGTGAAAAATGTGTGGTTTGCCTCGATAGAGGACGCGATACACGCGATCTGCACGCATTGGCGAGCGTAGTATCTCTACATCGAGTACTTCAAGCACCTCAACCCCTGGTAGCAAAAGTGGTAGAATAGCGGGAGCGTCCTCGTTAAGAATGGCCTTAATCGAACTATCATACGGCTGTTGCTGTTGTTGGCTCACGATATACTGTCCCTTCAACCCTATTTTTCGTAGAGAGGCCAGGGCACCCGCAAGGGGATGCCCCTCCCATACGAAATGAAGACGTATTAGATGTATCCGTTTGTGTATGGGAGGGGCATCCCCTTACGGGTGCCCTGGAAACTAGAAAGAGCACATTACATCATGTACATTCCACAATTTCAGGACGTGTTGCTGGCACAGCGACAGATACGTCCATATTTGCAGCGTACTCCACTTTACTCATATCCCGCCATCAACGATTTGATTGGCACGAGCGTGTATATCAAACATGAAAACTATCATCCGGTTGGCGCGTTCAAGGTGCGTGGCGGCGTAAACCTTGTGTCGCAGATGAGCGCGGATGAGCGAGAGCGTGGCGTCATCGCCGCCTCAACGGGCAATCATGGGCAGTCGGTAGCGTATGGAGCGCGACTCTTTGGCGTGCAAGCGCGCATCGTGGTGCCAGAGGGAGCTAACCCAGGCAAGGTCGCCGCGATGCAGGGCATGGGAGCCGAAGTCCTATTTCATGGCGTAAACTATGACGAGGCAAAACTGTACTGTGAACAACTCGCGCAAGAGCATGGCTATCGCTATATCCACTCCGGTAACGAGCCTCTTCTGATCGCGGGTGTTGCGACAGGCATTCTTGAGATGATGGAGGACGAGCCAGGGATAGAGGTTATTTTTGTTGCCATTGGCGGCGGAAGTGGCGCGGCGGGTGCGTGTATTGTCGCCGATGCCATCAATCCAAACATTCAAGTGATCGGAGTGCAAGCGGAAGCTTCGTCGGCGGCCTATCTCTCTTGGAAACAACACAAGATTTTAGCCGCACCCAATCATACTTTTGCTGATGGTCTTGCGACTGGTAGTGCCTTCGAGTTGCCACAAGCTATTTTGTGGGACAAACTTGACGATTTCCTACTCGTAAGCGAAGAGCAGATATTGCAGGCAATGGTGTGGATGATCGAACGAGCGCATACGCTAGCCGAGTCTGCCGGTTCTGCACCGCTTGCTGGTGTGTATTCTTTGCGCGAACAGTTACGTGGTAAAAACGTGGGAATTGTCTGCTCTGGTGGCAACGTATCGCTAGAGCATCTGAGACGTGCCCTCACGCTTGGAAAATAGTTTAAGAGGAGAGATTGAATGGCAAAGAAACACGACTCTATTGACTTTACCATCCCAAAGAAAGTACAAGAGGCGGCGAAAGAGGGGCTTGAATTGCACGAGCAATATCATCGCGGCGGTACCGATGTTGGTCTGAATGAGGCGAAGATGCTAGCAAAAGGTGGCAAGATTAGCCCCGACGAGGCGCGTCACGTTGCGAAATACTTTCCTCGTCACGCAGGAGACCGCCTGGATCAGAAGGACCCACCATCGCGTGGCTACGTTGCATGGCTCCTGTGGGGTGGCGATGCAGGGCGCGAATGGGCTAATACATTAGTTGAACAGATGGACACCGCAGAGGAAGAAAAATAGTGAGCTATAATTCATTACGCCCTAATTCGGTCCGTGGTATGCGATGAGGGCGTAATGAATTATAGCTTCTACATATAAATATTGACGTTTAGACTACAAAAACTCATCAGAACCCTCAAGAAAGAAGGTTCAGAA
>CAXUIS010000450.1:0-3317 GCA_964250915.1 uncultured Ktedonobacteraceae bacterium | reverse complement strand
TAGCACTTGAAGAGGGAATTTTTCCTCTTTGCAGCCTTAGGTTGATGCCTATTGGACCAAATTTATCGCGTCCCTACAACATCCGCATTTCGCGGAGCCTACCGCGAACCATTCATGCGGGCGCAATGAATTGCGCCCCTACATGGATGGTTCGCTATATGCGCCACGATATTCGGGGGGAAGCATGGCTGCTATCGCACGCATGGTTTGTTCGGTGGCGTTGTCGATATCTTCGCGGGTCATCTTGGTCCCTTTGGGCTTGAACACAATTGGCTCACCATAGGAGATGATGACCTTTGGACCGAATTCTTTCAGGACCTTCTCACTGCCCCAGATGGCAACAGGTATCACTGGCACACCAGAACGTAGCGCGATCATGCCCAGACCAGCATGACCTTTTGCCATTACCCCTGTCTTGCTCCGTGTCCCCTCTGGAAATAGCACAACAACATTGCCCTTCTTCAGTTGCTCCTCTGCGGCTCGTAACGCTTGCCGATCACCTTCACCACGCTTGACTGGAAATGCCCCCATAAAGCGTACAAGCCATGCAATTCTACTGCTGAAGTATTCTTCCTTTGCCATGAAGACAACTTTTCCAGGGAGTAGCAACGGAATAAGTGGAATGTCAGTCCATGAAAGATGGTTCGCTGCTATAAGAAATGGACCGTGTTTGGGCACATTATACTGCCCTTTTAGACGAATGCGCGCAACGATTGAAAGAATAGGAAAGGCGATGATCCAGCGTATTAATTCATACAAGACTCTCGGTGTCGCATAGGGTTCATATAAATTTTTTACAGTCTGCTTCACCTGCTCAGGTACTGACGGCTTCGTTGGTATAGCAGAACTCCCTATTGAAGCAGCCTCGCTTGCGTCTGATTCTTGTTTCATAATTTATTGCTCCACGTATTTTAAAATAACGTCGAGAACCTGGGGTACGCTCAAACCATCGGTCTCGACAACGATAGCATCTTGTGCTGGTCGCATGTTCTCGCGGTCCTCATCGTCGCGGCGCGAAATGTCGTGTATCAGTTCGTGTAGTGTCGGAAGTGTAAGATTATCTTTTCCCAAACGCTCCACAAGTTCTGTATAACGCCGACGCGCACGCTCCTCAAGACTTGCGGTAAGATAGATTTTCAGTTCGGCATCCGGCAAGACAACGGCCCCAATATCACGGCCCACCATCACGACATGTCCCTTTTGCGCCATCGTACGTTGCCATTGGCGTAGCACGACACGCACCTCTGAATGTGTCGAGACGGTTGAAACGTAACGTGTTACCGAGGCATCACGGATAGCCCATGTGATGTCGGTACCATGAATAGTAACAGTGTATTGCCGACCATCCGCGATTGCAGGCCGTTCAATGACGATCTCCGTGTTCCGTGCGAGTTGCGCTAGAGCAGGTCCATCGTGCAGGTCAACGCCTTGTTGCAAGGCCAACCATGCAACCGCTCGGTATGTCGCTCCAGTGTCTATATAGAGATAGCCCAATACACGGGCTAATTGCTCGCCAATAGTGCTTTTACCAGACCCCGCGGGTCCATCAATAGCGATTCTTGCTGGCCCCGACGTGCCGTGCATGACTCCTCCGTATACCTATATTTATGATAGTTCTGCTTTGGGATTATACCATACCATGCGCGCAATCTAACGGTAGGGGCAGCAATTCATTGCGCCCAAAGATGGGCTGAGGGGGTTCGCGCTGAGGAAGAGAATCGTTGCCGACACGTTGCCCCGCAGCCCCCATCGTTGGACGCAATGAATTGCTGTCCCTACCGCCTATTCGGTGCGTAATTCCTCCACCTCGTCCTCTGTGAGATACCGCCATTTACCATTGGGAACACCTTTGAGCGTCAGCGTACCAACAGCAACACGTGTGAGTGTTGAGACAGGATGTCCAACAACGGTAAGCATACGGCGTATCTGACGTTTACGTCCTTCATGTAGCGTGAGAGAGAGCAGACAATCGTTCCCTAGATGACGCAAGACATTCACAATAGCAGGAGCCGTGGTATGTTGACCTCCATCGTCTTCGGGGATGACAACACCTGTGCGTAACGCGTTCAGCACGTCCAGAGTGGGACAACCTTTTACCAGTGCCTCGTAACGCTTGGTGGTCGAGTGACGTGGATGCGCGACATGTTGCGCAAAATCACCATCGTTTGTCAGAAGTAACAGACCACTTGTGTCGGCATCAAGTCTTCCTACAGGATAGACGCGCAGTTTGCGTATCTCTGCTGGTAGCAGATCGAGCACGGTCGGCCTTCCGCGCTCATCCCGTACGGTACACACATAGTTTTCGGGTTTATGCAACAGGACATAGACGTGTTCCACAGCACCGTGTATCGGTTTACCATCTACGCTCACGCGATCATGCGCAGGGTCAATGCGTGTTCCCTGCGTTGTTACAGTCACTCCGTTAACCTGCACGCGCCCATGCGCAATAAGTGTTTCAGCGTGCCGACGTGAAGCAACCCCAGCATGAGCCAGGAAGCGTGCTAAACGCTCTTCGCTCTCGCCCTCCTGTAATGCTGTATCCGTGCTTTGTCTGTCTTCTTTGTTGGATCGCTCGCTCATAAAATGTTTCTTCCCATCATGCATTCAGTACAGTGTTTGGACTGGCATGTTTGTTGATAAATGTAGTGGAGTCCCTGTTGCCGACAACTTCCACGTGGCTCATGTGCAAGCAAAAGTTGTGTACACATCATACGTGTAATGGTATTCGAGGGCAAGCCGGGGTGCGTCTCATACAGTTTTTGTGCTCGCTCCCCTAGCATAGTGTTGTGTTCAAACAAGGCAATAGCAGCAGCAAAGGGCAGTACGACGTTACATAGTAGTATATCAGCACGAGCAAGACTTAAACCTAGAGTACCGAAATACTTTCGTAGGGCTTCTAGCGTTGTGTTCTCGCTATTTTGTGCTTGTACAAGAATACGTTGCAAGCTATCCCACATGTCCGATTCTCTGTCAAGCAGTGTGCGCAATACCTTAAGACGTTTTGCATCAAGTGGCGAAGGAGCAGGAGCGCGCCCAAGTGGTTCTGGAATATGAGCATCTTGCCCAAGCAAGCGTTGTCCTACAGCGCGAAAGAACGCACGGTCTCGCCCATAGGCCAACGCTTCCGCTAGTGCGGGAATGAGGCAACTGTTGTACACATTTGACAACATGGAAGATCGACAGACACAAGGAACATTGGGTTCAATGGATTCATCAGAGTGCGTGGTTAGTGGCATGACAGGTGCAGAGCCATCTGTCACTCCTATACACGGACCAACGTGGCAAGCCACGCAGTGGCGGTCAGTATAGGAGTGACA
>CAXUIS010000449.1:0-3322 GCA_964250915.1 uncultured Ktedonobacteraceae bacterium | reverse complement strand
TCTGGACTTTGTCGTTCTTCTTATTTAAACAGTATTGCCCCTTGTGGGCGTCCGTAGGTCTCATTACCACGTTATTTTGTTCATCTGCGTTATCGCATTCGTCATGCTATATACGAAAATAAGTCGGTCAAACGTTTTTTCAGTAGGGAAGAGTCTCAGCTTCTAAAGAGAGTGAGCCACGAGTTATGAGGCAGTATCAAGAATATAGGAATGACGATAATACGGTTATGCATAATCAGTCAACAGACCCATTTATGAGAAGTGTGACGGCACCACTATCAACACAATATGTAATTAGGGAGACACGTGGACAGCGGATTCAGCGTATTACAAAAAGTGTTTTCGCAGCCATTTTTCGGAAAATCAATCAACTTATTGGTCTCGCGTTAGCTGTACTACTATTGCTCTTGTTTACACGTTTTCTCCTGAACTTTTTCGAGATTACCACCAGCGTATTTACAGGCTGGATTCATCAACTCACCGCCCCACTTGTCTATCCCTTCGAGAACCTTGTTCCTGCATTGCCCTACAATGGCTTCAGCATCGACGTGACCACGCTTGTCGCTATTGTCGTTTGGACGATTGCAATATTACTTGTGCGTCAGTTCATTCGTGTACTTGTCGGAAAATGGTAGTGCATGACTAACACACCTGTCCTTTGGCAACGACCAGGGCTACATTTCCCCGTACCATTTGATACTCTTTTTTTTGATGTTGACGGTGTTTTGATCGACACTCTCGCTTCGTTTCACTCCACTGATATTGCCGTTGCCGAATACGTTGCAGGGACACTCCATTCCCTTGATTGGGGACAACATGAGGGCAAGACGTTGATGACGATTGCCGATGTCGATGCCTTTAAGCAGGCGGGTGGTTACAATAACGATTGGGACATGTGCTATCTGCTCGCCACACTTGCTACCGCACGACTGCGTGAATGGAAGGGAACACCACTCGCTGAACGTACAAGTCAAGAGTGGGCCGTCCTGTCTCGTGCCGCAAACTTGCAAGGACATGGTGGACGTGCATGGGTTGAAGCAACCTTCCCTGCTAGTACGCGTTTAGACTACGGAAGAATTGGTGATATTTACCACGAATACTACTGGGGAGCGGTAGATATTCGCAAACGCTTCGGATATGAGCCACGCTATCTACCTACATTTGAGGGCTTTGTGCATCAAGAGAAAATGTTGTACACGCCTGACTTCTTCGTACGGTTGCGACAAGTTGGGATACAGCATCTGGGCATGATTACTGGACGCGTTGGACCAGAGGTCGATAGCGCATTAGAGCGTATGGAGGCATACAGTGGCGAGAAATGGTGGGATGTGGTCATCTCCGCCGATGTATGTCCTAAGCCCAACCCACGCGCTTTACGGTTAGCGATAGAGACAACAGGTGCGAAAGGTGGTCTTTACATCGGAGATACGGCCGATGACCTTGACCTGATTAAGAACTATCAAGTAGCAAAAACCAGGACAGAGCCAAATTTCTTAGCTGCTGTCCTGGTCGTCTCTCTTCGTGAGGTCGAGTTGTACAAGCAGCGTGGGGCTGATTTTGTGGTACGGTCTGTAGAAGACCTGCTCTGGTGCTTGCCCCAACCGTCGTAGGGACCACGTTTACGGCGTCCGAGGACGATTTATCGTCTATGCTTGCAATTTAAGAAGATACTGACAAGCTATCGCGCAATAAATTGCGCCTCGGACGCCGTAAACGTGGTCCCTACGAACTCAAACGATATTTATTTCATCGGCTTGAGTACAACTTTTGTCCAACCACTATCGCGTGCGTCGAAATGCTTGTAGGCATCCACCGCATCAGTCAGTGGCAAGTTGTGCGAGACGATGAACGATGGTTTCGCCTTGCCAGCGTGAATGAGGTCGCGCAGTTGACGGTTGTAGGCTTTGACATTGGCCTGACCCGTTCCCATTGCTTGACCTTTATTGAAGAAGTAACCAATGTCAAATGCGATCTCACCGTGTTTGCTTTCCTCGTCTGGACCACCTGGGTCTTGGGGAGCGAAAACACCAACCACACCGATTGTCCCTGTAGCCTTCACTGATTGCACTAGGTTGTTAAGCGTCATATTGGGATGCTCATGCCCTTGTACATCATGTGCCTGGAAGCCTACACACTCACATCCTCTATCAGCACCCTTGCCATTAGTCAAGTTCAGTACCTGTTCAATAGGTGAACCCTTCGAGTCGTCAATAGCAATCGCGCCAATAGACTCCGCGAGCCGTAATCGGTCAGGGAGACGATCAACAACCATGATTTTGCTCGCGCCCTTGATGGTCGCGGAATACGCCGCCATTAGCCCTACAGGTCCCGCACCATAAATGACAACTGTATCACCAGGACCGACATGAGCAAGCTCGGTGGAGTGCCAGCCAGTCGGGAAGATGTCGGCTAGCATCACGTAGTCGTCCTCTTTCTCCCGCGCATCCTCTGGCAAGACCAGGCAGTTAAAGTCTGCGTAGGGAACACGGAGATACTCAGCCTGACCACCACTGTATGGTCCCATGTCGGCATAACCATAAGCGGCACCAGCTATCTTAGGATCGGGGTTGGTCGTGAGGCAGAAGCCAGTAAGTCCTCTGACGCAGTTGTCACAGAAGCCGCAAGCGATATTGAACGGGAGACACACCATATCGCCGACCTTAATGCGGTCAACGGCGTTGCCAACCTCGATCACCTCACCAAGGTTCTCATAACTTCTCCTCGGATTTCGTGAATTTCTCGTCAAAGACCCTGATGGCTATGTATTACGATTTTCTCAATCATTGGGAGATAAACAGGTTGAGTAGGTATGGTAGGAGAAGGCGAAAGAGCCTATGGAGTACGATGTATCTGAAAGCAGAAAAGTCATGATACCAAGGAGGCAAAACATACATTAAGCCATCTCGATATGTATACTAGTCAACTACACACAATCTGTGTGTAGTTGACCGACGTTCTACTCAACATGCATTGATAAAAGTATCATCTGAAAACTTCATCGTTCGTGTGCGATGGTTGTAAGTTTATCATCTGTCTTAGCATCAAAACGCACTTCAACCTTCTTTGATAGCTGATACTCAGAGAGGTGTTTATCAAAGCGAACTGTAATTTGGTGAAACTCGTCTTCAAAGTCGGTGGTATCGTGCGTATCCCAAAACGCGGCTTCCTCTTCGATACTTGAAAAGTCAGGAATGTGTTTAGGTTGCTTGTTGATACTTTGCTCGTTCATTTCATCCATAAGCTTATTGTATCGTTTTACAGTGGAACGTCAAGAGTTTTTTTCGAGCCAGAAGTGCTCTTTATATGTGGTGTGTTATGATGG
>CAXUIS010000448.1:0-3353 GCA_964250915.1 uncultured Ktedonobacteraceae bacterium | reverse complement strand
CCTGTGAGGTCAACACTACCAACAACGACGGTGAATGTACCATCTTTTTCCATACGACACGCTGCCGCTGTTGGCTCTGTACCACCAGGCCATCCTCCAGCAGCAAAGCCAATTCCTACTTTCCACCCTTTAAGACTCTCTGGCGGCACTTTTTGTGCTTCTTTGTTGACCCACAGCGGATGCTTCTGAACCACATCAAGACATTCAAGGAGACCGATACGAGGCCATCCACCTTGACGGCGATCAATAGAGGGATCACCAGCTTTTAGAGCGTTTTTCTTGCGGAACTCGATAGAATCAACTGTAAGAGCTTGACATAGTTCCGCAACGGTTGACTCCAGAGCAAAGGTAGCCTGTGGTGCGTTAGGAGCGCGGTACGCTCCAACGCTGACTTTATTGGTAAGCACTTCATAAGCACGAATGTCAACGTTGGGACAACGGTAGGTGCTTGCAAGGATGAACGCACCAAGACCTGCTGAGGCTCCAGGATAGGCACCCGCATCAAAAATGGCTCTTGCTTGCAAAGCAACCAACGTGCCATCGTTCTTCGCGCCCAATTTCAGAGTGATCACGGATTGCGGGGCGGGATTGCCCGCAAGCAAATCCTCTTGTCGAGTGTAGACAAGACGCACTGGCTTGCGAATAGCATGAGCGACCGCGGCGGCAAGTGGTTCAATTAAGCCAAACTTTCCACCAAATGCTCCTCCTATCGGCACTGACTCTACACGAATCTGAGAATCCAGCATATCTAGTGCCTCGGAAATATCTTCACGCACCCCAAACATTCCTTGTGCACTGGGCCATACGGTTAACTGGTGCCCTGAAGGACTGGGTACAACCGTAATCGACTGTGGCTCCATATACGATTGATGTACGGAGCTGGTCTTATACATGTGCTCTACGATAACATCGGCCTCACGTAGGCCCGCTTCGATATCACCAAGTTTGAGATGAGTCTTATCGCTAACGTTTTTCGAGAGTTCCTCTTCCTGCTCCTCCTCAACCTCTCCGCTCGCTACTGCCGCATGTGCTCCACCACCAGCAATCTCCGATACTTCATTTTCAGTACGAGATCGTGCAAGTGGCGCATCGGTGGCAAGGGCCGCGATAGGATCAATGATAACGGGCAGAGGTTCGTAGTCGATATCAACGGCGGCAACACCATCCTGGGCTGCGGCTTCCGTCTCTGCAAGGACAATGGCAACAGGATGCCCACACCAGTACACTTCGTCTTGTGCAAGTGGAGTCTGTGAGCGAGAGGTACTCTTTGCATGAGCCATATCCAGCGTCTGAGCCGTATACACAGCTACAACGCCTGGCACTTCAAAAGCAGGAGACGTATCAATGGAGAGGATTCGAGCATGAGCATAAGGGCTTAGCACGAGCCGAGCATGTAAGAGACCAACAAATGGAAGATCACCAGTGTAGCGTGTGCGTCCTGTTATCTTATCAAGCGCATCCTGACGACGTGTAGATTTACCAACAGCTTGATGTTGTATTGCTGTAGAGTCAAAAGTTTGTGTCATGAAAAATACTACTCCAGTAGAGGGTTGAATAAGTAAAGTGACAAGGAATGTAGACAAGGACAATTATAACTTGCGGGCAAGAATAACACCTGTATTTAATCCGATGGTATGTAATCCACCGAAAAATCTTGCGTGCTCGATTTTTATACACCTATCCTGAATGAACTCTAGCCCTGCGTCTTGCGCTTTTTTGCCGGTTTCGTCATTGCGTACGCCAAGTTGGAGCCAGAGCACTTTTGCCCCGATAGCGATAGCCTCGTCAGCAATAGGTGGGGTATCTTCAGCCTTACGGAATACATCGACGATCTCGATCTGCTCACCTGCATCTTTTGCCTCGGTTAAAGATGCATAGACACGCTTACCAAGCAATGTATTTCCTGCATAGCGCGGGTTTATAGGGATGATATCATATCCTTCCGCCTGCATGTAGATAGCTACAAAATGGCTGGGTCGATAGGGATCAGCCGAGACACCTACAATAGCAATATGCTTGTACTGTTGCAACAGTTTTAACCGATCATGCATATCAGGTATGTTCGTAGTCATCATATTTCCTTGCTGTGGTCAATGTATATCGTCTTCCTCATGTTATACCACAATCCACTCTTGACAGAAGGCTTTTTGTGGGAAGAGCCAATCCAGTAAGTAATGCATCTTCTGCCCACATGCTTGATCTTTTCCATTATAAAACCAGAGTAATCTGTTTTTCCCTAACTAGCGTAGGATTATACAAGAAGTTACACTTGCAGTTTATCTGGCTGGGGATGGCACAGTACGTCTGCTTCGTATAACTTCTTTATTTGCTTTACTAGCCTCTCCTTGTTCTTTCGATACTTGCTCCTCCTAGCTCAATCAGGCTGTTACTACCCATATGATATCATTGAAAATAGAAGGACGGCATCTATATTTCTTGATATGCTGTCTTTTAAAAACTGTACAAAAGAGAGTATATATGAAGAAAATTCTGTATTTAGATTGTCATTCGGGTATTAGTGGTGATATGTTTCTTAGCGCAATGCTCGACGCAGGTCTTCCTTTCGACGTATTAAAAGATGCTCTTGCAGGGTTGTCGTTAGATGGCTATCAGCTGGCGGTTGAGCCTTTTCATGATAAGGGGATACGCGGCTCACAATTTCATGTGATGCTGACAGAGCAAGAACAAGTAACACGTCATTTCTCTGACATCTCAACTCTTTTGCAGACATCACAGCTTCCAGAAACAGTGCGCGAGACCGCTATTGCAATTTTTCGGACGCTTGGTGAGGCAGAGGCCACCGTACACGGTGTAACACTGGAAGAGATTCATTTCCATGAAGTAGGAGCAATTGACGCCATCATTGACATCACAGGTGCGGCTATCGCACTGCATTCAATGAATATTGAGCAGGTGTACGCCTCACCACTTCCGTTTACACGCGGGCACTTACGCATGGCGCATGGATTGATGCCATTGCCAGCCCCTGCGACATTAGAAATTCTACGTCGCGTCAAGGCACCGTGGGTTCCATGTCCTATTGAAGGTGAACTAGTGACACCAACGGGAGCAGCAATTCTTGCGACGGTTGCGCGTTTTGAAACACCTGCTATTGCAATTGAGCAAATTGGGTACGGTTTTGGTCAGAAGAAAGTAGTGTGGCCCAACTGTGTCAGAGCATGTATTGGGCATGAATACGGACGCATCGGTGCTGTACCTGAACAAGAACTCTCTCAACGTTCATAGCTGCTTCGAGGGTTATGATAATCTCAATCCTTCCTTAAGAACAAAGGCGAATGGGGCATGTAAGACTTAACAATCTAACATGCCCCATTCGCCTTTAGGATAATCAT
>CAXUIS010000447.1:0-3375 GCA_964250915.1 uncultured Ktedonobacteraceae bacterium | reverse complement strand
AACATGATGATATGCGAATGATTAGGTATAATGAATTTTGAGAACCGAACACAATAATGGCGGTAGGGGCAGCAATTCATTGCGCCCAAAGATGGGTCGGGAGGGGGTACACGGCGACACGAGATGCGTTTCGGGGACGTTTGCCCTGCCACCCCCATCTTTGGGCGCAATGAATTGCTGCCCCTACCGTTCTCCAATGCCATATTTGATTGTCAACGTTTATCAAATGTTCCAATTCGTATGAACATAGATATATGAGGAGGTGTGGGCAGTTATGAACGAGAACTCCGAGAATTTGCTGGTGGAGCAACCTACGATTGCGCTGTTTCAGGAGCTTGGCTATAAAACGGTGAACGCGTTTCAGGAGCGGAACAAGCAGGGACTCAAGAGCATGTTGGGACGCGAGACGACCTCAGATGTGGTGCTGGTACGCGACCTGCTCACAGCCTTGCAACGGCTCAATCCTACGCTTCCCCCCAAAGCCTTGCAGCTTGCCATCGAGGAGTTGACCCGTTCACGTGCCATGCTGTCACTTGTATCTGCCAACTATGAAGTCTATAAGCTGCTCAAAGATGGTGTGCAAGTCTCCTATGTCAACGACGAGGGCGACCCGATTGATGAACGGGTACACGTCATCGACTGGAAGGAAGCAAGAAACAATGATTTCCTGCTCGTCTCACAACTCACGATACAGGGTGACCTCACTCCGAAGCGGCCTGACCTGATTGGTTTCGTCAATGGCTTACCCCTTGTCTTCATCGAACTCAAAACCTCGCATCGGCGCGTTGAGGACGCCTATAACGGCAACCTGACTGATTACAAAAAGCGTATTCCTCAGCTTTTCTGGTATAACGCCCTTGTCATTCTCTCGAATGGGAGCAAGAGTCTTTTGGGTAGTATCACGGCTGAACTGGAACAGTTTATGGAGTGGAAGCGTATCGAGAGCGAGGACGAAGAGGCGGGTATCTCGCTGGAAACGATGGTTCGCGGCACCTGCGACAAACGGCGTCTACTGGATATCGTCGAGAACTTCACGCTGTTTAGCGATGCTCATGGGGGCCTCACAAAGATACTCGCGCGTAACCACCAGTACCTCGGCGTCAACAATGCCATTGAAGCTGTGTATGGCATACGTAACAATCAGGGACGCCTCGGTGTCTTCTGGCATACACAGGGTAGTGGCAAAAGCTACTCGATGATTTTCTTCGCGCAAAAGGTGCTACGTAAAATTGGTGACAACTGGACCTTTGTCATCGTCACCGACCGTAACGATCTCGACAGTCAAATCTACAAAAACTTCGCCAGTACAGGAGCCGTCACCGAGCCGGAAGATGCCATACGCGCCGCCGATGGTGAACATCTCAAGGACCTGTTGCGTGCCGATCATCGCGTCATCTTCACGCTGATTCAGAAATTTCATGTCGAGCGGGGTCAGACGTACCCCGAACTCTCGACACGCTCAAACATTATTGTCATGACCGACGAGGCGCACCGCAGCCAGTATGATGAACTCGCCCGTAACATGCGTACCGCCCTACCAAATGCTGCCTTTCTTGGTTTCACTGGTACGCCATTGATGAACGAGAGCGAAGAGGAGACAAAGCAGGTCTTCGGCGATTATGTGAGCGTCTACAATTTCCGTCAATCAATCGAGGATGGTACCACCGTTGCGCTCTATTATGAGAACCGCATTCCAGAGGTCGAGTTCATCAACACAAGTTTCAATGATGCGATGGAGCGCGTGGTTGAGGAGGCTGGCCTGGATGAGCAGCAAGAGCAACGCTTACAACGCGAGTTTGTGCGCGAATATCAGGTGATTACCAGCGATGATCGCCTGGAAAAAGTCGCGGAAGACATTGTGAAGCAGTTCATGGGTCGTGGACGCCTGGAAGAAGATAAGGCGATGGTCGTCTCCATCGACAAAATAACAACAGTGCGTATGTACGACAAGGTGCAAAAATACTGGAAACAGTATCTTGAGAGCTTACAAGAGCAGCAACGGCTCAGCAAAGACACGGACGAACGCGGCATACTGGCAACAAGAATTGCGTACATGCTCGAAACCGATATGGCGGTGATGATTTCTCCATCACAAAACGAGGACACGCTATTCGCGCAGAAGGGGCTGGACATTCTGCCGCATCGTAGACGTATTGTCAAAGATGGTCTTGAAGAAAAGTTCAAGGACGCCAAAAATCCGTTGCGTATCGTGTTTGTCTGTGCCATGTGGATTACGGGCTTCGATGTGCCGAGCCTGTCCACCATCTACCTTGATAAGCCCATGCGTAATCACACCCTGATGCAAACCATCGCTAGAGCTAACCGTGTGTTCCAGGACAAGCGCAACGGCCTGATCGTCGATTATGTCGGTATCTTCCGCAATCTACAAAAGGCGTTGGCGATTTATGGGTCCGGTAGTGGTGGTGGCATAGAAGAGGGCGACATACCCGTGGAGGATAAAGAGCAGCTTGTCGCGTTGCTGCAACAAGAGCTGAACACGCTTGTCGTCTTCTGCCAGCAACAGGATTTCGATCCACTCGCGCTTGTGACGACGAAAGGGTTCAATCGGCTATCATGGCTCAACGAGGCCGAGGATAAGTTGCTGGTCAACGACGAGGTGAAACGCCGGTTTTTGGCTCAAGCACGGCTCGTGGCCCAACTCTATAAAGCGATTTTGCCGCATCCCAAAGCCAACGATTACAAGGCACTGTACGATATATTCGCGGCACTGGTGGCACAGATTCGTATGCGTACGATGAATCAGGAAGACATGGCGAGTGTCATGGCAGAGGTAGAGCGGCTTGTCGATATGTCGATTGTGGCGCGGCGTTACGTTATCCGCGAGTCGAAGGCCGAGTATGGTGAGGAGCGTTATCTTGACCTGAGCAAAATAGATTTTGAGGCTCTCCGTGCCAAGTTCGCTACGGCATACAAACATACGGAAGCGGAAAAGCTGCGTGGTGCTATCGCGGGCAAACTCAACGCCATGATGAAGCTTAACAAGGGACGCATCAACTACCAGGAAAAGTTCGAGAAAATCATCGCCGACTACAACGAGGGAAGCGCGAACGTCGATGTGTTCTACGATCAACTACTGAACTTTGTGCGTGAGAGCTTGCAGGTAGAGGAGCAACGTCACCTTGCCGAGCACCTGACCGAGGAGGAGTTGACCGTTTTCGATATGCTTCTGAAATCAGAAGAGAACGGTGTCGCGCTCAACGATAAAGAGCGAGAGCAGGTCAAGAAAATCGTGCGTACCCTGCTTGAGTCGCTCAAGAGTGAAAAGCTCATTCTCGATTGGCGCAAGAAACAGCAAGCCCAGGCCGCCGTCAAAAAGGCCGTACGCGACACACTGCGCCAGGAATTGCCCCCTGC
>CAXUIS010000446.1:0-3384 GCA_964250915.1 uncultured Ktedonobacteraceae bacterium | reverse complement strand
ACCCCACCCAGGACGCGATAAATCAGTCCCTACAGAGCCAACCTGTTCAGCAGGAAACGCTGTTGGGTCAGACATACGAACAACAGGCGCGTCGTCTGCCACGTCTACGTGTAGTGGGACAACTCTCACAGAGCTATATCGTCACCGAGGGCGAGGACGGTATGTACCTGATTGATCAACATGCCGCTCATGAGCGTATCCTACTGGAACGTATGGTGGCGTCAATGAAGGCACGTACACCTATTGCACAATTGCTGCTTACACCAATGAATCTCTCGTTGGCACCGAGTGAGCTAGAGGCGATAGAAGATCATCAGCAACAACTAATGGAAATTGGCTTCTCGTTCGAGATGTCCGAAAGCAACACGCTTTCCGTCCTGGGAGTTCCAAGTATTCTTGTAAAACAAATGAACATGCGCTCCCTGCACGAATTGCTGATCGAACTTACGGCACCGGACAACCTTGGGCATACGGAAACATGGGAAGAGCAGGCACTGGCAAACGTGGCGTGTAAGGCTGCGATCAAGGCGAACTATTTTCTGACAGTGAGTGAGATGCGCGAAATGATTGAGCAGCTAGAGCAGACGCAAGCACCCTATAGCTGCTGTCATGGGCGTCCCACAATGGTTCACTTCGGCTTGTCCGCGCTGGCACATCAATTCGAGAGGCGGTAGTATCATGCTTGCCAATATCCTCACCGCCGCCGCAAGCTGGCACGCGGAACACCCCTTGCTGACCTATCTCGTGCCAGAGGAGTTTCAAGCTGATCTACGTGCAGGACAACTCGTCGCGGTTCCCTATGGCGAGCGACTCATTGAGGGTATCGTCTGGACGATCTCAGGGGATGAGATGGATATTCCAACCTTCGATAGCGACGACGGAGAATTGCGTTCCTTGCACTCCATTCTCGACCTCGAATCCGCGCTACTACCACATCAACGTATGTTAGCAGAATGGATGGCGGACTACTATGTCACACCGCTTGCATTTGTTGCTCTCATGATGTTGCCCCCCGGTCTGATGCAACGCTCACAAGTTGTCTTGCATCTTGTCACAGACGAAACGCCTGCCGAGGCGAACGAACAAACATTGCGCACAAAAGCCCTGATAGGAATGCTGCTAGCCGAGGGCGAATTGGATGTTGAGCGACTCAAAGAGATGCTAGGGCCAAAACGCGCCAAAGAGGTGTTGAAAGAGGCACTTGAAAGTGGTCTCGTCCAGCGCGATGCACAACTGCATGCGCCACAAGCCAAACCGCGTGTGCAACGCGTCGTGCGCCTTATAGCACAGAGTGAGGCACTTGCCGCATGGCGCGAACAAGTTGAAGAGATCGCACAACGCGATATGGCACAGGTTGCAGCAATTGTTCTTGCACCCGACAATGTACGTCGGCGTCCCGGTGGAAAAGCTGGTAGCAAAAGTAGTACCGCGAATACGTGGGCGGTTCCTGGTGCGACCGCAACACTGACGCTTTCGGAAGACGATAAGGAACGGCTGATTGCGCGTCGTCAGCTAGCCGCCGTTGATCTGCTTCAACAAGCTCCCGCCTCCGGTCAGTACTGGACACCAGGGATGTTGTGTAAAGCCTGTGAGCTAACTGAGAAGCAGTTACAGCCACTTATACGCGACAACATTATTCTCATCGAAATCACAGAGGTGCGGCGCAATCCGTTTTTTGGACGCACTCTAGCAGCCTCAACGCCACTGCACCTGACACCTGACCAGCAGCAAGCCTTAAACGCTATTCTTGGCGATGCCTCACATCCTATTCTGTTACACGGTGTGACAGGTAGTGGTAAGACTGAGGTGTATCTACAGGCACTTGCCGCCATCATCGCACAGGGGAAACGTGGCATTGTGCTGGTACCAGAAATTGCCCTGACAACACAGGCCGTGCAACGTGTCGCGGGACGTTTTCCCGAACGTGTCGCCGTCATTCATAGCGAGTTAAGCGCGGGTGAGCGTTATGATGAATGGCGGCGTATTCGCGCGGGCAAGGTCGATGTGGTGATTGGCTCGCGTTCTGCCCTTTTCGCGCCCCTGCCAAATCTTGGTATTATTATCCTGGACGAGGAACACGAAGCGGCCTATAAACAGGGGGAGCGTAAACCGACGTATCACGCACGTATGAGTGCGTTGACATTGGGGAAAATACTGAATATCCCAGTCGTGCTAGGCAGCGCCACGCCATCCGTTGAAACATTTTATCGTGCAGAGCAAGGCGTCTATCGTCTCGTAGAATTGCCTGGACGTATCGGCGCATCGCTACCACCTGTCGAGATTATTGACCTGCGAACCGAACTGCATACGGGCAACACCAGCATTATCAGTCGTCGCTTGCAAGAGGAACTTGAAAGTGTCTTGAGCAAGGGACAACAGGCAATTCTTTTTCTCAACCGACGTGGTGCGGCAAGTTGTGTATTGTGTCGAGATTGCGGCTTTGTCTCACAATGTGACCGTTGCGATATCCCGCTCACCTATCATTCCACCGAGCGTATCCTGCTCTGTCATTATTGTGGGCGTAAAAGTAAGATGCTACAATTCTGCCCAACCTGCAATAGTTCGGGTATACGCTACTTTGGTTTAGGGACGGAGAAGGTACAGGACACAATCCAAAAGAGTTTTCCTGATGCACGACTTCTACGCTGGGACAGAGATACCGCGCGCAACCGTAGTGCGCACGAGCAACTACTGGACCGCTTCGCCAATCGTGAGGCCGATATCATGATCGGCACGCAGATGATCGCCAAAGGGTTGGATTTACCAGGGGTAACGCTGGTAGGTGTGGTCTCAGCAGATATCGCGCTCAACCTGCCCGACTACTCGTCGCCTGAACGCGCCTTTACTCTGCTCACACAGGTTGCGGGTCGTGCTGGACGTGGCTCTGAAGCTGGACGTGTAATCGTTCAGACTTTTAACCCGCAGCATTTTTGCATCGATGCGGCTTCACGCCACGACTATCATGAATTTTACAATGCGGAAATTGAGGCGCGGCAACGTTATGGGTATCCGCCATTTCGCCAATTCGTCAAATTCACATACAGCCACGAAAATCGTCATCGTTGTCAAAACGAAGCCTTGCTTTTAGCGGAGAGGCTTAACGAGTGGATCGAACGCTTGCAACTGCTCAATACCGATGTCGTCGGTCCCGCACCCGCCATGATGGAGCGTATGCGCAACAAATATCGCTGGCAACTTATCGCACGTGGCCCCGACTTGCATAGGCTGTTACGAGTCGTCGATGCCCCCGACTGGGAGGTCGATATCGACCCTGTAAGCACGCTGTAGGGACCGATTATACAGGTTAACAATCACTCTGGAAATCCCACGGACGCCCCTTGTGGGCAATACTGTTGAAATAAGACGAATGTTGCACAAATGCAA
>CAXUIS010000445.1:0-3386 GCA_964250915.1 uncultured Ktedonobacteraceae bacterium | reverse complement strand
GAACGTGCTATGCTGTGATAACTATCATCTAGGAGAGTTGTATGCTTGATTTCACTACAATTCCTGTCGTAGACAACCATTGTCATCCAGTCTTATTGCACCAAAATTTGGATGTTGCAACCTTTCGTGGCTATTTTACTGAGTCACCCGACGCGAGTATTGCTGAACAGCATGTGCCAAATACCATTTACTATCTGTGGATGCTTCGCCAACTTGCCGCCTTCTATAATTGTGAACGGAGCGAAGACGATGTGATCGCAGCACATAATAGTATGAGTGCAGACACATTGATTGAGCACTTGATTACCTCGGCCCATATCGACACGCTTGTCCTTGATCCAGCTTTTCCACTTCCTGACGTATGCTACACCCCTCAGCAGATGAGCCAGATTGGACACTGCAAGACTGCTATGATGTTTCGTCTCGAAACGCTCATGCAACGTCTGGTTATTGCGTATAGCGACTTCGACGACGTTGTTAGCCACTTCTCAGCCGAGATAAGCGATATTCGTGCGAAGGGTTATTGTGCATACAAAAGCATCGTTGCCTATCGTACTGGTCTTCAGATAGCTGAATGGAGCAAAGATGAGGCAGCTCGCTCGTTTCAACAAGCACGTACCGAGGCTGTAGAAAAGCAACAGCAGTTTCGCATTGCCCACAAACCATTGATTGACTATTTGCTACATATCGCTTTTGCACAAGCCGCAGAGCAAAATGTCCCCATTCAGTTTCATACGGGCTATGGTGATAATGATACGGATATGCGGCTCGGCAATCCGCTTCACTTACGCGATGTGCTAGAACGGCGCGACTATCAAACCATGCCAATTGTGCTGTTGCATGAGAGTTACCCATACACTCAACTAGGTGCATATCTGGCGGCAGTCTACCCGCATGTCTATTTTGACCTCTCCTATACGATTCCATTTGTGGAGAAGTTAGAGATGCTTGCATTCACTCGCCAAGCACTGAGTGTTGCACCCGCTAGTAAATTGATGTACAGTTCAGACGGTATCAACATTCCTGAGATGCATTGGGCTGGTGCTATTCGTGGCAGAAGTGTGCTTGCGCAAGTCCTTCAAGAGATGATTGATGCCGATGAGCTTGACGAGCAACAAGCTTTTTCAATCGCTACGCAAATCCTCCATGACAATGCTTATAAAGTTTATCAGCTTTAAAAAAGTCATCAAGAGAGGTGTATTATGGTAGAAGCAGGCGATGCGTCTAGTAGTCCAAGACAATTTCGTATCGCGGTGTACGCACTCATTTTCAATACAGAACATGAAATTTTACTGGCATTGCGACGTGATATTGATTGGTGGAACCTTCCAGGTGGTGGATTAGAACTAGGGGAAACCGTCGAAGAGGGCGTCTGTCGTGAGGTGCGCGAGGAAACTGGACTTGAGGTTGAGGTAGATCATCTTGTGGGCGTCTATTCAAAGCCACAAAAACAAGAGATAGTGCTAACCTTTTTGTGTCACGTACTCGGCGGCACCCTTACTGCTACCGAAGAGTCGCGTGAGTGTCGCTATTTCTTGCCAGACGTAATGCCTGTAAACACGCTACCGAAGCACAAAGAACGTATCATGGATGTGTTACTCAACTCAAATCATGCAGTACTACGTACTCAGCGGAGTTCATCGGAAGAGGATCAGCGTCTTCCACCATTGTAGTAGTCTGTCAATCTTGATGTGGCTGGGGCAAGGGCGCCCGCAAGGGGACGCCCCTCCCATATGCGAACGCGCATGAGGAGCCATGTCATATGGGAGGGGCGTCCCCTTGCGGGCGCCCTAGTTTCGGTCCCAAATGTACTTTGACAGACTAGTAGGGACCGATTTATCGCGTCCGAGGGGTGGGGTGGGGCAACTTGTCGGCAATGATTCCTTATGCCTGCGTGTCCCCCTCCCAACGCATCTTTGGACGCGATAAATTGGTCCCTACAAGAACGTATCCTGTTTCATATGTTCGTTCGCGTAATAACACCCTGTTTTAAGGAGCAAAAATAACATGGCGACAACAACCCACTACGATGCTATTATCATTGGCGCTGGACAATCCGGCGGTCCGCTTGCCACCGCTTTAGGGCAGTCGGGCAAGAAAACAGCGATCATCGAGCGCGAGCACGTCGGTGGTACGTGTATCAACGAAGGCTGTACGCCTACAAAAACAATGGTTGCTAGTGCTAGAGCAGCGTATGTTGCTAGACGTAGTGACGACTTTGGGGTACATACTGGACCCGTTAGCGTTGATATGACCGTTGTCAGGAAGCGCAAACGTGATATCGTAAACAGCTTTCGGAGTGGCAGTCAGAGTCGCCTTGAAAAGTCCGAGAACGTAGACTTGCTCATGGGTGAGGCCGCCTTTATCGCTCCCAAAGCTATAGAAGTGCATCTCAATGATGGGAGCGTACAACAACTTACTGGCGATTTGTTCTTTATCAATGCGGGAGAGCGTCCATCTGCTCCACATATCGAAGGTATAGAGAACGTTCCTTACCTCAACTCTACCTCGATTATGGAACTCGATGTTGTGCCTGAGCACCTCTTAGTAATCGGCGGCGGTTATATTGGACTAGAATTTGGGCAAATGTTCCGTCGTTTTGGAAGCAAGGTCACGATTGTGCAACGTGGCAAGCAGTTGCTAGCCCGCGAAGACTCCGATATCGCAGAGGAAGTGGCGAAGATTTTGCGCGAAGATGGCATCGAGGTCTTGCTTGAAACCAATACATCACATGTCACAAAAGACGCGAACGGCACAATTCAATTAGTTGTCAAAACGCCTGATGGGGAGCAAACTCTAACTGGTTCACACCTGCTCGCTGGAACAGGTAGGACGCCGAATACAGACAAGTTGAACATTGATGCGACAGGAGTGCAGATTAACAAAAAAGGCTATATTCCGGTCAATGATACCCTGGAGACGAACGTACCAGGGATTTATGCGCTTGGAGATATAAAGGGTCCACCAGCCTTTACGCACATCTCCTATGACGATTTTCGTATTATCCGTACAAACCTGATTGAGCATGGCAAGGCGAGCATCGCAGACCGTATCGTCCCTTATACTGTGTTCATTGACCCGCAACTTGGGCGGGTTGGACTGAGTGAGACCGAGGCGAAGCAGCAAGGCAAAAACTTCAAAGTTGCCAAGATGCCTATGAACTATGTCGCACGTGCGCTTGAGGTGGACGAGCCAAGAGGCGTAATGAAAGTTCTCGTTGATCCAGACACAAAGCTCATTCTCGGTTGTGCTATTCTGGGCATGGACGGTGGCGAAGTGATGGCGATGCTCCAAATCGCTATGCTCGGCAAACTTCCCTACAACGTATTGGAAGAGGGCGTATTTGCTCATCCAACACTCGCCGAGTCGTTGAACAACTTGTTCGG
>CAXUIS010000444.1:0-3412 GCA_964250915.1 uncultured Ktedonobacteraceae bacterium | reverse complement strand
TTTCCCTGTTTTATCCTCCTCGTAATTGTTGAGCACGAGAGCTGCGGAAGAGTCAGTTCATCAGGGATTCAATTCTGTGAATAACATATATTTATGACAGAGTCATGGCGCGATTTGCGAAATTAGGCCCTTTACAACATGGGGACAGTATGCTATCATACACCTTGTTCACGGGGATATAGCTCAGCTGGTAGAGCGCGGCAATCGCACTGCCGAGGTCAGGAGTTCGAGCCTCCTTATCTCCACCCGTATCTGGCACATTATCAGTACGTTCTTGCGTTTCAGCGTGTAAAATGCCTTGCAAATCGCAAAGAGGTATGATATAGTTCTAGGTACAGAACAAAACGCGACGAGCAGGAGTAGTACGTCTCGTTCCTACATAATTCCAGAGAGTAGTCGTTTGGTGCAAGGCTATAACGTGTAGAGAACACAACCGAACTCGCCTGTGAGCAACATATGTGAAGCCTGATGGCATAGCACGTGTCGGGACGCCCGTTACAGCGTACAATGAGTGCATACCACGCACAAAACCAGGATAACCATTTTCTATAATGGGCCTGTAGCGCAGCTGGTAGAGCGCATCCATGGCATGGATGAGGTCAGGAGTTCGAGCCTCCTCAGGTCCACCACGCCTATCCTGATGTGCATGGTATGAATCAGGGTGGAACCACGGAAGAGTCTTTCGTCCCTTTGCGGATGAAAGGCTTTTTTTGTTGGCAAGGGACCAGGGTGCCCGCAAGGGGACGCCCCTCCCATACACGAACGTATGTGGGAACTAATGTTATATGGGAGGGGCGTCCCCTTGCGGGCACCCTGGTCGAAATGACTTATGGAGGATATGTTTATGATTACGCGCACGAAATACAATCCTAAAGAGATTGAGAGCAAATGGCAGGCGCAATGGGAGGCCGAACAAATCTATCATGCGCCGGATAATTCGTACAAACCCAAGTTTTACAATCTGGTTATGCTGCCCTATCCTTCGGGTGATCTGCATATGGGTCACTGGTACCATTACTCGTCCGCCGACACATATGGACGCTTTATGGCGATGCGTGGCTACAATGTGATGCAACCAATGGGCTTCGATGCTTTTGGCCTGCCTGCAGAGAACGCCGCTATCAAGCGTGGTATTCAGGCTCGTGAGTGGACGCTGAGCAATATCGACAACATGCGCAAACAACTGCGCGCAATGGGTGCGCGATGGGATTGGCAGCGTGAAATCGTGAGTTGTCTGCCCGACTATTATAAGTGGACACAATGGCTGTTCCTGGAATTCTATAAGCACGGTCTGGCTTATCGCACAAAAGCACCCGCGAACTGGTGCCCCAACTGCAATACCACGCTAGCAAACGAGCAGGTTCTGCCAAATGGAACCTGCGAACGCTGCGGTACCGTTGTCATTCGCAAAGAGATTGACCAGTGGTTGCTGAAAATCTCGTCGTATGCCGAAGAACTGCTGCACTTCAAGAACATCGAATGGCCCGAAAAGACCATCACGATGCAACAAAACTGGATTGGGCGTAGCGAGGGTGCCGAAATTCGTTTCAGCACCGAGATTGACGGCAAACAAGAGACGATTCCGGTCTTCACAACACGTCCTGATACCATCTATGGTGCGACGTTCTTTGTGCTGGCACCTGAACATCCGTGGGTCGAGAAGATCACGACACCCGCTCAACAAGCTGCCGTTACTGCCTATGTTTATCAGGCACAGCGCATGACCGAAATCGAGCGCATGAGTACCGAGAAAGACAAAACTGGCGTCTTTACGGGCGGGTATGTCATCAATCCTCTAAACGGCGAGAAAATTCCGGTCTGGATTGCCGATTATGTGCTGATGGGCTATGGTGTGGGCGCGATTATGGGCGTCCCTGCACATGATCAGCGCGACTTCGAGTTTGCGCGTAAGTTTGGTATTGAGATTCGTGAGGTTATTCGCGCCGAGGGCGAGGAGCCGAGCGATCCTGCGACCTGGACAGAGGCAAAAGAGAATCTGGGCGTACTGGTCAATTCCGGTCCTTTCGATGGTACCCCTGCTGGTGAGGCTATTCAGCGTATCACAAAGCATATCGACGAGCAGGGCATTGGTAAGCATATGGTCACGTACCGGCTGCGCGACTGGCTGATTAGCCGTCAGAGATATTGGGGCTGCCCCATTCCAATCATTTATTGCCCAAAGGATGGCACGGTTCCGGTACCAGAGGATTCACTGCCCGTACATCTGCCAGAGCATGTGCAGTTCAAGTCAACGGGCGAGTCACCTCTGCGCTACGAGGAAGACTTCCTGCATACGACATGCCCTGTCTGTGGTGGACCTGCCACACGCGAAGTTGATACGATGGACACATTCATCGACTCATCATGGTACTACCTGCGCTATGCCGATGCTCATAACAGTGAGCAGGCGTGGAGTCCTGAAGCGATGAAGCACTGGCTGCCCGTCGATCAATATACAGGCGGTATCGAACATGCGATTCTGCATCTGCTGTACTCGCGTTTCTTCACCAAGGCACTGCGTGATATGGGACACCTGACATTCGACGAACCATTTACACGCCTGTTCCATCAAGGCATGATCCTGGGGTCCGACGGACAAAAAATGTCGAAGTCGCGTGGTAACGTCGAGGCTCCTGACATCTATGTCTCGAAGTACAGTGCCGATGCAGTACGCTGTTACATGATGTTTATTGGACCGTTCGACGCGGGTGGCTCGTTTAAAGCGGAAAACCTGGAGGGCGTATGGCGTTTCCTGAATCGCGTCTGGAATGTCGTCAGCGAAGGCTGGGTTGAGGGCAATGTCGATACAAAAGAGACTACCGAGAGTAAAGCCATCGAACAACTGCGCCATAAGACGATTAAGCGCGTCACCGAAGATATCAGCCATTTCCGCTTCAACACGGCACTGGCGGCTCTGATGGAAGCAAACAACGTGCTGGTCAAACAACAAAACGAGCCGGTGGTACGTACTGCCGCCTATCGTAAGGCGTTGGAGACGATGATGCAACTGCTGGCACCGATGGCACCACATATCACCGAGGAACTGTGGCATCAGACAGGTCATACGACGAGCATTCATACAACGGAGTGGCCCGTCTATGATGAGGCAATGACACAGGACAGCACGTTTACGCTGGTGATACAGGTCAACGGGAAGGTGCGTGAGCGCATCGAAGTTCCTGCAAGTATTAGCGAGGACGAGGCGCGTAAAACAGCGTTGACCAACACCAAGGTTGCGCCATTTATTGGTGACTCCACCGTGCAAAAGGTGATTTACATTCCTGGTCGCTTGGTAAATATTGTTGTACGAAACTAGTGAACATCATCGTGGGACGTTTGCAGCAACGATAAATATTAACATTCATTCCCTTTTATGCTAGAATAGGGACATGAGATTAAGCCAGTATGCACA
>CAXUIS010000443.1:0-3437 GCA_964250915.1 uncultured Ktedonobacteraceae bacterium | reverse complement strand
CGCGGACCTCCACGTTCTGTATGACCTTGCCATCTACAATTGTTCCCGCTTTGGTCCGTTCCTACAAATCCTCTATGAAGACCAGCAAACGGTACGCGAATATACCAATATCGAGATTGCAAAGGAGGCAACACAGCTCGCAGCTGGCCTTCGCTCACTCGGCATTTCACCAGGGGACCGCGTGTTGATGATGATGCCCAACCGACCAGAGGTCGTGATTGGGTATCAGGCGATTGCCCGTGCCGGAGCCGTCATCATTCCTGTTTTACCCTTGCTAAAAGCACCTGAAATTCGTTTCATTGCCGAAAACTCCGGCGCGAAAGCTATCTTCACCAGTGCATTACTCCTACCACTGCTACACAGTGCGCTCACTGATCTGCCAACTATGCACTATATCATCAGCACCGATATAGCTACATCCGAAGAAAATCCTGCCACAAGTGGTATGCCACAAGTACTCGCATATACTGATGTTGTGGCAAAGGGACTTGGCAAGGAAGAGCAGTACATGACGCATCTGGACGGTATTTCACCAGACCCTGATGATACCGCTGTTATTCTATATACCTCCGGCACTACGGGGCGTCCAAAGGGGGTGATGCTTACACATCGTAACCTTGTCTCCAACGCGATAGGTGGACGTGGACCTGAATATGAGCAGAGGAGCGAAGATACGCAACTTCTGATCTTACCGCTTGCACACGCTTTTGGTATTGTCGCGTTAAACGTTTTCTATATCTCTGGTGCCAAAGCAGTGATGCATCCTCGCTTTGATACAACCGCCGTCCTCTCGGCGATTGAACGTCACCATATCACTGCATTCGCAGGTGTACCTGCCATGTTCGTAGCCCTGCTCTATACACCGGATGCGGAGAAGTATGACACAAGCAGCTTGCAGTATTGTGTCAGCGGTTCGGCACCCTTGCCAGTCAACATCTTAGAAGGCTTCGAGCAGAAGTTTGGCTGCAAGATACGTGAAGGCTATGGTCTATCTGAGGGAAGTGCGGCACTAACAGGGCATGGGTCAGATATGGTACGTAAAGCTGGTTCGGTTGGCAAACCTCTCGCGGATGTTGAGATACAGGTTGTCGATGAGCACGATACGCCTCTGCCTATGGGCGAGATAGGCGAGGTTGTGGCACGCGGTCCCAACGTCATGAAAGGCTATTACAATATGCCTGACGAGACGAAAGAAGCATTACGCAACGGCTGGCTGCATACAGGCGACATGGGACGCTTCGATGAAGATGGGTACTTGTACATTGTAGAGCGGAAAAAAGACCTGATTATTCGCGGTGGCTTCAATATCTATCCACGCGATATCGAGGAGGTACTTGCCACACATCCCGCCGTTATCGAGGCGGCAGTGGTCGGTATCCCCTCCGAACGTATGGGTGAGGAGGTCAAAGCCTACGTCGTCACACGCACTCCCGTCGATGCCGACACGCTTATGGCCTATTGCCGCGAAAAACTGGCGAACTATAAGACGCCAAAAGAGATTGAGTTTGTCAATGCACTTCCCCGTAACGCGATTGGCAAGATAGACAAGAAAGAGTTGAGGAAACGCAATGTCCATTGATATGCCTATTGAAAATGCTTCTCTGACACAACTACAGCAAACTCCTATCGACAATGTAATGAACATTATCGACGAGGGCTTGGTGCATCTCCCCACATATCGTGAATTGTATTACCGTTGGGAACGCCAGCAGTGGAAAGCGCAAGATATCGACTTCGCCTCGGACCGCGCTCAATGGCAGGCTATGCCAGCAGAAGAGCAGCGTATGCGTCTCTTCGGGCTATCGGCCTTTTTCAAGGGCGAGGAATGCGTCACCAATACGCTTGCACCCTACATTACCGCCATGCCCGATGACGAGATGCGCATGTTTGTCACAACGCAACTGGTCGATGAGGCACGCCACACTGTCTTTTTCTCACGTTTCTTCGGTGAAGCACTCGGCATCGACTATGGACGCTTAGAGGAGACTCTTGCGGTTGTAAGCCAGAGCATGAACGATCATCTACGCTATATCCTGGTCGATGCGCTCAACAATGTATCGGACCGCATTCGTAGAGAACCTGCACAACTAGCACATCTCATCGAGGGTGTGACGCTCTATCATGTCGTGATCGAAGGCATGATGGCTCTGGCGGGACAGCGCAGCATGCTAGAGACGTACCGACAAACGAACACCTTTCCAGCATTTCGAGGCGGCTTTACTGCCGTTGCGCGTGATGAGTCGCGGCACGTCGTCTTTGGCGTCAAATTCTTACGAGACATGATTCAGCGCGATGCAGCGAACGCTCATATCATTCATGACGCGCTCAACAAATACGCGCCTATCGCCATGGAATCCCTCGCGCCCGATCCCACACAGATACCCACTATTCTCGCTGCCGGTGGCGATCCGTGGCAATCTCTACGCTATGCGCAAGAATCGCTCAAAAAGAAACTTCGCGTCATCGGCTTGAGCATGGAGGTTCCCGCCGTACCAGCTATGCCAAATGTAGAAGCATAACCCCTGTACGGGTCTGCTTCAGCACACCCTCTCGCCACGTACGAATGTAAGAGGATGTTGAAATGCTTGGCTATGTTCTCTAAATTTATGCGTGGCGAGAGGGTGTGCTGAAGCAGACCCGTACAGGACTTTTTTTACACAACGAGGGTATGCACAAAATTTGCGATGATGGCCTGTACCTCTTCGAGACGGCCCTGAAAGAAATGATCGGCACCCTCAACGGCAATCATGCTTTTAGGCGCGGGCACCTGCTCGAACCACTGCATCGCAAGCTCATAGGACGCGAGTTCGTCCTGTGTGCCATGTATCAGCAACTTAGGTTTGTGGCAGCCCTGCAATGTATCGCCCTCGAACCACTTAGCAGGCACACCTAGCCCGATCATAGCCTGTGCACGGTCATCATGTGCCGCGACACGCAGACCAACAAACGAGCCAAAAGAGAAACCTGCAAGCACAACGGGAACACTTGGATAGCGGCGACTCAAGAACTCCAACGCGTAACGTACATCATCCATCTCACCGCGACCTTCATCGTAGGTTCCTGTGCTATGCCCAACACCACGAAAGTTGAAACGTAACGCGGGAATGTTCAGACTTTGCAGTGTCTGCGCGACCTTGAACACCACCTTATTATGCATCGTCCCACCACCAAGTGGATGTGGATGACACACAAGGCCAGCGTACAATGGTTGCGACCCCTCTTCCTCTGGCTTGAGAATAGCTTCGAGATGGCCCTTCGGCGTTGGAATATTCACATGTAAAACTTGATTGCTACCCATAAAAATGTCCCTTGTACTTCTATACATTCTACACAACACAAAACAACAAATAAGATAAAACATGTTTCGTACAATGAAAATAGGTTATGATAGATAGTATCACATGTTTACATAAATGAAAATATTATTAAAGAGAATA
>CAXUIS010000442.1:1848-3468 GCA_964250915.1 uncultured Ktedonobacteraceae bacterium | reverse complement strand
TGTGGGAATACAAGTCTTGTACGGGTCTGCTTTAGCACACCCCTAAGAAGCCGACGGGTGTGGGAATACAAGTCTTGTACGGGTCTGCTTTAGCACACCCCTAAGAAGCCGACGGGTGTGGGAATACAAGTCTTGTACGGGTCTGCTTTAGCACACCCCTAAGAAGCCGACAAAGGAGTTGACTACAATATGTCTACTGATGCTCGACCGATACGCGTCCTGGTGGCTAAGCCAGGCTTGGATGGACATGATCGTGGGGCGAAGGTAATTGCGCGTGCATTGCGCGATGCAGGTATGGAGGTGATCTATACGGGTATTCGCCAGACGCCTGAAATGATTGTTGAAGCGGCTATTCAGGAGGACGTGGATGCAATTCTTATGAGTATTCTTTCTGGTGCGCACATGGCAATCTTTCCTAAAGTGATGGACCTGCTGAAACAAAATGAGGTTGATGATGTACTGGTTGCGGCTGGCGGTATTCTACCTGATGAGGATATTCCAGCAATTAAGGCAATGGGCATCAAGGGTTGTTTTGGTCCCGGCACCTCTACGGAAGAGATCATCAAATTTGTGCGCGAGAACGTGCAGACCGACCGTCTGACCGTCGAAGTATAGGTGTAGTGTGCAAAATATTGTGGAACGTCTTCTTCAGGGGGACCGTCGCGCCCTCGCTCGTATGGTGACACTGATTGAAAGCGAGTCGCCTGTGGCGCATCGCTATCTCGCTGAACTGCATCGAGCCGCGGGTCATGCACATATCGTAGGTGTGACAGGCTCGCCAGGTGCTGGTAAAAGTACCTTAGTGACGCGCCTCGTGCGCGAATTACGCAAGCGTGACCATAAGGTGGGTGTCGTAGCGGTTGACCCGACGAGTCCTTTTACTGGTGGGGCGATTCTGGGTGATCGCATTCGTATGATGGAACTCTCCGGCGACCCCAATGTGTTTATTCGTAGCATGGCAAGTCGGGGCAATCTTGGTGGTCTGGCTTCCTCAACACGCGATGTCGTTCGTGCAATGGATGCCGCAGGTTATGACCCCATCATCATCGAAACAGTAGGTACGGGACAGGCCGAGGTCGAGGTGATGCGTACCGCGCAAACTGTGATCGTGGTGAGTGCTCCTGGCATGGGTGACGATATCCAGGCAATCAAAGCCGGTATTCTGGAGATCGCGGATGTCTTTGTAGTGAGTAAGGCCGACAAGCCTGGCGCGGACCAAACCGTCGCGGAACTGGCGATGATGCTCAGCCTCGACTCAAACCGGCGTAAAGCATCTTGGCGTATTCCAATTCTCAAAACGTCGGCCTTGAAAGATGAAGGGGTCGCGCAGGTCGTTGATGCCATGCAGCAGCACCAAGAATATCTCAATACAAGCGGTATGCTTCTACAACGCGCACAACGTCAGGTACGGAGCGAACTGCACGCTCTGATTCTACATACAGTTATGGACACACTTAAGGCGAAGGTCAGTGAGGAAGAGTGGAATGCACTCATCGACGATATCGCCAGACGTGAACGTGACCCCTACAGTGTCGCCGATGAGTTAGAGACAAGGATTGGGTTAGTATAACGAGGTGGTATGTCACTGAAAAAAAAACAATCGGTACGGAGGCGGGTTGT
>CAXUIS010000442.1:0-1838 GCA_964250915.1 uncultured Ktedonobacteraceae bacterium | reverse complement strand
CAAAAAGAGATGGCATGTGCCATCTCTTTTTGTGACATACCACCTCGTTAAAGCTATTTTCGAGTAGCTACACGTACTGGCCGATTAATCAGCGCAATGCCTGCCGCGACTGCAACCAATCCAAATGCATCACGTAGCCCAAAGGGTTCGCCTAGTAGGAGCGCGGCAAGGGCAAGCCCGAAGATTGGCGTGAGAAAATAATAGGAACTTACGGTGCTTGCCTCACCTTGCTTCAAGAGCCAGAACCAGAGTAACGATGCCCCAATACTGATGACCAGGACGAGATAGAGAAACGACTCAATGAGTGGCATATCAATGTGAACTTGAGTTGGATGCTCAAAAAGAAACGCTGGAATAAGGAGCACAAGACCTGCTGCACCCAGTTGTACCGCGTTGACGACAAATGCGTGTTCACGGGGCGGATAGCGTTTGTACAACACCGTCGCACCCACAAGACATGCGGTACCGAGAAATGATGTGATCATACCCCCAACCGTATCAAGGTGGCTGTTTCCAGTGAGCCTTGCACCCATCACAAAAAGTACTCCACCAAAGCCGAGAATCAAGCCAAGTACGCGCCACCATGTCAAGCGTTCACGCAAGACAATTGGAGCTATAAGAGTGAGCAGAAGCGGATTCGTAGCAGAGATAATCGACCCCATACCTGCGGAAAGATAGCGCAATGCCTCGTAGTTACAGCCAAGATAGAGACCGGAGTTGAGGAGTCCAAACAGGGCCAAGCGTCCCCATGCCGCACGTCCCTGTGGTAATGGTAGTTTCAATATCCATGCAAGTAGTGCCATAATGAGGGCGGCTGTGAGAAAGCGTGCAGCGAGGAGTGTGAGTGGTGGACTATGTGTAACTCCAACTTTTGTAGCGATGAAGGCCGAACTCCACAGCAAAATATAGAAGAGAGCCACCATTGTAATCAACGGAGAACGCTTGAGAAGCGATGGAATACCTTTTGTTACTACTGGTTGTGACTCGCTTGTAAGAATACCCTTGTCTGCCGTCTCCATAAATGAGGGTCTCCGTCCTTTGTAGTTTTCTTCTCAAATATCAGTACAAGGGCACCCGCAAGGGGATGCCCCTCCTATACACGAACAAGTTTGGGAAGTCACAATATATGGGAGGGGCATCCCCTTGCGAGTGCCCTTGCTCTTGAAAACTAACTTACTGGTATGCCGCGTAGTTGTGTGAGGCAATCGTCGTAGACTGCCAACTGCTTGCGTTGCTCAATGCGTGTCGCAATATCTTCTGTGCGCTGTATTTCTGCCAACTTCTCGCGGTTCATGCCGCGCACGGTTGACTTGATCTCCTGAATATTGTCAGTCTCATCAAGCAGCATCAATACTGAGACTACCGCTTCGATATATGAACTACCTTCATGTGTGCGCTGACTCTTCTCCGCAAAATAATCTATGAGTTCTTGCTTGGTTGTAATTTTCGGCATAGGGCATATAACTCCTTTTTTCCTGATAGCAAATGCTATACTCAGTATAGTACATTTTTATCCTGAGAACCCAAGCCAATATTGAGAGCTAGCACAAAAAAGAGGAGCCATTCATGATAGAAGTCTTACAAAGAGCTTTTGAACTTGCACAGCAACAACCTGAAGCAGAGCAAGAGTTGATTGCACCGTTTATCCTTGAGGAGCTTAAAATCGAGGAAGTTTGGAATGAACTTCTTATTCATCCCAAGTCTGAAACCTTTTTGGAGCATTTAGCTGAGCAAGCTCGTAAGGAGTATAGCGCGAGACTAACCCATGATCTTGATGAGCTACTAGACCGTCAAAGCACATTTGACAAAAGCAAGGGCACCCGCAAGGGGATGCCCCT
>CAXUIS010000441.1:0-3485 GCA_964250915.1 uncultured Ktedonobacteraceae bacterium | reverse complement strand
TTATTTTTATTGACAATTGGCAACAAGGCAAGTACAATGGAAAGAGAAGAGATATACGTCGTCTTGTAAATAGGAGGCATCTTCATGGCTGTCGTCCATACAGATTTTTATCGTCATGAGAACCTCGTCCGAAAATCGATCCAAATCCCCTCGACGCAACATAAAGAGCTAAAGGCTCTTGCAGTTGAACTAGAATCATCGTTAGGAGATGTCGTGGAAACAATTATGGAAATCATGAGACAAGATAACTACCAGCAACTCAAATCAGCGATTGTTCAGAAGCGTGAACAAGCCCTTTCCTCTCTCAATTCAACTCTTGACGACGCCTACGCCTACCTCGGAGCCATCCCTGATACCCTTGAAGAAGCCCAATTCTTTTTCCATGCCAGTGCTGAAGGCATGGTTGCATAGCGCATGAGTAGTGAGGCCAGGCAGACACAGCCCAGCCATAGACAACATGAAGGTTCACCAAGCCCACGTCGCGGTGAGATTTGGGACGTGAATTGGTCCCCAGGTCGCGGTGCTGAGCAACAAGGCACACGACCAGCCTTAATCATCCAAAACGATAGAGGGAACGCCTCTTCCGCGTATCCCTTAACCATTGTCGCCTCTATGAGTCGTACCGAGCGTGAACTTCCCTTGCATGTCCGCATCGCCCCCAACGAAGAAAACGGCCTGACCGACTCCACTGATGTAAAATGTGAGCAAGTCATGACCATTGAGAAAACACGTCTTCTCCGTCGCCGAGGCTCCATTACACTCGAAGAACTTACAAAGGTCGATCATGCTCTGCGCCTTAGCCTCGATCTAATGACATAACTAAAGTCTCACGGACGCCCACAAGGGGTAATACTGTCTAAATGCGCGTAAATGTGTCGGAGGTGGAGACGCACGGACGCCCACAAGGGGCGTCCCTACTATACATGACATGCAGAGCACGTATGGTCGTATAGTAGGGACGCCCCTTGTGGGCGTCCGTTGTGTATACGTGTAATGTTCTTTGTCTTTGGAAGAGTCTTGCCTCCTGTGGGCACCCGTTGATAAAATGTGGTCCCTATTAGACGAGGCTGTTATCCGCTTGCTCGAAGAGTTGGGCGGTATGCTGCAAATGCTGACCCAGTTCTTCACCATGTGTGGTGAGTTGGGCAATGGTCGCACGCCACTGAATCAGGACTTCGTTGAAGTGCTGGTAGCTGACTCCAACCCAGTCACTCTCAAGCTCTGCGGCCGCATGAGCGATTTGTGGCTCAAGTTGATTGTTGATCTGCTCATTGAGGCTGATAAAGATGTTGCCGAGGTTACGCATCAGGTCTGTGTTTACGTGAATTTGGCCCATAACTAAGTACTCCTTTTAATGTCTCTGTTTTTATTAACAATGTTCTACTATGATGTTGGATGGGCTTGTGTTGAGACAAGAAATAATTGTGCTTGTTGTATTCTGCACACTCCATCTATTTGTAGTATAGAGAGTACACAAATCGAAACTGGTTGATATACGATGAGCCATGTTATTCGTGCTCTGCCATGATATACTGTGAAGAATAGTATCCTAGTATGTTGTAGATAAGAGAGCAGATCATGAGTTGTATTGGAACGGCGGGCCATGTCGATCATGGCAAATCGACGCTGGTCAAGGTGCTGACAGGCATCGACCCGGACCGTTTGGCGGAGGAAAAAGAGCGCGGCATGACGATTGACCTGGGTTTCGCATGGCTGATGCTTCCAAGTGGACGCGAGGTCAGCATTGTCGATGTGCCAGGGCATGAAAGCTTTATCAAGAATATGCTGGCGGGTGTTGGTGGTATTGACGCGGCTCTACTGGTCGTTGCAGCCGACGAAGGTGTGATGCCACAAACACGCGAACATCTTGCCATTCTTGACCTGCTACGTGTGCGGCGCGGTGTCGTTGCGCTCACAAAAGCTGATCTGGTGGATGAGGAATGGCTGGAATTGGTGCGAGAAGAAATCGTCGAACACCTCAAACCTACAACACTTGCCAAGGCCGCCATTCTTCCGGTCTCAGCATATACAAAGCAAGGCATACCAGAACTATTGGTGGAACTTGACCGCGTGCTAGATGTAGAGCAGGAACGCCAGAATATCGCACGTCCACGCCTGCCGATTGATCGGGTGTTTAGCATGACTGGTTTTGGTACTGTGGTCACGGGGACGCTTCTTGATGGTGGATTTAAGGTCGGGCAAGAGGTTGAGATACTACCACAGGGACTGCACACACGTATTCGCACACTGCAAACTCACAAACGACAGGTCGAGCAAGCCCAACCAGGAAGTCGTGTTGCTATGAACCTTACCAATGTCCCACGCTCCGACTTGACTCGCGGAAATGTCGTTGTCTTACCAGGGCAGGTGCGTACAACACTGTTATTTGACGCTCGTATTGACCTGCTCGCCGATGCACCACGACCTCTGACACATAATACACAAGTTGACCTTTATATTGAGTCACAAGAAATACCCGCGAAGGTGCGCTTGCTGGATGTCGAAGAACTCCAACCTGGAAAGAGTGCATGGGTCCAATTGCGTCTGAACTCGCCCGCGGTGTTGGCGCGGCGTGACCGCTTTATTTTGCGTATCCCCTCACCAAGCTTGACCATTGGGGGAGGCGAAGTGGTGGATGTCGCACCACGCTACCATAAACGTTTTCAGGAGCAGGTTGTAAGCGTGCTAGAGCGTCTATCACAGGGCACACCAGAGGAACTTGTACTTGCAGCACTTGATCGGCGCACTGTGCGCGCGATTTCTGGCACATCAAAAGCGTCTACAAAGGTAGCAGGAGCAAAACAAGGACTCGTCGGTTACGAACTGATAGATGCTGCGAAGCAGAGTAATTTAGCCGTTGATGTGACGTTACAGATACTAGAGACGTTGTTATCAGAAGGAAGAGTGAAACAGGTTGGTACGCTCTGGTTTGCTCAACATATCTGGGAGCTATTGGTAGAAGAGGCGGTTCGGTTGGTACAAGAGCAGCACCAGCACTATCCGCTACGCAGTGGACTTTCAAAAGAAGAATGGCGGTCACGCTTAAACCTTACGTCAAAAATGGCGAGTGATGTATTTGCCCAACTTCAAGAGGAAGGTGTGTTGCAGGTAGTTGCTGATACAGGGCGAGTTGGAGGTGGACTTATACGTCTTCCTGGTTTTACGCCGCATTTTACACCAACTCAACAGCAAAAGGTCGAACAGGTGTTACGAGTCTTTGCTGAAAACCCATATACACCGCCAGTGCGAAGCGAAGCGGATGCTTTGGCAAGCGTCGAGATCATAAACGCGTTGATAGAGCAGAGGCGACTCGTGAAATTGGGCGATGGCGTACTCTTTCTTCAAGAAACCTACACACAAGCGTTAACACTGTTAGTAGACTATCTGAGCATCCATGCGACCATGACGGTTGCAGAGGCACGGGACACGCTGAATGCGAGCCGTAAGTATATCTTGCCACTCCTGGAACACATGGATGCTTTACA
>CAXUIS010000440.1:0-3523 GCA_964250915.1 uncultured Ktedonobacteraceae bacterium | reverse complement strand
ACATCGGTCCCTACTAGACTGTCAATCTTGATGTGGCTGGGGCAAGGGCGCCCGCAAGGGGACGCCCCTCCCATATGCGAACGCGCATGAGGAGCCATGTCATATGGGAGGGGCGTCCCCTTGCGGGCGCCCTGGTTTCGGTCCCAAATGTACTTTGACAGACTACTACAATCTGTGTCCTCATCGTTTTGTTACATTAAAGAATAAAACCCATACAATTGACGGGGCATGCAAGAGAACCTATAATACGTGCATATTAATCACACATTAAATTTCTACAAGAAAGCAGTTTTTCGTTTTGTTAGAACAAGATGTAATACAAACCGTTCCTCAAAAAACAAAACCTCGTTCAATGGTGCTTGACTGGCTTCGCACGTGGGAACTGTATCCTCTTGTGCTGATAGCTGGATTTCTCCGTTTTTACCAGCTCAACACAACTGAGTTCGACCAGGATCAGGCTATTCTTTTTCGGATGGCACACGACGCAATTTCGCATGGTCTGCTTCCGACCACAAGCAATACAGCCTCTATCGGCATCGCTCATCCGGCGGGCGTAATCTATCTCTTTACACTTCCTGCACTTCTCAGTCCAAGTCCACTTAGTGGTGCCATCCTTGTAGCACTTTGTACGACGGTTGCAGTCCTACTTACTTATTTTTTTACAAGACGCTATTATGGACGCCTTGCGGGAACCATAGCAGCGTTATTGTACGCAATTGCATTTAAACCACTTGTCTATGCACGCTTTATCTGGCAGCCTAATCTGATGCCACCATTCATACTACTTTTCTTTTTCGCACTTTTCTATGGTGTTGTCGAGCGACACAAGGGCTGGCTTTTTCCTGCATTGCTCTTATTAGGCATTCTCTATCAAATGCATGAAATTACAGTGCTTCTTGCTATACCATTAGTAGTTGCGCTGTTGCTTGCTCCTCATACATTCCGTTGGCGTGATCTTGCCTTTGCCGTTGTGGGCTTGGTAATTGTTTTCTTCCCATATCTTCTTTGGGAGGTCTATACCCATTTCATTGACCTGCATACTGTGCTCACACTTGCAAAGCAACATGCTCGAATAGATGGACAAGCACTCAACTTCTATCAGGGCTTTCTTACTCCCTACCAACCGTTATTAAGCGACAAGCATGTTCTTCCTCATAGGCTGGCACTGATTTTCTCCTGGTTACAATATACAATGCCAGCTCTTGTTATTCTTGGTTTGCTCTCGCTTATAGTTGCATTAATAGTCCCTCGACTATGGGGAGAGATGAAAGCAGATACAAGAGGGAGAGATGAAAGAGGGGAACAGGGAATGCAGGGAGACCGCAAGGGTCTCCCCTACACATCGAACGCTCGTAAACATGTAGGGCAGGTCCTTGCGGTCTCCCTGCATTCTTTACAAGCAGATCGTTATCGCTGTGGATTGATTCTACTCCTGGTATGGCAGATTGTGCCGTTGCTTATCCTGTCGCGTCACGCGATTGACCTGCACACACAGTATTTCTTTATGCTGCTTCCTGGACCATTTGTGTTCGTAGGTATCTTCTTCGCACACATAGTAAATTGGCTGCGAAAGCAAAAGGGTTGGCTTTATCAAACACGCTTTGTCTTCTATGGGTTGGCGTTCTTGCTTATTGCAACACAAACGTTAGGAAGTACAGCATGGCTACTGGATACAAAATATGGCAATAGTAGCAACGACACGTTTACGCCCTACCATAATGACCTTCATTCTCTGCAACAAGCGTTAAACGATGCTGATTCGCTCGCACAAGCTCATCGCCTTCATCACGTCTACGTCACAACGGATGAGGCAACACAGACAGCTCTAGGCTATCTGAGTGAACAGATGCACACTCCCACAACACTCTTTGATGCCTCGCGCTGCCTCGTCTTGCCCAATATAGCAAACGGGCCTGCTGTTTTGTTAGTGGGACCTCATAGCGCACTCGCCGACGCATTGGTCAAACAATTCGCCAACGCAACACTTGTGAATACACCGTCTCGCCTCGGCGGAGCACCGTTTCACCTGTACCTTGTCTCTTCTCTGCCCGAACGAGTGGCTTCCAAAAATGCGTCCTTCGGAAACGATTTACAGCTACTTGAATCCTCGGCCCAAACAGTAGATGTTGCCCAGAAATCTTGGCAAGTGACACGTTGGAGCCTTCTACGGCCTCAAGTTGCCCGTCTGCGTACCAATTATGGATATGTTATGGTAGCGACCAATAGTAGCAATAAGACACAACACACAACAAACATTTGCACCTTCAGCGCAATACATGCAGGGGATCAATTACTCGTCGCCTTTTCCAAACCTACATCCAGCACTACAGCAACTTCTATGAGCATACAAGCAAAATCCTTCATGCAAGTTCCGTTCAATCCAACCTACGGTGTTTTTCATATGGAGACAGATACAACTCAAGATACGCCTTGGGTAGGGTTGCAAACTTCAAATGGGAAGGATAGTATTGAGATTTCTTGAGGGAACGGACAATTTGTTGAATATGGGGACTCACGGACGCTCACAAGGGGTCATACTGTTCAAATACGTGCAACCCTGTTTGACGTAGAAACAACGGACGCCCACAAGGGGCTACCCTACTATATCCGGCGTGCGAAGCACGCAAAAGCGGTGTATAGTAGGGTAGCCCCTTGTGGGCGTCCGTTAGTCGTTTAAAGTATGCCTATATCTACCTTCCCAACAAAAACGCCAACAAGCTGCTCGCCGCCGGTGTTGCAGCATTGATGATAAACTGTGCAGCAACCGTCAGGATAACCAGAGCGGCGGCGGCAAACGTGATGGATGTGCCGAGACCAATTGGCGTCGTCAAGCGGTCCTGCTTGAGCGGAGCATCGAAGTACATAGACTTGATGATACGCCCATAGTAGACAAGCGAGACAATGCTGTTGAGCAAGGCGATAATGACAAGCCAATTCAGGCCGAGACCCCAGGCAGTGCTGAAGATGATAACCTTACTCCAGAAACCTGCTAAGGGTGGAATACCAGCAAGTGAAGCCAGACATGCCGCTGTCCCTGCCGCCAGGAGCGGTGAGCGTCTCGCCAGACCTCGGAAGTCTTCAATTCTGTCGCCACCAGTCAGATCACCAAGGGCGATGATACCAGAGAAGGCACCAAGATTTGTCACTACATAGATCAGGATAAAGAACAATACGGCTGCATTACCATCGGAACGCCCACTCGCAAAGCTGGCAACGAAGCCAACAAGAATGTAACCAGCCTGCGCAATACTTGAGTAGGCCATCATGCGCTTCGCATTGGTTTGTACCGCCGCCACGAAGTTACCAAGCGTCATCGTCAATACGGCAATAATCGAAATCACCACGACTAAAGTTGTGAGGTTAACTCCGCCGAGACCTCCATCGATGAAGACACGGATGAGCGCTGCGAAACCTGCCGCTTTAGAACCCACTGAGAAAAACGCGGTTGCCGGTGTTGGCGCGCCCTCGTAGATATCTGGTGCCCACATATGAAAGGGAACAGCAGATATCTTGAAACCGAAGC
>CAXUIS010000439.1:0-3545 GCA_964250915.1 uncultured Ktedonobacteraceae bacterium | reverse complement strand
GGCATGAGGTGGGAGGAGGCGCTGTTGTCGATGGTGGGTGATCAAGTTGGTTTGCGTGAGCGTGAGCGTGAGCATCAGCACGAGCATATGGATCGAGTCTTCCAGCTAGCCCCGGTTTGGTCAATGACTCGCGAAGTGTAGGGTCGGGTTGGGTGATCCGATCGTGCGTCTCGGGGCGTCAAGCGGCTTCTCCTCAGAAGGGCAATAGAAGCCCCGGGGGTGGCTTTGCTGCCGAAGCTAGCTAAACCATCCGCTCGTGCTGCGTAGTAGATCGCCAGATCAACCTCCACCACTCATTTGGCGGTGCTACGGCCCACGGCATGGTCTTCATGTTCGTGTGGACCAGCGGATTTTGATTGTTCTGCGTCTACGGTAGGTAGGTATGCTTCTGCAGCTCTTCGAGAAGGCGGGGAAGAGTTTGGTCTTGTGGTTCCCTTGATCATGCTCGTTATTTCTTACTGGGAATACCTACATAACTATGATGTGGTATTCAGCGAGCGATCTCGGCGGATCATTCAGTTGTTTGTCTCAATATTTTGGCTGCAGCTTCCTTTTCCGCGCCTACTGCGTGCTTGGAAAGTTGGTCACTTGCGCCGGTGCGCGTGGAGAATGTCAGCTCGACGAGTTGTGAGGAGCATCTTGGACATGAAGTTCGACAGAAATGGAATACACTATGTCATCGGAATTGGCTAAGTCTTTTCAATTCCCTTGTGCTGCTTGGTGCGTCCTGGTTCTTCGGGATATCGATTTAGTCTGCAGTGTCTGCACTCCTATTTATTGGACATGGCCGTCTTTTATCCTCCTTCTCTAGCTTTAGGAAGTGAGACAGCAAAAGGCAGTCACTCTTCCATCGTTCCTGGTTGTGTTCGACAATCTCCTTCTTTAGCACAATGCGTTTCACTTCATATCTACTCGTTGCCAGTACGGCAGTCACTGGTATCATGGCTCTACCTGTTATTCCTGAACAACTGCCCACAGGGTTCAGGCAAAGACCAAGGCTCACGCCCAATCAAGCACGAGCAGATGCCGTGCAGGAAGCTTTTGTGCATGCATGGACAGGATACAAGAAATATGCTTTCCCGAACGACGAGCTCCACCCGGTATCAAATGGATTTGGCAATTCTAGGTCTGTCCAATCCTTTAGGATCTCTTTCAGAGGAAGCTGACATGGTGTAAGGAATGGTTGGGGAGCCAGCGCCGTCGACGCGCTTAGTACAGCTCTGGTAATGCGCAACCAGGGAATCGTGCAAGAGATTTTAAACTTCATTCCGACCATTGACTTTACGCGGACCTCTACTACGGCTAGCTTATTCGAGACCACTGTGGGTCGTGCCATAGGGACATACGAGCTGCTTCTGACATGTGATAGATTCGTTATCTGGCAGGAATGCTATCTGGGTACGATTTACTCAAGGGACCACTAGCGAGTTTGGCAACAAATGCAAGTTTATATACTTGTAACTGCTGGTGGCAACATGATGCTAATGCCTCCCATAGAGCTCCAATGTCGACGCCCTTCTCAATCAATCAATCAAGTTAGCGGACACTCTGAAGTTTGCATTCAATACCCATACTGGCATTCCTTACAACTCTCTCAACATCGATACGCAAACCTTTTCCGGTCCGGATATCAATAATATAGCTCAATTCGGCACTCTTGTACTCGAATGGACACATCTATCAGACCTAACTTCCAACTCTCTCTATGCCAATCTGTCTCAACGTGCCGAAACTTACCTCTTATCTCCAAAACCTGCATCTTCTGAACCATTCCCTGGTCTCATCGGCTCGAACGTGAACATCAGCACTGGTTTGTTCACCGATGCTTCTGGAGGTTGGCAAGGTGGCGACGATTCTTTCTACGAGTATCTCATCAAGATGTACGTCTACGACCCTGTTCGATTCGCCTCGTACCGCGACCGCTGGATCCGGGCCGTCGATTCAAGTATCGCCCACCTGGCCTCCCACCCACAGCCTCGTCCTGACATCACATTCCTTGCTGAATTCAATCACCAAAGCCAAGTTCTCAGCTCTCAGCATCTTGCCTGCTTCGCCCCTGGCAACTTCATCCTCGGCGGCAAGGTGCTTGGGCGTCAGGATTACATCGACTTCGGCCTGAAACTCGTCGACGGCTGCCACGATACCTATGCTTCCACAACTTCGCATATTGGCCCCGAGTCATTCTCGTGGGATCCGCTGAACGTACCACCCACTCAGGCTGCCTTCTTTCTAAAGAATGGCTTCTACATCACCGACCCCACTTATGATCTCCGGCCTGAGGTCATCGAAAGCTACTACTACGCTTACCGTGTGACTGGTAATTCGACATACCAGGACTGGGCCTGGGACGCATTTGTGGCCATTAATGCCAGCACACGGACGGACAGCGGGTTCAGTAGTGTGTCCGACGTGAATGCGGCTGGTGGAGGGACGAAGACAGATTTGCAAGAGAGCTTTCTGTTCGCCGAGGTGATGAAGTATAGCTTCTTGATCCAGTCGCCCGTAAGTAGCTTACTTCATCTCGAATACGGCCTTTCTTAGTCAACTTGCAAATATTGACAGGTTTCTTAGGACGATGTTTGGCAGACGGAGTCACAGGGTGTCAACCAGTTTGTTTTCAATACAGAGGCTCATCCCATCAAGGTCGCTGGGAAACCTATCTGATAGGGTCATCGATTCATGGCGCAGGGATGATATTCACAATCTTTGGCGGTATGCAGGAGGGAAAACACGAGGTTTCACAATTGAACCTGTATATAGAAGACCCGAGAACGCTGTATATGAACAACATGAACTGAAGGTTGAAAAACTCAATGCTTTGCGTCATTCACCCACATGGGCGTTGATCTGTGTGTTGACTCGCAGGATTCTTGCATGATGGTTGTTTCGTGGTGGCGAAATCAAAGTAGTACTACTAGTAATGAGATGGTAAAACTGTTTCATCTAAAAGCTCGGAAGAGCCTATGACGTCACACAGAGCTTAACGCGTCGCGTCGTAAAACGGCCTCTCCTTGCAATGATAGATGAGGAACCGCTTTCGATCTCTTAGTGCAAAATAAAAATTCTTATGATGGTAAAATCTAGGCATAAATCACGGGGAGCTCTCATTGTGGTCGAAGGCCTCGATCGTGCCGGGAAATCTACACAATGTGAGCAGCTGTGTGCTGCCCTGGAGAAGGAAGGGCGAAATACAAAGCGTATAAGATTTCCAGGTATGTGCATGCCTCTATACTGTTCATGGGACCATCTCGTCGAGCCAGTCTGAAAGCGGATAATATATTCAAGCACTTCAGGCTAACGATGATATGTCTCTAAAGATAGAACCACCCCCATCGGCAAATCCATCGACAACTACCTCAAAGGCGAAACCCAAGTCGAAGACCATGTCATTCACCTCCTCTTCGCCGCCAACCGCTGGGAAGCGGCTGCTAGCATCAGAGACGCTGTAGCACAAGGTATCACAGTGGTGATAGATCGGTACAGCTATTCCGGAGCCGTATATTCAGCGGCCAAGAAGAATCCATCGCTCTCCCTGGACTGGGCGT
>CAXUIS010000438.1:2456-3567 GCA_964250915.1 uncultured Ktedonobacteraceae bacterium | reverse complement strand
GCCTTTCCGCACAATCTTGGGCATTGGGCGGAACTGATCGCGGTCTTAGCAGCAGTCACAATGACTGTCGGCAACGTCTTTGCTCTACGGCAGACGAGTGTAAAACGGCTCCTGGCCTATTCCTCGATTGGACAGGTTGGCTACTTGCTCGTTGGTGTGGCAGCAGCACAACGCAATCCATTCGCCATTCCTGGTATGCTCATCTACCTGCTCGTCTACTTGTTTATGAACCTCGGTGCGTTTTTAGCAGTAGACGCTATCGAACGACAGGTCGGCTCAGATGACCTGACGAAATTCGCAGGACTCGGACGACGATTACCACTTTCAGCGGCCGTGTTAGCTATTTGTATGCTTGCTCTAGCTGGCTTTCCACCCTTTGGGAGCTTCGTGGGGAAGGTGCTACTCTTCAATGCAGCTATTGGCGGAGGATGGGTATGGTTAGCGGTGGTAATGCTGTTGAATATCGGGTTGTCCTTGTTTTACTACGTTCGTGTGTTGGTGCCGTTATATCTCCGTCCCTCTCATGAGAAACCACTTCAACGTGAACCACAACCTTTGCGTGTCGCGCTGCTACTGCTTGGTATTGGAACGTTAATCAGTGGCGTCTTGCCACAAGTGTGGGTTGCCTTTGCGACTCATGCCTCATCGCTGTTATTGATAAGCCCCTATCGCTAGGAACTTTTAACACAGAGCATGACAGAGCCGTGTCCCTTAAACAAGGATCTATATTGAACGAGTTCATTCAACATAGATCCTTGTTTTAAGGTAGTTTCGCGCGCAAGAAACTACTGGAATTTTACAAGCTCTCTCTTAGTTACAGCTTGTATCTCATGGGGGGCTGTGGCAAAACGTTTGGCGAGAACATTCTTGATAGTTTCTGTTACTAGATGCTTCTTTGGTTCCGCACGATTTTGACACCCTTGACATCGTAGTATATACTATAAACATACCCCTCCCAGGGGGGTAAGGTAATGTCAAACCGAAGACAAGAGGTGACTACGATGGCGACAGAAGCCAAGCGTTCTATAGAACACTATACAGATATTCCTCAAGAGCAAACACAAGAGAGAGAGAGTCGAGCTACCTTCGCCCTTGAAGGCATGACGTGTGC
>CAXUIS010000438.1:0-2356 GCA_964250915.1 uncultured Ktedonobacteraceae bacterium | reverse complement strand
CTTGAAGGCATGACGTGTGCCTCTTGTGCGATGCGTATTGAGAAGGGTCTCAAAAAAGTGCCTGGGGTGATAGATGCACAGGTCAATCTCGCTACCGAGCGTGGAACCGTGACATACGATCCCGAACAGACGGGGGTAGCGCAAATGGTGCAGAAGGTCGAGGCGGTTGGCTACAAAGCAACGTCAGTTGAGCAACCTGCTCCACAAACAGTATCCTCAATACAAGAGACGAGCGTATCTCGTCCTGCACCTGGAGTATCGCTGAGCACACAACAAGAAGATGAGCGGAATGCGCGTAAGGCGGCGGAAATTGTGCGAAAGCGCAATCTACTCATCCTGGGTATCGCCCTCTCCATTCCTGTCGTGATTCTGGGTATGTTCTTTATGAACCGTTTCCCAGGTGAAAACATCCTGCTCCTTGTCTTGACAACACCTATCTGGGCTATCGTGGGATGGGAGTTTCATCGAGGCGCGATCAAGACACTGCGTCATGCCAGCGCGAACATGGATACGCTGGTTTCGCTTGGCTCGACAGCCGCGTATGTACTGAGCGTGGTTGCGACCTTCTTTCCGAATATTGTTGGTGGTGTCACTTTTTACGATACCACTGCACTCATCGTGACACTGATCTTTCTGGGCAAGTACTTGGAAGCACGTGCGAAGGGGCAAACAAACGACGCCATCAAGAAGTTAGTTGGTTTGCAAGCACGTACTGCCCATGTTCTGCGTGCCGGGCAAGAAATCGAACTGCCGATTGAACAGGTGCAGGTGAGTGATGAACTGGTTGTGCGCCCCGGCGAGAAGATTCCGGTTGATGGCAAGGTCCTTTCCGGTTCCTCATCCGTTGATGAGTCGATGATTACAGGTGAAAGCATTCCTGTTGACAAAGGTGCTGGTGACGTGCTCATCGGTGCAACTGTGAACCAGCGTGGACTGCTCCACGTCCAGGCAACAAAAGTGGGGTCCGACACGGTTCTGGCAAGTATTGTGCGTATGGTTGAGCAAGCGCAAGGATCGAAGGCTCCTATTCAGCGTATCGCGGACACCATTTCGAGCATCTTTGTCCCGACGGTGTTAGTCATTGCGTCACTCACCTTTATCGTATGGGCTATCCTGACCAATGTCTTTCATATTGGTGTGCAGACCGCGAGTATGATGAGCGCAAGCAATCCGTGGATTATCGCGATTGTCGCTGCCGTTGCGGTGCTCGTTGTCGCATGTCCGTGTGCGCTTGGACTCGCCACGCCAACCGCGATTATGGTGGGAACGGGCAAAGGAGCCGAGCAAGGCATTCTGATCAAGGGGGGAGAGAGCTTGGAGCGTATCCAGGCAGTGAAAGCCGTGCTGCTTGATAAAACAGGGACGATCACGAAAGGCAAACCTGAACTCACAGATGTGCTTGCTTTTGAAAGCGAACAGGCGGATGAGATGTTACGCTTGACCGCTGAGGCCGAGCAAGGTTCTGAACATCCACTTGCCTCTGCCATCGTCGAAGGCGCGAAAGCACGTGGGTTGATGGTGAATACCTATCCCGAACGTTTTACGGCTCTTGCTGGACGTGGCTTGGAGGCAACGGTAGAAGGCCATGACGTACTGATTGGCACAAGAACGCTTCTGCGTGAACGTGCTATCGACTCCTCTGTTGTAGAAGAACAACTCAAAGCGTTGGAAGAACAAGGCAAGACTGCGATGCTCGTGGTGCTGAATGGGAAACTGGCTGGAGCAGTTGCGGTTGCTGATACCGTGAAAGTTGGTTCAGCCGAAGCAATTCAACAAATGCAGAAACAGGGCTTAACGGTGTGGATGATTACGGGTGATAATCGACGGACGGCACAAGCGATTGCATCTCAAGTGGGCATTGCTCCTGAGCATGTGCTGGCAGAGGTGCTGCCAGAAGACAAAGCGAATCAGGTCAAGCGTTTACAGGAGCAAGGATTGGTAGTGGCGTTTGCGGGTGATGGCATTAACGACGCACCGGCATTGGTTCAGGCTGATGCAGGCATTGCGATGGGAACAGGAACGGATGTTGCGATGGAGGCATCAGACATTACGCTCGTCAAGGGAAATTTGAAGAGTATCGCTACGGCACTTGCGCTTTCACGAGCGACGCTACGCACTATCAAGCAGAATCTTTTCTGGGCGTTTGCGTACAACGTCGTCTTGATCCCAATGGCTATTCTCTCGCCCTTGATTCCTTTCTTGCGTGAGAATGCCCCAATTTTTGCGGCAGCAGCGATGGCACTTTCTTCAGTTACTGTAGTGAGTAACTCACTTCGTCTACGGCGGTTCGGTCGATAAGCATTCAATATATGATCATCCAATGGTGGCGGAGAAAAAGCGATGCGTGAAATAATGA
>CAXUIS010000437.1:0-3579 GCA_964250915.1 uncultured Ktedonobacteraceae bacterium | reverse complement strand
ACCAGCACCAGATGATGCCCGTTGAGCATCGCGAAACTCACCACGGAGACGCTGCTGCTATCAAGGCTCGTCTCGAGCAGGAAGCGGCCCAATTCCGAAACACTCGCACCGAGGGTGAAACCAAGCATACTCATTCCGTAGCACCGGTCATTGCTGGTGAACATGTCCACCACCATGTCCATGAGGTAATTTTATTATCCGAAGACGCTGCATAAATGGGTACTGACGAAGCTTCCAGACCATCCAACCTGTCGTCCAGAAGGAGACCATCCAACCCTCGGTCGTTCATACCACCATCCCCGTCCACGAGACCATCCACAATGAGGCTAAGCATCACGCCGCATCAGCGCTTCCAGCCGTTAGCTTGGCCGACTTCAAGAAGCAAGGTGGAACTCTCTCCGGGCGTGAGGAGCGTTACGACGGTTTCGAGGGTGAGCCTCGTGCCATTGGCAATGCCCTCGGTGGATCGACGACTGGTTCGAGCACCACTGGTACTGGCCTGACTGGCTCATCTCATCATCATGGCCAGACGACCGCCGGTCCCCACGGTGACATGGGCAACAAGCTGTAAGTCTTATTCATTAGCGCGTTGTAAATCATCTAGGTTGACTGTTTTCAGCGATCCTCGCGTTGACTCCGATATGGATGGCTCCCGCAATATGGGTGCTTCTCGTACGGGTACTACTGGTACGACCGACACGACAACTGGCAAGAAACCCAGCCTTTTGGATCGTTTGAACCCCATGAAGGATTCTGACCATGATGGAAAGAAGGGTTTCAACGACTAGAGCATTGATGGTACATACACAAGTTCACGAGAGACGCTCACGTGGGGTTCTTTTGATACCATAAACATGACGCAGTGGCGTGATTGACGAACGGTTGCTTTCAAGCGTGCGTTTCGATGTACTTTTAGGTTTCCAGAATTCCCGAAAATAGATAGTGGTCTGCATGAAATGAAAGATAATGATAACTTGATTTACATCTTGTGTGTTGTAGTCAAGCTTTTGCTTTGTTGATCTCAAGACCGAGTGTAACTATTTCTTTGCAACCTTGTCCATTTCTCTCCCAAATGTCTATGAAGGCGCAGGTGAGGAAATAGAAAAAGATCTGTCTTTTGTTCAAACGTAACAATGATTTCGTATGTACGCTGTGATACATGTTCTTTGCCCTTGTTCGCGAAGCATCATCCGCCACTGCACGCACGATGAGCATAAACATATGTTGTAATCGTTGACTCCCATCTCAGCGTAACGGTCATGCCATAACTCCTATTTCTTACCGAAGAAAGACATTATATTCCCTTGCCCAGGCTTTGTAGTGGATTTCTTGGGTTTGGTCCCGGCCGACGCCGTCAAAGCTGAGGACGGTCTTGGCTTTGGTGCCAGGACTGGTTCGTCTTCCGAAAATGACTCCCAAGCTGGTTCTTCCTTCGTCACTGCGACACATTAGCACCATACCACTTAGAAGCAATGATTAAGGCAGGCGAAATCTTTGCTATGGTACTGACCAAGGAATCCCTCCTCGTCTTTAATCGTCTTCTTCTTCATCACTTTTCGCCGACCTCGTCTACGACCGCCGGACACCACCACGGTGGTTTCTGCCGGGGACTCTGCTGGTGCTACTGGGGCGTCAATGGGATGCGAGTCTTCTGCTTCCGCAGAATCCCCCTCGAGAGCGTCATCCATTGGTACGTCTAAATGGGTCAATCTCGAGCTATCTGATTCGGAACAATTAACCTTACCTTCGTCTTCCATCATGGTTCGTATCTGCTCTTCTCGTTCTGCCTTTGAAGGCCCCGGTGCCACAGCATTCTTCTTGGAGGGAACGATGAAATCTTCTTCTTGCTCGTCCTCCGAGGCATCTTTCATTGGCTCTGACGTTTCATTAGCAACTCGATTTTGCAATGAGGGAGCGCTTGAGCGTTGCACCATCTGGCTTTGCCTTTGTAGTCTCCTGCCCGATAGAATCAGTCTCAGTGACTGCACTGCAGATTCCACCAGTAGCTTGGCTCACCTGTTGCGCATCTATAGCCATTGGAGATGCTCCTCCAGAAGTGTCCGTGTTCTCTCTGCTCAGCTTTGCTTTAGGTTTTCCGAACGGCTTGAAGATGTCAGAAGCCTGTCGCTTGACGGCTGGCGGTTTTGCGATGGGCTTTGGAGCCGACTTTTTCGAAGTATCTTCCTTGGCTACAGGTTGCCTTGTTGCTGCTATGCTGGCTTTGGCTTGGTTGAGCATCACCTTCAATTGAGCCTTGGGGGGAACGACTGCCTTCGAGAAAGGGGCCCTTGTTACTTTCCGTCGCTAGAAACACGCAATAAGCTTTGATTGCGACTATATGGGCTTGTACTCGCGAGCTGACCTTCACACCTGGGTTTTGAATAACCCCGTATTGCTTCCACGTTTCCAAAGGATCTTCTTTCGCGTAATTGACAGTTATTTCACGATTGACTTCGGAGAGTATATGTAGATTCTATATATCTTAGAACGCTGACAAGGCACAGTGAAGGAAATTGGATACCTGTATTAAACTCGGCCCTAAACTGTAGACGTGTATGGATGAGATGCTTTGATACTTTCCCTTCACAACTGATGTCAAAAAAATGCTCAGCTAGTGTTCCTGAAACTGGTGAGTGAGAATAGGATCTGCATACGCTCCAACTGCTCCTCTCTTACAAGGGTGATCACTTTCAACATCGGTGTCATCTCTTCCTCTTCTTCCTGCTGAGGCATTGAACTGCTCATGAACGGGCTACTCTGCATAGGTGTATCGTCTGCGTGCTGATCATTGCTGATCATATTGAGGTCTGACAAGGATTTCACGACTTGTACACCGCTGATTAGATACATGGCATGGACAGAGCCTGGTTTCTTGGTGGTCTGTTGATTGTGGAAATCGAGAAGCATTCTGTGAAGCATTCATTAGCCTAAGCAAAAGACTATGACGGCGATAAAATACTGTTTTGCGACATTGCTGTGGACCTTCAACGCTCTGCTTACGGATCGATAATTCACCTAGAAATACCATGAATATATAACTCAGCATATGAGAATGGAGCCATACAATCTTTCCTTCGGTTAAAACACTGGCCGCAATATAGTCGTTACAATTGGGAGACATCTTGCAAAGCTGACGTTGTAGACGTTTGGAGTCAATGTATGTACATAGGTACAGAGCACTGCTCTTGTCCTCGGCAATGAAGACGCGCCGCCATTTTATGGTTCACGCGTTTTTTGAATGCACAACCATACCGCGATCGCGACAAAGAACGCAACATTCGAAGAGGCCGTCCATGGCCCTCGCACAAGATGTGTCGGACTCGTCCGACTGGCTAAAAACACCTCTAAGAGCGCTGAGTCCTGTGGAAGCGGCTCTCCGGTGCCAAGTCTGCAAAGACTTTTACAGCACGCCTATGATGACTCTATGTGCACATACATTCTGTTCGCTGTGTATACGGAAGGCTTTCACCAATGATGGCAAATGTCCTTCCTGTCGCACACCTGGCGACCCGAAAAACCTAAGGAACAATTCCGTCGTCCAGGAGCTTGTGGAGACGTTCCAGGCAGCCAGACCAAGTA
>CAXUIS010000436.1:0-3607 GCA_964250915.1 uncultured Ktedonobacteraceae bacterium | reverse complement strand
TGGTACAGTAAAATCTGTCGATGTAACGCTTTGTGCGTTTGCCTGTTGCGCATGAACCCCCGTCTCACTCCCCACATACTCAAAAATCATGGCAATGCTGGCGACGAGAGTCGCCAGCACAACAAGGCTCAGAAGGACTTTTTTACGGTCGATCATGAACTTTTTTTCCTTTTTCCTTTAATTAATTACCTGGATAGCCAATAATATCCGTTCCTCCTTGAACAACAAAGCCGGTTCCAGAAGTGTTGTAGTACTCTGGTCGTTCCGCTACAAAAGTGCCCGACGATTGTACCGTCATGGAGATTGCGTTCGCATCTTTGCTGGTACCTGGCTTGAAGGCTTTCAGCACTTCTGAAGTGATGTCCACTGTTTGCCGCTCGTTCGCTTTTACTAGTTGTTGAAGAGTTGTTTTCTGTTTGGACCCATTTGTTAATGTGATAGTAATTGTTTCATCTGTTGTATTAGGGTTCTGCAAGGTCAGCCACTCGTTGTATCCTGGGTAGGTATATCCTTCAGCGAAACTGTAGCTTTTTGATACGGAACCTATCAATCCTAGAGAATCTGTACCTCCCTTTGCATAGACTGTTGGCACACCTGTTATAGCGTGATGGTACTGGAAGTACATTTCACGTTGCACAACGATGTTTATGTCTGATTTTACCTCAGCCGATACTTCTGGTGTGCCATTGAAAGTGTTATTCTGGTTTACGTTCCAGATCGTCTGGCTTTGTGGTCCAACAACAAAACTGAACGTCTTTGTAACTCCTCCTGTTTGTGATTTCAGGACTACGTTCACCTTCGCCGCTGTGGTATTTGGGTTTGCAAGAGTAAGATTCTCCTGCGTTCCAGCACCTGTAAAGCCTTCTGCGAAGAACCAGTCGTTCGCGGTGCTTTGTGTCCCCACTACGTCAAAAGCACCAGAGACACCCTGACTCTCATTAAGAAAGTATGTTGGACGCTCTACCATCACAGGTGATGTCGAAGTAACAACTGCGAGCGAATGTGCTGGCAACGTCAACTGGCTTGGTGAAATAGTGCCACGTGTACCCGCTGGAACGGTTGCTGTTTGCCTCCCAACTACGTTTCCCCCAGCATAATAGGTTGCTGTAACGGTTGCCAGGGCACCTCCGGGTGGGTTTAGAATGGTGAGGAATGAGATATGTGAGGCATTCGAGGCCACATCAGCGAAGGAGAAGCTCGTTCCCAGATGTGTTGCGCCTGCTACGTCAGTACCACTAGCGATGCCGTGATAGTTTGTAAAGTAGATGGGACGCTCTGCCATCACACCCGCACAAGTAGAGGTGTTACTCACATTTACGATGCTCGCCACGTTATACCCTAACGACGATGAAGCATCGTTCTTTAAGTCTTGGTTGACTGACTCAGTAAAACGGCTGGTCGGATTAATGGAAACGTTCGTCACTGTCTTCGTCTGCGGCGTGGAACTATTATCGGTAGTGTAGAGATACGTGACGTTGGTGGTACAGACTGTTGTGCCTGGATTATCGATAGTCAGATACTCACGAAAACCCTTTCCGACGCGTCCCTCAGCAAAGTACCATGTAGGATTTACAGGTGCTGCGGCTGTAGGAGTATTCGTTCCACCGCCTCCTGATGGTGGTGTGGGCACACCCGTTTGCGGAATTTCGGCAAACTTACGCGCAAACTCTTCAGAGACATAGACGGTATTACTAGGGTCAACGGCGAGGCCATCGTGCGGATGAGAACCTCCTGCTAACTGGATAGGTGCAGAGTAGGTTGCGGTATTAGGATTGAAAGAATAAATGCGGTCTGCTAGCGAGTCATCGAGCCAAATAGTGCCGCCACCATCTACGCCGATACCCGAAATATGCGAACCTGCACAGCCACCGTTGTTACAAGGTGTTGGATATTCAGCAACGCCATTGGATGCACCAGGTTGTGCCTGACTGATGATAAGACGACCAATTCTGCTATTTGTACCTTCTGTCCACCAGATATCACCTTGATAGTCATAAGTAATTAAGTGTACTGTGGTGTTATTGCCCGGATTGATTGTGAGGTATTCTTTAATGTTTCCTGTTGTCAGCGCACCAGATGTGGGCGGAGTGAAGCTACCGATACGCGCTGCCTGTGTACTGTTTTCACTGAACCACATGTGCCCCGTTGAGGGATCAGGTCCAGTGATGCCATATGGTTTGCTGTTAACGAAAGGTGTTGCGGTTTCGTGAAATTGTCCATTGCTAAACTCACCAATTTGATTTGCCAGAATCTCGGTAAACCAGAGGTTGCCGCTCGCGTCGAAGGCGAGATCAAATGGTGCCGCACTGGCTGTTGGTACCTGCCATTGATGCCATGTGCCACTGCTTGGTATCAACTCACCAATAGAGTTGCTCATTGGCTCAGTAAACCATACATTACCACTTGTGTCAGTAGCAACAAAAAGTGGACTACTATAGCCCGCTGGCTCTGCGAAATTTTGCACAACGCTGAACGATGAGCGGTTCACCTGCGCAATACTTCCCTGAACGGTAGTACCACAGACCGGATTTGGGTCACAACCTGGTTGAGCTACCCATTCGTTCCCATTATGATCGAATGCTATGCCCCACGGCTCTCCGCCAGGCGCACCAATCTCTTGCAACGTGCCAGCAGCCGCACGCGCTTTATGTTGCGTTCCATTAAAGGCAACAAATGCAAGTGCGATACTGGCGCATATTGCTACAAGAGCAAGAGTTATACGGAGAGGAATACCTATTCTTTGTTTTGTAAATAATAATACTAGTCTATGCATACAATATTTTAAACACCTCCTACATGAGTTAACGTTTTGGGCATAGTAGTGTAACCAGATAGCACAATTGGTCTGTCAACGTATTATTAAGTATCTTGAGCATCTGTACAAGATACAAAGGTATCAAAAATATGTATCTATCAGAGCACATCTCTTTGTGTAAAACGTCTAGATATAGGAATGCGTGCATAGACCATCAAATACAAAGTCAATACACTTCTTTATTGGTTTACTTGCATATTTTACTGGGCACAAGGAGCAGGCAAGTACGCGCCCAATTTATCTAGCAATACCTCAATCCGAAAAGGCTTACTGAACCAATTTGATGCACCAGGGATATCGTGAATATCAGTAATACGATGATCGGCAGTCATGATGATAACAGGAATCAGCTTTGACCACGCATGAGCTGCTATTGCCGCCGCAATATCATAGCCAGAAACTACAGGCATCATAAGATCAAGGAGTATGACCGAAGGCAACTTTTGCCCTGTCTCATGAAGTTCTTCCAGAAAAGGCAAGACTTTTGTACTATCAGCAAAGCCTAAGCTTGTATAGCCCTCTGTTTCTAAGAGCAACATGACAACTGAAAGTATTGCTGAATCGTCATCAACAACAAGAACATATGCTTCTTCTGGAATACAAAGGGATGTGGCGTCATTCTCCATCACAACTGTTTGACTGTTCATTATAAAAACCTCCACACTACATAACATAAACAACATAACTATAGTTATAAGATTAGTATATAGATGTAACCAAATTAGTTATTATTTTACAGTTTTTACGAATAAAAATAGTTTACATAGAAAAGGAGGCTACTCTCATATACAA
>CAXUIS010000435.1:0-3615 GCA_964250915.1 uncultured Ktedonobacteraceae bacterium | reverse complement strand
TATGAAATATTTCTTTTATGGTTATTTTCTTCATCCTCATAGTATCTCTGCTTAGCGAAATTATTCAGGAAGTTGTTTTAGGGTCACCACAACATTCGCGCCGCCAACGGCACGTCCACCGAGCAGTACTGCATTTGTTTGTTGCACAAGTGAACGTGCCTCGCCCTGTACCATATCCAAGCCATAACGTGGGTCTAGTTGCTCACAGTTAATCGTAGGTGGAATGAGGTGATGTTGGAGAGCTAATAGTCCTGTCACAGCATCTAACGCGCCAGCCGCACCGTAGCTATGACCAATCATGGTACGTGGGACGCTGACAGGAAGATGTGTGAGGTCGGAGCCAAAAGTCATGTGTAGTGCCTCTACCTCACCTGTATCAGAGGAAGGCATAGCCCGTCCATCCAGGCTGATATAGGCAATATCCTCTCTTTGCAAACCGCTGTTTTTCATTGCAAGGCGCATTGCACGAGCATATTGTGTGCCGTTTGACGATGGTGGTAAGAGTCCGTGCGCGTCATTGGTTTGCCCATAGCCCACAATTTCACCATAGATAGTCGCACCACGTCGCCGTGCATGTTCGTATTCTTCAAGGATACAGATGCCCGCGCCTTCAGCACAGACCAGTCCGGAGGCACGGCGATCAAAGGGACGATAAGCGTTCGGATCATCTCCGGTTGCAAAGTCGTCGCTAGAGCCTAGTACGAAAAGAATTAGAGGATTGAGCATGGCTTCACAACCACCGGTAATAATAATCTCAGCCTCACCTCGTTGAATAGCTCCATGTCCCAGGCAAAGCGCATCAAGTCCTCCAATGGCATCGTTTATCGGTGTTTTACTATAGCCCTGTACGCCAAAATGAATAGTTGTTTGACCGATGTTTGCTACTTGAAGCCACGCTATCGCTGTATAGGCACTCATAGAACGTGGACCGCGCATGTGTAAAGCTGCCAGTTCTCTTGCACCATAATCGACACCACCAAGCGTATTTGCGATCACCGCTCCAATGTGGTGTGGGTCTTCATCCGCTAGTATCAGTCGTGCATCGTTCAATGCTTCCTGGACGGCGGGCAAAACAAGATGCGTCATACGATCTGTTCGATTTATGAGCTTACGGTCAAGATAGTCTTGCGCCAGAAAGTTGGAAATCTCACCTGCGACATGAATACGAAGGTCTTTTGTAGAGAAGCGTTGAATCGGTTGAATGCCTGAAATACCTCTGCTTGTCGCATCCCAAAAAGCCTCTTTCCCGATACCGTTTGGCGCAATTGCTCCCAACCCTGTAACCACCACACGTCGCTGTATTTCTTTTTTCATATATTTTTCCTCGTCGGTGGTTGCTTGCTCTTGAACGCACTATGTCCGTCCACAGAAAGTACCTTGTTGGAAGATGCTACGAATGTTCGTCCAGCCATTCGGGACGTGCCAGGACGAGTGCGCTATTTACACCGCCGAAGCCGCTAGAATGTGTGAGTGCTACCTGTACAGACGCTTGACGTGCGACGAGGGGTACATAATCGAGATCGCAACGAGCATCGGGAGTTGTTAGATTCAACGTAGGTGGAATAATTTGGTGTTCTAACACAAGCGAAGTTACAATAGCCTCTATCGCACTTGCGGCACCTTGCGTATGTCCAATCATTGATTTTGTCGAACTTATAGGTATTCGATAGGCACCATCTCCGAAAACAGCTTTGTATGCAGCCGTCTCTGCTGAGTCATTGGCGGGTGTCGAACTGCCATGCGAATTAATGTAGTCAAGCTGTTTCCCTGTAATGTCGGCGTCAGCAAGCACATGATGAAGGAGTTGTTGCAGTGGTGCGCCATCGGGTGGAAGTGCGGTCATATGATGTGCATTGTTGTTTGAGGCGAAAGCAATCACCTCTGCATACATGTGAGCACCTCGTGTTAGGGCCATGTCTCGCTCTTCCAGCAAGAGTACTCCCGCGCCTTCTGCCATGACAAAGCCGTCTCGGTCACTACTATACGGACGAGATGCCTGTTCAGGGGACTCGTTGCGTGTGCTCAATGCACCCATCACCGCGAACACATTGATGCCTATGGGAGAGATGGTAGAGTCTGTGCCACCTGCAAGCATACGGTCGGCGCGTCCTTCACGAATAGCCCAAACCGCCTCACCGATTGCATCAGCACCGGCAGAACAACCTGTAGCAAGGACCATACTTGGACCGTGTAGTTGATGATGTGCAGCTATTGCTGCGATAGAGGCATGGGTCATGAACAACGAGTCGGGAGTAAAATCCTTCTCTGTTTGTAGTATGTGCGTTCCATTATCGGTAGCCTGTTGCCAGAACTTTTCGCTTTCTTCGAGGTAAGCCATTGCAGTTCCCATATACACCCCCATCATGTTTCGTTCGTCTTCGCTAAGGGTGGATGCAAGATTTGCATCCTCTAACGCGAGATTCGCGGCTGCAATAGCGAATTGTGTTCCGCGATCCATTGACGCGCGTTCGGAAGGTGTTAGTCCCAATGCACTTGGGTTGAAGTCTGCTACCTCACCGGCAATACGTGTTGCAAGGGCTTGTGCATCAAAGCGTGTTATTTGGCTGATACCTGATTGTCCCAGAACGTTTGCTTGCCAAAAGGCATTTTTGCCTATCCCATTGGGAGCAATAACACCGAGACCTGTAACCACAACACGACGCTGCATTTCTCACTCCTTACTAGTTGCTCCTGTGATGCTCATAAGAGTAAAAGACGATATATGGCCTTAGAGCGGGTATAAGCTGATGCTTTTTTCACGATAGTATTATGCTCGTTTCGCCAAAAGTTGTTCAATGAGTGGATTAACTACATCCGACTGTGCATACATAAAAAAGCGGTCCCCGCCGTGAAGAACATGATAACCAGCGCAGTTAGGTAGATGTTTAGCAAGCCAGTGTGTCTTTGGTTCGGGCGTTAAGCGGTCATCGGTACGGTTGAGAACGAGGACGGGCATTGTGAGGGGAGCGAGGCGTTCATAGAAATTGACATCATGAATAACAGGCAGTACAGAAAATTTGTAGACGGCAGGCCAAAACGCAATCTTGTTAAATTGTTTTGCGACGAGAGCGTGAGGCATGGCTGGAAATGTTGTATTGCGAGGACTTCGCGCCGTCGCATAATTCGCCACGATATTGCTTAAAAATTGTGGAGGCAACACATATTCTACGGGCAAACGTATAAAGAGATCATGTAGGAGCCAGATAAATGGATGTGGTGCAATAACGTAGTCTGGTCCTTGTACGAGTACGGTAAGCGAGCGACAACGTTGTGGATAGCGTATCGCAAACTCAAGCAATACGATTGCAGCATCGCCATGTCCTACTAGATCGACACGCTCTAGCCCTAATGTGTCCAGTACACGACGTAGTTCTTCGGCGCGCTCCGGTGCTGTGATAGGAGTAGTCCGTGACTCATGGCGGCGATAAAATATAGCACGTCTCGTTTGACTCAAATCCTGTATCTGGTGACTATAGACCCAATCCAGGTGTTCCAGGATAGGCACAAATACAAGTGGCTCTCCAGTCCCAATGTCGATAATTGGTTTGTCTTCATCGCCCACTGCTACGCGTCGCCAGTGTGAATCGAGGTAGTCTATGTCAGCTTGCAATGTTG
>CAXUIS010000434.1:1369-3649 GCA_964250915.1 uncultured Ktedonobacteraceae bacterium | reverse complement strand
CCCCTCCCATACGCGAACTCGCTTGGGAAGCCCCATCGTATGGGAGGGGCATCCCCTTGCGGGTGCCCTTACCTTTGACAAATGTGTTTTGACGAACGAGTAGGGACAACAATTTCGCATTCGATTATTAAAGATTATAACAGGAGTTGCGAAAGAGCCAAACCACATGTAAAATGACACTACAATATTTGGCGTTCCAATACTAGAGAAATAGAAAGTTGATGGGGATACTCTTTACATGGCAATCAAGAAAAGCGAACTCTATAGCTCACTTTGGAAAAGTTGCGACGAGTTGCGTGGCGGTATGGACGCTTCTCAATACAAGGATTATGTGCTGGTCCTGCTCTTCGTCAAGTATGTCTCGGATAAATATGCGGGTCAGCCGCGTGCGTTGATCGTGGTACCGCAAGGTGGTAGCTTTGACGACATGGTTGCGCTCAAGGGCGATAAAGAGATCGGCGACAAGATCAACAAGATTATTGCGAAGCTTGCCGAGGCTAACGATCTCAAGGGCGTGATTGATGTGGCGGACTTCAACGATGCCGATAAGCTTGGCAAGGGTAAGGAGATGCAGGATCGCCTCTCCAATCTCGTCGCTATTTTTGCCAATCCAGCCCTCAACTTTCGCAAGAACCGTGCGGAAGGCGATGATATCCTGGGTGACGCTTATGAATATCTCATGCGTCACTTCGCCACTGAGTCGGGCAAGAGCAAGGGACAATTCTATACACCATCGGAAGTGTCGCGCATCATGGCGAAGGTCATTGGGATTGACAAGGCGAAGAGCCAGGACCAGACGATCTACGACCCGACCTGTGGCTCCGGTTCTCTCTTGCTCAAGGCAGCAGACGAAACACCGACAGGAGTGACCATCTACGGGCAAGAGATGGATAACGCAACGGCTGCACTGGCAAAGATGAACATGATTTTGCACGACAACCCTACAGCCGAAATCTGGCAGGACAATTCGCTCTCTACTCCGTATTTCAAAAACGAGAATGGCACACTTCAAACATTCGACTTCGTGGTCGCCAATCCGCCCTTCTCAAACAAGGCGTGGAGCAATGGCTTCGACCCATTTCACGATCTGTACCAGCGTTTCGTCGATGGAGTGCCACCGATGAAAAATGGCGACTATGCCTTTCTGTTGCACATTCTGCGCTCACTCAAAAGCACGGGCAAAGGGGCGGTCATTCTGCCGCATGGTGTTCTCTTTCGTGGCAATGCCGAGGGCGAGATTCGCAAAAACATCATCCGCAAGGGCTATATCAAGGGCATTATTGGGCTGCCACCCAATCTATTTTATGGCACAGGCATCCCGGCTTGTATTCTTGTGCTCGACAAGGAGAATGCCGCGAGCCGCAAGGGTATCTTCATGATCGACGCCAGCAAGGGCTTTGTGAAGGATGGCAACAAGAACCGTTTGCGCCATCAAGACATTCATAAAATCGTCGATGTGTTCTATAGACAGCTTGAAGTGCCGAAATATGCGCGTATGGTGAGTACAGCCGAAATCGCCGCCAACGACTACAACCTCAACATTCCGCGCTACATTGACAGCGCGGAAAGCGAAGACGTGCAAGACATCGCGGCCCATCTGCTTGGAGGCATTCCCCAGCGCGATATTGATGCGTTAGAAAACTACTGGCGAGTATTTCCTACGCTCAAACAGTACCTGTTCACAGATGGACTCCGTACAGGATATAATCGGCTCTCCGTAGAGATTCCACAGATCAAACCAACAATTTTCGCGCATCCTGAGTTTGTGACGTACACCCAGACAGTCACAACTCGCTTCGAGCAGTGGCGCACACGTCACACACCCGACCTCAAGAGTCTCGGTATAGGCAGCCACCCCAAGCAACTGATCGAGGCACTTTCTGAGGATATCTTACGTGTCTTTTCCAAAGACAGGTTGCTCGACACCTATGACATCTATCAACACCTGATGAGCTATTGGAGCGAGATCATGCAGGATGACGCATATATGATTGCACTCGACGGTTGGAAGGCCAATAGCGACCTTCTCCCTGCACAACTTCTCGTCTCGCGTTACTTTGCGACAGAGCAAGAGGCTATCGAGCAGTTAGAGGTTGTGCGCGAAGGCGTAACGCGCTCATTGGAAGAAATGGACGAAGAACACGGCGGCGAGGGTGGTCTGCTCGAAGAGGCCAAAAACGAGAAGGGCAAGCTCACCAAAGCCAGCATTCATGACCGTCTGAAAGATATCATCACGGACCCTGACACGACGGATGAGCGCACACTGCTCAACAAGTATCT
>CAXUIS010000434.1:0-1269 GCA_964250915.1 uncultured Ktedonobacteraceae bacterium | reverse complement strand
GCCGAAGAGGTCGAAGTCTTGAGCAGCAAGGTAGAGGCACATTTGCAAAGAATGGGGTTCGTATGGTCATAGCATCGCAAAGTATCGAGCAAAAACCAGGGTACAAGCAAACTGAGGTAGGGTTAATACCGGAGGATTGGGAAGTGAAGAGTCTAGCTAAGATTGCTGATCTTACGTCAAGCAAAAGGATATTCGAGTATGAGTATGTTTCTTCTGGAATACCGTTTTATAGAGGCAAAGAAATTAGCGAACTTATTGATGATAAGCAGGTAAGTGATAAGTATTTTATATTAGAAAGCAGATACAACCAAATAAAAAGTGAATTTGGGGTCCCAGATAGAGGAGATATACTTATTACTGCTGTTGGAACTCTAGGAAATATTTACGTAGTACCAGATGAAAACAAATTTTATTTTAAAGACGGAAATTTAATATGGCTTAGAGGCATGAAAAACGTTGACTCTTACTATATTGCTGCACAGATAAGACGAAAGAAGCCGGAAATAGTCAATAACTCAATTGGAAGTTCTCAAAAAGCTTTAACAATTGTAGTATTGAAGGATATTTTGATTCCTTGTCCTCCTCTGCACGAACAACACGCCATTGCTACCGCACTAAGCGATGTGGATGCCCTGATTGCGTCACTAGACCAACTCATCGTCAAGAAGCGTGATATCAAGCAAGCAACAATGCAGCAACTTCTCACTGGCAAAATGCGATTGCCAGGGTTTAGTGGAGAGTGGAAAACGAAGGAGTTAGAGGAAATTAGAGAAAAGTTTGTAAATGGAGGAACACCTTCTACACAAAAATCTGAATACTGGCAAGGGAACATTCCTTGGATTACTGGCGCAGATGTTGTCAACCAAAAGATATCAGATATTAGGAGGTTTATCACTACCGAAGCGGTCAAGAATAGTTCCACAAGTATCGTCGAAAAAGGCAACCTACTACTTGTCACAAGAACTGGCGTTGGAAAACTAGCTATAGCCTCTTTTGATGTGGCTATTAGCCAGGATATTACCGGCATTTATGTTAAAAAAGAGCAAGCATCAATAAAGTATTTATTCCACTACTTCAATTACATTTCTGAAACTTTGAGAAGTCTTAATCAGGGAACTTCTATAGCGGGAATAACAAAGGAAACGTTGTCATCAACAAAAGTTTCCCTTCCTTCTCTACCTGAACAACAAGCTATCGCTGATATTCTTTCGGACATGGATGCTGAAATTGTCGCGTTAGAGCAGAGGCGCGAGAAGACACGGGCCTTGA
>CAXUIS010000433.1:0-3649 GCA_964250915.1 uncultured Ktedonobacteraceae bacterium | reverse complement strand
TCTTTGTTGATGGCGATGATGTACTTGGAGCCTTTCATACCCGCGAGATGCTGAATGGCACCACTGATACCAGCCGCGATATATAAGGTAGGTTTAACAGTTTTTCCTGTCTGTCCAACCTGATAGCTGTAGGGGAGCCAGCCAGCATCGACAATAGCACGCGTGGCACCGGGAGCACCACCGAGAATTGTGGCAAGTTCCTCAACGTAATGGAAGTTCTCAGCTTTACCAAGACCACGACCACCACTGACGATAACAGCAGCATCTTCAAGGGCAGGCCCATCGCTTGCGACATCAACGGTGTCAATAATCTTGATGGCTTGAGATGTCGCGCTGACAGATGCATTGATCGTCTCGATTTCGGGAGTACGTCCCTCGTATTGCTCTAAGCCGAATGCCTTTGGACGTGTGAGGACGATACCTGTACCACCATGAGGATGCGTTGCCGTGACAACGGTTTCGCCTCCCCACGGAACGATCACTCTGACGCCATCATCCGCGAAGGAGAGGTCGGTAGCGTCGGTGATAAGTCCCATATTGTTGCGTATATTGAGGCGAGCCGCAATGTCGCGCATATCATAGGTCGTGGCAAGCAAGAGAATTGAGGGCTGATGTTGCTGAAGAAGACTGCTAAGCGTCTCAACGGCGGGTAGTGTCAGGTAGTTATCATACGCAGCATCAGCATGAACATAGACTTTTTCTGCGCCATATATACCAAGCGTGGGAGCAACCTCTGCGGCGGCAGCACCAAGCACAACGGCTTCGGCGCGTCCTAGTTTCGCAGCTTTACCAAGTACCTCTAATGATGAACGAACAGGTTTGCCGTTATCCAGTTCGATCAGTACCCAAGTTGTATTTGCCATATCTTTTCTCCTCGTGTGTACTAAAGCAACTGATAACGCTGTAAGAAGTCGGCAATGCTTTGTGCTGCGTTGCCATCATCCTTGACTATCTGACCTGCTGCACGAGCCTCGGCTGAGCCAATGGTCAAGACGCGCTCGCGTGCGCCCGCTTCACCGACCTGTGCTGCATCAATACCGAGATCATTGAGTGCAAGCTGTGTGAAGGGCTTTTTCTTGGCACCCATGATACCTTTCATGGTTGGATAAATCGCTTCATAGGAACCGCTAGCGATAGTCACAACGGCAGGAATGGGTGACTCGACTGTCTTATAGCCTGTAGGCGTGACGCGCTTGATGACCGCTTTTGTGCCCTCAATCTGAATTTCGCGTGCGAAGGTTAACTGTGGTAGGCCAAGAAATTCAGCGATACCTGCGGGCACCATACCCGTGTAGCCGTCGGTGCTTTCAGTAGAGCAGAAAACGAGTTCTGCCCCCTCTTTTTTGAGCACGGCAGCCAAGATACGTGCGGTGCTGATAGCATCGGAGCCAGCAAGTGCGGGGTCTGTCACAAGAATAGCGCGATCAGCACCCATAGCGAGAGCGCGGCGCATGGCCTCTTGTGCGGTAGCGGGTCCCATACTGATAGCCGTAAGTTCGCTATTACCAACGGTGTCACGCAACTTAATCGCTGCTGAAATAGTGCTTTCGTCGCCAGGGTCAAGCACGAGGGAGACACCGCTGCGCACAAGGCGTTTGGTGTTCGGGTCAAGTTTGCTGACCGTTGTATTGGGGTCTGGTACTTGCTTTATGCAAACAAACATCTTCATCGAATATGTGCCTCATCTTCTGCGTATATATAGGACGTTGGGAAGTGAGAGAAACTACATAGTTTCCTATACTATCTCATATTGTAACTATCCGAGAAAGTGAGTGTCAATGTTGCTAGCTAACGCGTTGCTTGCACCGCTTGCCTCTCACGCACCGCTATTGCACGCTCGACAACCAATTTCTGCCAAAAATCGGCGAGTAGTGGACATGCCGCGAGTGCACGAGCTAACTCTACATCAGCATTACGGTTATGACCAAAATCGTTGACCAGTGCCATTGTCCATTGAGGATATGGACGTTCTATGAGGACAATGGGCATATTCTGTTTAACTTCGCCCTCTTGTAGCACACGACAATACCAACCTGTACGACCAGTTTCCGCGACACGGTTTGTTAGTCCAGCCATACACCACCGTTTCTCAATCTTTGTGCAGGGATAGCGCGGCCCTGTCACTTGAATACGTGCCTCGCCTAATGCATAGATATCTCCAATACACACTGTTTCCTCAGAAAGGTCAGTAACGGTAAAGTTTTCGCCAAAACCACCTGGTCCGATCTCCTGCTGACCTAACTCTGCTTGCCAGACAGGATAATGCGAGGCAGCATATAACAGGACAGCTTGATTGGGTGTACCATGATGCTTTTTATCTGCCTGCTCATTGCCTTCGAGATGTGTTGTGTAGAGCCAGCGCGCCTGTGTATCAGGTGTACGTACAAACGAAGTGTTATAGGGACGTTGTAGGATGTTGACTGCACCCTCTGTTCCATAATGGTGTGGTGTGCCGACTTGTATTGATTGTAGTGTGCCGATAGTTTTTATCATTACTATTTGTCTCCTGTTTTTCAGATGTCCCATAAAGAGTCTGCTCCTTCTTGTAGCAGACGTGCGCGAGCTAATGAATAGTAGTCGGGATTAATTTCTGCGCTAAAACAGCGTCTATTTGTTTTTAGAGAAGCCACAGCAGTAGAACATAAACCACCAAAAGGTTCCCAGACAACATCTTCTGCATCACTAGAAGCGGTAATAATTCGCTCAATAAGCCGTAATGGTTTTTGATTGGCGTGAACAATTTTAGCTTTGTTGTCTTTGATGCGCTCATCGCCTCGTACCGCAGGTTCCGACCAAACATTTGTAAGGCTATGGACATGATGCCACTTTGCTCTCATATGCTCCCATTGCTCTGCTGTAACAGGTAGTGTACCATCAAGAGAGAAATAAGGCCATTCAGTTTGTTGTCCGTGTTTGTTGGCATATTCTACCAAGCGTTCCATCATTGACGAAGGAGGAAAATACCAGAGATGATCTTGCGTAAAATATTTACGGGTAGCAGCATTCTTTATACCACATGCTTCATTCGTTTTATATAATGGAAGCCCTGTACGTAGCCATTCATAGCGTAGCCAATCTCGTATTGGAAGGTGTTGACCATTATTTGTTAGCATTGTGACTTCGCGAACATATTGAGCACATACCTCCGTCACTACTGGAAAACGACGTATTGTCTTGCTGTTGACGTTGCCCGCGACATGAGCAATACCTTTATCCCACACGTGAAGGGCGCGGTATTGCCATCCATGAGCGGCTAATATAGGATGAACTGTCGCCCAGCCAATCTCATTGCACCAAAACCACAAGGTAGTTTCAGGCAAAGCATGCTTAGTCCAAGCCTTAATATGAGGTTCATACCATTCTGCTAAATGCTCATGCGTTGGAGGCTCACCAGGAAAGAGTCCAAGCCCATATGGACCGTCTGATACTACCACAGTTGGAGCAGGCCAAGTCTCGTAGCGAGTTATTGCATCGGCTAAGTCTAGCTGAACAGATTTAATTTTAGTAATAATAAATTTTCTTTGTTTCCTTTTATGATTCTCTCTGTTTCAAGTACATTTAAATCTTTTTTTCGATGACCAAACAGTTGGTACAATATTGTGTAATACCGAACACCTAACACGGATATTGCCTAATTGTAACATACAGC
>CAXUIS010000432.1:0-3652 GCA_964250915.1 uncultured Ktedonobacteraceae bacterium | reverse complement strand
TCATGCGCGTTCGCATATGGGAGGGGCGTCCCCTTGCGGGCGCCCTTGCCCCAGCTACATCAAGATTGACAGACTAGTAGGGACTAGATTTATCGCGTCCGTGCGCAATTCATTGCACGAAGTTCTTATCGGCTCTTTTTATAAACTGTACCCAATGATCTCGCGTGATAAATCACGACTCGGACACGATAAATCTAGTCCCTACGAAACCTATTCGCCATAAGGCACCCAGATGTTCTTGACCTGTGTTGCCTCGCGTAAAAATTCTTGTCCTTCACCCTGTGTTGCATAAAGCCAATCGCCCTCATGACCATTGCTAACCCAGGTACGCTTCATATTGCCTGCCGAGGCGAATTCAACACGTTGTGCCCCCAGAGCGGACCCAAAGTACCACATTGCATCGACATCATCATGTTCTGCAAGTACCTGGCTCAAGACATCGCGCTCACCCGTAACAATATTAACAACCCCTGCTGGAAGGTCCGACGTTTCAAACACTTGATAGCAGTCAGTTGCGCTTAGTGGGGCATGTTGCGATGGTACGACAACGACTGTGTTACCCATCGCGATTGCGGGAGCGACAAGCGAGACAAACCCTAGTAGTGGGTATACATCAGGGCAAGTGATGCCGACTACACCCATCGGTTCGTGCATTGCCAGCACAACGCCACGCATCGGAGGTCGATGCACAACTCCCTCAAATTTATCAGCCCAAGCAGCATAGCTAAACAAGCGCGAAAGCGTAGTCTGTACCTCGACAAGAGCATCACTCTGAGTACGGCCTGTCTGTTGTACTATTCTTCGTGCGAACTCATTCTCACGGCTCGCTAAATTCTCCGCTATGTAGTAAAGAATTTGCGCACGAGTATGCGTTGTACCAGCCGACCACCCCCGCGCAGCATGAGCTGCTTCGACAGCGTTACGAATATCCTTCCGATTGCCCTCGCCTACTTCTCCAACACGCTGCCCACGTACATCATATACATCTCGACTATAGCCGGAGTCGGGACGAATCTGCTTACCACCGATGAACAACTTTGGCGTACGGTCAATTGCTGGCAACGGAAAAGAGCTTCCACTGTTTATTTGTTCATCATGCTCTTGTTCCATGTTGTATTCTTTGGCTATAAGAATACTTTCTGATGTACGACTGCTTATTTCTGCTTTCCACGTTGGACGTACATACTCGTATAATCCCTCTTTGCCACCTTCGCGTCCAAATCCACTTTCACGATAGCCCCCAAATCCGCTTGAAGCGTCAAACATATTAGTACAGTTAATCCAGACAGAACCCGCTTTGATTTTGGGAGCAATATCAAGTGCAAGGTTGATATTGTCACTCCATATACTCGCCGCCAAACCATAGCGCGTGTTATTCGCTAATGCTACCGCCTCTTCTGGTGTACGGAAGGTCATAGACACCACAACAGGGCCAAATATCTCAACCTGTGCAATCGTACTTGCGGGTGTGACATTCGTAAACAGTGTAGGAGGAAAGAAGGACCCTTCCGTAGGACACGTCCACAACGGTTGCCATTTCTGTGCCCCCTCAGCAACCCCCAACTCCACCAATCGCTGAATCTCTTGCAATTGTGCGGAAGAGACAATCGCTCCCATATCTACTGCTTTATCGAGAGGATCGCCTAAACGCAATTTTTCCATACGCGCGCGCAACTTACGAATCAGTGGCTGCTCGATGTTTTCTTGTACCAATAGACGCGAGCCAGCGCAACATACTTGCCCCTGATTAAACCAGATTGCATCGACCACACCTTCGACCACACTATCGAGGTCCGCATCATCGAACACCACAAATGGTGACTTGCCACCAAGTTCGAGTGAGAGCTTTTTGCCCGAACCAGCCGTTGCGCGTCGAATGCTACGTCCCACATCCGTCGAACCCGTAAACGCAATTTTGTTTACATCAGGATGACGTACTAGGGCTTCGCCTACCTGCGATGCCTCGCCTGTAACAATATTTACAACGCCAGATGGCAAGCCAATCTCCTGCACAATCTCAGCAAATTTGAGTGCGGTCAGCGAGGTGTAACGCGCAGGTTTCAATACAACAGTGTTCCCCATTGCAAGTGCAGGGGCAATCTTCCAAGCTAGCATGAGCAAAGGAAAGTTCCAGGGGATAATCTGCCCTACAACGCCAACGGGTGAATAACCTGCAAGTTCAGAGTCCATCAATTGCGCCCAACCAGCGTGATAATAAAAATGGCGAGCAACAAGAGGAATATCCAGATCACGCGTCTCTCGAATAGACTTGCCGTTATCCAACGTTTCCAATACAGCGAGTAACCGTGCATGTTTTTGAATTTGACGCGCAAGGGCGTAGAGATAGCGTGCGCGTGCATGTCCTGGTAGGGTGCTCCACGTCTCAAAAGCTGTACGCGCCGCCTTAACAGCAGTATTCACATCTTCGCTAGTACCAGCAGCAACCCGAGTCAATGATTTTCCAGTAGCTGGGTTGACGCTTTCGAGATAGTGACCACTCGTTGGTTTGACCCATTCGTTATTAATGAAGAAACCGAAGGGTTGTCGCTCCTTGATCCACGCCAAAGCAGGCGAAGACGCCTCTGGTGCAGGTCCATATTCCATTGTCTCAAAGATATCCATAACACTCATACTTTTTCTCTCTCCTACACCATTGGGTTATGATTAGCTGCTGCATAGCGACCAGTAACAAAGTATGCCAGTTGTCGCTCGATATCAGAAAGCAAACCGCTTGCTCCAATACGAAACAGTGTGTTGCTTAACCACTCGTTACCCAGTTCTTCCTTCATTAACATTAACCAATCAAGCGAGGCTTTTGCACTGCGAATTCCGCCAGCAGGCTTAAAGCCTACTTTATAACCTGTCTGCTCGTGATAGTCCCGGATAGCACGTACCATCACTAGTCCAACGGGAAGTGTTGCATTGACAGATTCTTTGCCAGTCGATGTTTTGATAAAATCAGCACCCGCCATCATGCATACAAGGCTTGCCATGCCTACGTTACGTAAGGTTGCTAGCTCGTGCGTCGCAAGAATCGTCTTCATGTGTGCTTCACCACATGCCGCACGGAACGCCTTTACCTCGTCATAGAGTGCTTGCCAATTCCCTGTCAGCACATGAGCGCGAGAAATTACAATATCAATCTCTGCCGCACCCTCTTTCACCGACGCCTCAATCTCACCTATCTTCTGTTCCATCGGATTTTGACCCGCAGGAAAACCAGTAGAGACGGCAGCCACTGGAATATTTGACCCGCGCAATGCATCAATGGCTATAGGAACGAGATTGTGATACACACACACAGCCCCGGCGTGAAGTGGATATGCTCCCATACCTAACGCTTCCATTAGTTCCTGGCGCACAGGTTGACGCGCCTTCGCGCACAAGCGCACAACGTTTCCAGGTGTGTCGTCACCTGCTAGCGTGGTGAGATCAATACATGTGATGGCACGCAAAAGCCATGCTGCTTGCCACTCTTTCTTGACCGTTCGACGCGTTGGCAGCGTTGCAGCACGTCGCTCAACCGCGCTACGATTGATCTGCACCTCCCGTACCCAATCCATATTAAGTGGCATCCCTGGATTACGAACAAGTGAGGGCGCAACAAATTGTGCTCCTATAAGCTCTTGTTCTGTTTCATGTTGCGTAGTAG
>CAXUIS010000431.1:547-3664 GCA_964250915.1 uncultured Ktedonobacteraceae bacterium | reverse complement strand
CTGCTTAGGTTGAATAGTCAACAATTTTGCATCTGTGTTGCCCATTACGATAGGACAATTCATCTGTTGTAGTCGATCGATAACCTCTACGGGTTGCGGCCCACCAGCCGCGACATCGCCGAGACAGAGAATGGTATCAATGTTCCGTTGTGCAATTGCAGTCAAAACCGTTTCCAAGGCCACAAGGTTGCCATGAATATCTGAGATGAGAGCGAGACGCATGAAATATCCCTTCTTTTTTGAGAGAAATTATTACTTGCCTTCGATCATTATAATACCATCGCCTGTGGGGACCGATTTGTTAAACAGCATAATCGGTCCCCACAGATATGATATACTTCTGTAGAGTATGTATATTATGGCAAGCGGCGACAAAAGGAGCTTATACTATGGCTGTGTCTCATGTCATTGAGGACGAAAAGGCACTTATAGAGGCGATTCGAGAATTGGCGCAGGAGCGCGTAGCACCACGTGCAGCGGAGATTGACCGAACGGGCGAGTTTCCGTGGGATATGAAGGAACTACTGGCACAACAGGATATTCTGGCGATGCCGTTTCCAGTTGAATATGGTGGTATTGGTGCGAGCGAATTATCAATTGTAATGGCGATTGAAGAGCTTTCGCGTTGTTGTGCGACAACAGGTTTATTACTCGCTGTGCAGCAACTAGGCTCAACCCCAATTCTCCTGGCAGGTACCGATGAGCAGAAGCGCAAATATTTTCCGAAGCTGGCAAGCGGCGAATGGTTGGCGGCCTATGGTTTGACTGAATCCGACTCTGGCTCGGATGCGGCGGCGATGAGAACAATGGCGGTACGCAAGGGTGACAAGTATATTCTTAATGGCTCGAAACGCTTTATTACCAATGGTGGGCTGGCACAAGTAAACTCTGTTATGGCGATTACCGATCCTACACAGGGAACACGTGGCATTAGTGCCTTTATTGTTGAGCGCGATTTCCCTGGCTTCTCCGTTGGGCGTGTCGAGGACAAAATGGGTATTAGAGGCTCACAAACGGCGGAGCTTATCTTCACCGACTGCGAAGTTCCAGTCGAAAATATTCTTGGACGCGAGGGTGACGGTTTCAAGATTGCGATGGGCACACTTGATCGCACGCGTCCTGGTATTGGAGCGCAAGCTGTTGGCATTGCGCAAGGTGCGCTTGAACTCGCTGTCGAATACTCGAAGCAGCGCGTACAATTCAACAAGCCAATCGCTGAAAATCAGGGCATCCAGTTTATGCTGGCAGATATGGCGACAAAGGTTGAGGCTGCGCGTCTGCTGGTATACAATGTTGCTGAGATGATTGATCGCGGCGAAAAGAACTTCAGCAAGTATTCGTCGATGGCGAAATTGTTTGCCTCCGATGCTGCAATGGAGGTCACAAATGACGCGATTCAGGTGCTTGGTGGCTACGGCTATATTACAGAGTACCCTGCGGAACGTATGATGCGCGATGCCAAAATCACGCAGATTTACGAAGGCACGAACCAGATACAGCGTCTGGTTATCGCACGTGCCTTACTGACAGCACACTAAAACAGGGAGACCCTGGCGGTCTCCCTGTTTTTGACCTCATATTCATGGAGAAACTTCATGCCATCGCTTTCTTTTGATCAGGTTGCCCACGCGTATGATGCTACGCGTGGCTATCCTGATGCAGTTGCACAGCAGATTGTACAGGCTATCGAACGCGTTGCCAACGCTACAGTGCAAACACGGTTTTTAGAGGTAGGGGTTGGAACTGGTCGTATCGCATTTCCTTTGGCCTCACTCGGTCATATATACACAGGGGTCGATATTTCAGAAAAAATGGTTGAGCAGTTACAGGAGAAATTGCATGCTGCACACTGGCAAGAGCAGCATCAACCGTGGGGTAGTGTGTCAGATGAGGATAGCAAACAGCCATCGGTAGTACGACGTTACATAAACCCTGACCAGTCTGCGTCGTTGCGCTTGGTCATGGCCGATATCACAAAGCTTCCGTTTCGTAGTGCATCGTTTGATGTAGCTGTCGCCGTACACATTTTTCATCTTGTCGATGGCTGGCAACGAGCCGTGCAGGAGGCTTTACGAGTGTTACGCCCTGGCGGTGTGTTACTTCACTGTTGGGACGAGCATGGGAAACTGGACGTGCAGGATATTTCACAGGAATGGCAACGAATACTTACTTCGCTCGGTGGTGACACACGGCGGCCTGGTGCATCCTCGGTACATTTTGTGACCGAGTGGCTCACCAACCACGGCTTACAGACGCAGAAAATACAGGCTGTGAGTTGGGAACGTTCAGTCACGCCACGTCAGATTGTCGAAAACATTACACAGCGACTCTGGTCGAACACGTGGAGCATTCCTGATGCGATCTTTATCCCCGCCTCTCAGCGTCTCACCGCGTGGGCTAACGAACGCTATCGTAGCGATATGGATACACCACGTGTGCAAGAGGGGCGTTTTGTGATTAGCAAAACAATAGTGTAGGGGCAATAATTCATTACGCCTTTTCGTGCACATAATGTTAAAAAGGGCGTAATGAACTATTGCTCCTACAGAGGTTGTATATAGTGGATGTGATTATTTTTATCGGGCTACAAGGCGCGGGCAAAAGCACCTTCTACCGCACCCATTTCGTTACAACGCATGCCTATATCAGCAAAGACGCCTTGCACCCTAGCAAGACAATGAACAAAGCCACTAAACAAAATAAGTTGCTCGAAGAGGCTCTACGAGCGAGTCGCTCCGTTGTGATTGACAACACGAATCCAACGAAAGAAGACCGAGAACCGCTTATTCGCTTAGGACATCTTCACAATGCTACCGTGATAGGTTACTATTTCGATACTTCTGTAAGCGATTGTCTAGCACGCAACAGAGAGCGTGTTGGCAAAGCACGTGTGCCCGATAAAGCTATTTATATTACAGCTAAAAGAACAGTGATTCCCATGTATGAAGAGGGTTTTGATACACTGTTTCGTGTACATACGAAAAGTGATGGACTGTTTGAGATAGTTGGTTGGAAAAGAATTTAACCACAATAACAAGAATGAGCGTAGGACTGTGAAAAGCGATGAGCGGTTGACAGTGCGACGCGCAATCTTGTTTTTTTAACTACAATTGCCGC
>CAXUIS010000431.1:0-537 GCA_964250915.1 uncultured Ktedonobacteraceae bacterium | reverse complement strand
CCTTTGTTGATGTGGCCTTGCAAAACATTATCAAAATGTTTGAGGCTTACTTTCCTCAGTGCATTCGAGCCTATTATATAGAGGGTAGTTATGCAGACGCTAGCAACGTCACAACAAGCGATCTCGACGTTTTACTTGTCTACAAAGATAGATTTCATAGTGAAGAAGTGCAGAAAGCAGAGGAATTAGCAAGAACATGTGAAGCTGAAAGCACAATAGAGCTTGATATCGAATTAGTAGACGAACAAAGTCTTGCAAACGGTGTTTCGCCAACACTCAAACTTGGAAGTAGTTTTATCTATGGCGAAGATATTCTTAATATGTTATCACTTGTACCTATAAAAGAGTGGACTCGTGACCGTATGCATAGTTCGCTTTGGCGCACTGTTCACCTTTGTAATCGACCCCCTATCATCCGTTATCCACTCACATATCCCGACCCACGAGGCGAATTTTACGGCTATGATGCACGTATGTTACGTCTTCCAAACGGACAAGAGGTGCATTGTACGCGTGACCTGATTCGTTTAGTCGGCT
>CAXUIS010000430.1:0-3683 GCA_964250915.1 uncultured Ktedonobacteraceae bacterium | reverse complement strand
GTACCTCTCGCTGGGAGTATACGGCAGGTGGTATCAATTCAGGCAATGCCGTTAACTACTCATTCACCTATCAAAAAGGCGGCCTCCAGTACGATACTGGCTCATACTCATGGACACATCCATAAAGCGAAGAATGGCTTGCACCTAGTGCAATTCCCCTCCTGGAAAAGAGGCTTCGCAGGAATTTCCTATGCTAGCTCCTTTTCCCAAAGGGGAAAATATTCACCTGAGAAGGTGCGTTCGGGCGGCATTCCCATGCCGCCTCAGTGACAAATAGAGCGCGGACTATGTATCTGCGCTCGTCTCTCATAGAAGGAAAGGAGCATCCCATCTTTATGGAAAACAAAGATGTAAGCTCTCTCATTCATCATCAAAAGTTCTCTGCTCGTAAAGCTGCCATACTTATTACCTGTGCATGCATACTGGTTCTGTGCGGAACCTTGGCGTATGTATCAGTAGAAGGAATCCATCGAGTTCATGCAGATGCGAGCAACAATTTCAGTCAAGGGGCAAGTAGCAGTAGTTCTACACAAGCCCTCTTCTGGTTCCAGCCATCAGGTTGGACGGCAGGCTATGTGATTCTACATTATAACCAGTCTGGTGCTTCACAGCAAAACCTCAATATGACCTACAACAATGGAACGGCACGCTGGGAGTACACTGCAAGTGGTTTGAGTTCGGGACAAGCAATTACCTACTCTTTTACCTATCAAAAGGATGGATTGCAGTACGACACCAGCAACTACACATGGACGTTCGGTTCAGGAAGTAGCGGGAGTGTAACGCCAACACCTACTGCTGCAAGCGGTATAACACCAACACCCACTGTTGCAAGCAACACCAACGGAACGTTCCCCTTCGTCATACAGAACAACACACATGGAGTGTGGGCGAATAATCAAGTCTATGTCATGGTCCTGGGTCAAGCCACGCCAGGTCAATGGTCGTATTTGAGGTCCGATGGAACCCTCGTTCATATCAACCATCTGGATGCCAGTGCTCCCAACCATTTGACTAAAAATGGCGTGAACTATGCGAATATGTCCTTTACGCTAGACCAGGCGAGCACAATCACGATGCCCACTCATCTCGAAGGCGCAAGAATGTATCTCTCGCTTGGGTCGCCTATGTATATTCCGATTGCGCCCGACGACAGTGGCTGGGGTGGCCCAAACCTCAGTAATCCCAGCGATCCAAATGCTGACGTGTACTTCGACTGGTATGAATTTGCCTACCAGTACGATGTAACTCCATTTGGAGGCAATACCACTCAGGTCGATATGTTTGGGTTTCCAATGACCGCACGTTTACAGCAGACAGCTATTGGATATGATCAGACGGTCGGTATTACTCTCAGCAGGAATCAAGTGTACTCTCAGTACACTGCCGCTGTTAGTCCAGCATTTCAAGCACTCGTCACTCCCTATCGGATTCTAGCACCACATTCGTCTGCTTCTTTCGCACCCGGTGGTAGTCAAGCGAACTATATGCAGACATATATCGATCAGATGTGGAACTACTACGCAACCAACCCATTTACGTTAACTCGTCAAGGCACCACCTTTACAGGGGGAGTGGTCAATGGTCAGTTGCAATTTACACGCAACGGTGCTGGTCCATTCTTTTTGAATAAGCCCACCAGCAGCGATGTTCTAGCATGTTCGGGTGCTCTGGCATCCGGGGGCATGAGTCCTCAGGCACTGGAACTGGGAGCAGAGGTATGTGCTGCTTTGAACAGAGGTGTTGCGCTGAACACTGCGAACTGGTATAACCCTGCCGCGTACTATACCAATTCTATCCAAAACGAGTATGCAGGGTTCTGGCATCAGATTGGCATCGACCACAGAGCATACGGATTTCCTTATGACGATGTGAACGATCAAAGTGCGGTCAAAATTCTGCCTAATGCGAATCCACCGAGCAGCGTGACTCTAAGCATCGGCTGGTAACTTTCCTGTGTTACAGAGTGAGTACGTTTTTCAAGCCGATAAGCAACTTTATCATTAGAGGTCGTGCTAGAGCTATTGAGAAACTGCTCACTTATTCTTACTAAAACTGGTATAGACATTAATATGTCTATACTAAAATGATTGATAGTCATTTGATACTCTACATCTTCTAAAAAGGGAAACATTATGCAAGTAAGTAAACACGTTCTACTGAGAGCAATAAGCATTGCTAGCTTACTGCTCATCGTGCTCATGGCAATCGTGTTCAATTGGCGACCCTCTCATGCGAAAGCTGCTCCTACCGTCAGTAGCAACTGGTATAACGCGGCACCTTACGTGATGCCATTGTCGAACAATCCTCCCAATCTGCCCTCGGTTATGTCGGCAAGCGGAGCCAAAGCCTTCACGCTCGCGTTCGTTCTAGCCAACAGTGGGTGCACTCCTGCGTGGGCGAGCGACGCAGGGCTAGATAATATCTCCTCGGACACTCAGGTCGCATCAATCATCAGTGCCATCCGTGCCGCTGGAGGGGATGTCGTTGTTTCCTTTGGTGGCTATGGCGGTACAAAACTTGGCGAGACCTGTGGTACTCCACAAGCTACCGCAGCAGCAGAGCAGACAGTTATCGACAAGTACGGCCTGCATGCGCTTGACTTTGATCTGGAGGAGCCAGAGTACGAGAACGCAACAGCCATCAACAATGAGTTGGGTGCTGCGCAAATATTGCAGCAAAACAACCCTGGACTCTACGAATCGATCACCATACCAGGTACGACTAGCGGCACAGGCTACTTTGGGCAACAACTCCTCAACAATGCCAAAACGCTAGGCTATACGCCAAGTAATTTTGCGATCATGCCATTTGATGGTGGCTTCAACGGAGCGAGTAGCCAGATTAGTGCATTGCAGAGCTTTAATACAATCCTGATGAACACCTTTGGTTGGAGTAGTGCTAAAGCCTATAGCTATGAAGGCGTCTCATCAATGAACGGACGTACCGATAGCGGCGAGTACTTCTCCCAGTCAGACTTCCAGACATTGTTGGGCTTTGCCCAAAGCAATTCCCTGGCACGCTTCACCTACTGGTCGGTCAATCGTGATCGTCAGTGCAATCCGCCAAACAACAACGGCTCCCTCTCTGGTACATGCAGCAGCGTACCACAGAATGACTGGGATTTCACCAAAATCATCGTACAGTTTGGAGGTGGTACACCACCACAATCCACACCCACACCGCCCTCTGGTCAGACACCTACGCCGACACCAGGTCAGACTTCCACGCCAACCCCTCCAACGGGTGGTGGGACATGCGCCGGAATTGCGGCCTGGAACTCGTCCACAGCATATGTAGGCGGTAGCAAGGTGACGTATAATGGCTCATTGTGGCAAGCGAAGTGGTGGTCAGAGGCGGATGTACCAGGTGGAGCAGCAGGAGTATGGACTCAGCTTGGGAGTTGCTAAGTCTCTATCAAAAAGGCTATACGAACGGAATGAATATTAAGGGATAGACGAATTGCCTGTAGGGACCGATTTATCACGTCCTTGTTGGCAATCGAGAGGCCAAGAGGACGTGATAAATCGGTCCCTAACGAACTTTGACAATCAAACATGGCAATAGCGGTAGGGGCAGCAATTCATTGCGCCCAAAGATGGGTGGTGGGGCAACACGTTTGCAACGATTCACGTTCCCAATGCGACCCCTCCCAACCCGTCTTTGGGCGCAATGAATTGCTG
>CAXUIS010000429.1:0-3686 GCA_964250915.1 uncultured Ktedonobacteraceae bacterium | reverse complement strand
GAACGAATACTATCAATATCAGAACTGCAAAAGGATTTTACTCAATTGCCAGAACAATTCGAGGCGGGTTTGGATGTTGTCACTGTAACTCAATATGGCGAGCCAGTCATGACAATATTACCATACGATACTTATCAAGAATTGCTTAAAACCATAGACAGACTTAAAGAGATTAGTAGAAACTTACCCGCTCTATAAGCTCTAGTGCACTTATTTCAGAGACGTTACTATTCTTTCTCGCGTTTTTGGGCATCTTCGATCAATCCAACCAGGAATTGAAGCTTCTTGATTGTATGTTCGGCGTTGCGTTTGTTGCGCTCGTAGCCATCGGGGGCAAGCAGCTGCGCCCATGTGCGGATATCCTCTTCTGGCACATCATACCATTTGGCATCGGCTTGCAAGCGTAGGTAGACACGCATCTGAGGGTCTTGCTTTTTTTTGACAGGACTCGTTGCCTTGCTCTCGTCGGCACTCTCGGCTTCGTCGGCGGCAACGGCTTCGGCAAGTTCGTTCGCTGGATGCAGTTCGTTGTACAGTGCTTCTATGTCGCCAGAGCGGAAGAATGCGTCACGGCCTACTCCTCTGTGCGTCTTGATACGCCCCTCTTTAATCCACTGGTCGAGCGTTACACGATCTATACCAAGCCTTCGTGCCGCTTCGCCAGCATCAACAAAGGCGAAGCGACCTCCTCCGGGTTTACTTACCATCTGCGTTTTCTTCTTTCGATGTATTTCTGTAGAACATCAACAATGTACTTCCATAGCGGCGTTCGTCAGTTAGAACGAGCCGTGTACAAAGTACAGCAGCGACATTGGCACGCTCTTTTGGGTGAATTTGGAGAATGACGAGACCCTCGTCGGGTACCAGTGGCGATGTATCAAGAAGCGTCAAGGCACGAGCCGCCATCTCCTGATACTGTGGAGGTGCTACATAGATAATATCGTAGGTTCGCCCTGTACTTGTAGCTTGTTGTGTAAGAAACTTAAAGGCATCGGCTTGGAGCGTCTCGGCACGGTCGGCAAGCTTTGTGATCTGTAGGTTTTCACGCACAAGCTTGAGTATTTTTCCATCCATCTCAATGAATGTCGCACGGGATGCACCACGGCTCAACGCCTCAATGCCAACGCTGCCCGTACCCGCAAAGAGGTCCAGGAAGCGCGACTCGACAATCTCGTCAGAAAGGATATCGAACAGTGCTGTTTTGACCCGATCCATGATTGGACGCGTACCTGTCATTGTCTTGAGCGTTTTGAGCTTGCGGCCCTTCGCCTCACCTGTTACCACGCGCAAAGGCTTCTTCCTCCAATAATAATAGGACGATTTCAGTATCCGTCATAAAATCGTCTTCTTTGGCCCATGAGATCAATGACTCAACCTGATCGACCTTCAATTTCTTGAACGAAGAGACACCCCAAATGCCCTCAGCCAAGTCCTGCAACTGCTCTTCGCTTATCTGTCCATCTGTAACATTATTCAATACCTTCAAGCGCGCTGGATTAGCAACGGCTGCACCTTGCGATTCGCGGAACTTGCTTACTAAATCTTTGGCTTGCATACGTTCATGTGGTGTGAGTTCGCGCTGCTGTCCCAGAGCTGCCAGTTCGCTTTCGTCGAGTTCCTCGTCATCCTCAATACTCGCCAGCACGTCCTCAAAATCTTCTTCCTCGTCAAAGTATGGTGCACGTCCATTATGGTCATTATTAGAAGCAGATGGACGTGATGCCTGTAAACGATTATTCGTCTCTATACTCGATGGACGTATTGGTGGAGATTGTTTGGATGGCGTCTGCGTCGATGCGAGTTTACTAGAAGGTATCTCATTCTTTACAATAGGCTTGGAAGGTTTTTCGTCTGCACCGTTAGTATTGGCATCACCTTCGCTCCCTTTTTCTGATGAGCTATCCGCCCCTTGCAACTGCTGTAACTGCTCTAACTTCTCGCGCAGGTTGACACCACTGAGCGATTTGAGTTTCAGCATTTCCATCGCCTGCGTAGGATTCAGGTCAAAACGATCTTTGACAACCCGAATGAATTGTGGAATAGAGAGATTGCCACTCACATCACCCGTTGTCGGCATACTCACACCCGTTGCTGCGGTACGTTGTGGAGGCGGAGCTTGCTGTACGACCTCTTGCTCTTGGATTGGTGATGCAGGTGCTACCTCAGGACGCTCCTCTCGTATCTCACGCGGAGCCTGCGCGGAAGCCGCAAGACGCTGACTGGTATTATTGGTCACGGGCGCATTTTGCTGTGGGGCCGCTTGTTGCGGGGCAGGTGCAGAGATAGGTGGTCTAGACATTGCACGTGGCGGCGGTGCAACAGAAGGCTTAGCAGTCGGTGCTGGTGCGGGAATATTGCCTTGTGTTGGCTGGACGCGTTGCAGCATCTGGGCGATACGATTCTCGACATGGCCTGTAAGCTGATTCATACCCTCATCAGCCTCACGCAGAAGTTGCTCACGCTCCTCTTCGTCCGCACCAATCGGCATAGGAATACCTATCTCAATTGTGCGCGTCCTGCCCGCGATGGTGATACTCGTCGAGTAGCGTAACCAGATGGAATCTCCTGCTCCTTCCAGCATGTTCTTTCTGCCATCCATAATTGTCGTCCTACCTTCCTGCACATTAACGATACACGTAACGTACACATTATAACAAATATTGGCGTAAGCATATAGAGGGAAAATATATGCATCGCTTTCACATTCTGTTATAATGGTCTGGCATATACACATGGTGGAGGAGAATAGAGCATGTCAGAATCCATTCGCGCATTGCAGGGCTTCAGAGATATCTTGCCTGAAGAACAACCCTACTGGCGGTTTATCGAGGAGACCGCGATGCAGGTAGCACAACTCTATGGTTATCGTCGCATCGAGACGCCTCTGATAGAGGAAACCGCCGTCTTTCGCAAGACGGTAGGCGAGGGGACCGATATCGTCGATAGAGAGATGTACAATTTTGACGACAAACCAGATAAAGAGGGTCATAGTCTCAATATCACGGTACGACCAGAGGGAACGGCTGGCGTTGTACGTGCATACCTGGAACACGGCATGTTCAGGCAACAATTGCCCGTCAAACTCTACTATCTCAGTGCGCCCATGTTCCGTCATGAGAAGCCACAGGCAGGCCGTTACCGCGAACACCACCAGTTCGGCTGTGAGGCAATTGGCGAGAGCGATCCAGCCGTTGATGCTGAGATGATTGGTCTCCTCTATCAAGTGTACACACAGCTTGGCCTTAAACATATTCGCGTCAATATCAATAGTATCGGCGATAGTAACAGCAGACCAGAATATATCAAGCTACTTCAAGCGTATTACGAACCCTTGCTTGCGAGTTGCTGTGATGACTGCAAAGTGCGTTTCCATAAGAATCCGTTACGCTTGCTCGACTGTAAAGAACCACAAGATCAAGAGAAGATAGCGAACGCACCGAAGATTGTCGATCACCTTGACGAAGCCTCCAAAGAACACTTTGAGGCAGTCAAACGCTATCTTGACATGTACGGTGTGCCCTATGCGCTTGATCCACTGCTAGTGCGTGGACTTGACTACTACACACGAACAGTGTTTGAGTTCACAAATGAGAGCAATAAAACGGCATTGAATGGCGGTGGACGTTACGATGGCCTTGCTGAAATTCTTGGTGGCGACCCTACTCCTGGTATCGGCTTTGGTATGG
>CAXUIS010000428.1:0-3693 GCA_964250915.1 uncultured Ktedonobacteraceae bacterium | reverse complement strand
ATTGACGACAACAAAAGAGTGATGTTGTCTTTGATAGAAAGCCATTGAATGTGGTCAGCAAGGCACAAGGGTGTGCTGAAGCAGACCCGTACAGGAGTTCGACTAGCGACGGTTCATAGACTACAGATAATATGTGGTGCCAACGCTATTGGCGATGAAAGCATTTGGAAATGCACGAGCGATTTGGTGAGTAGCAGACCAGCCTGTGCAGTGCCCCGGAACAAGGTATTGCGGATTGATTTCCTGTAATGCTGCAATAGTTGCGGGAATAATAGGATCGAATAAGGCTCCGGTCAGATGAAAACCACCTATTACCGCATAGACAGTTTGTATGCCCGTAAGTACTTGTGCATTGTGGATAACGTTAATGATACCAGAATGCCCGCAGCCTGTTACAACAACCAAACCTTTGTTACGCACATGAAGAATAGCACATTGATCGTCGTGAATGAGCGGGTCTGGTTTCCATTCGGAGTCATGCTTTGCATAGTGAACGGGAAAACCTTTCTCAAAGCTTGTTGTGCGTGTGACCTCCCCTGAAATCAGCACCATTTCTTCGACAAGCATAGAAGGTCCCACCTCTTCAATCACTTGAATATGTTCGCGTAACAAGTCCGATTTACGTGGAGGCGGAAGATAGGACTCGTCACCGTTGGGCAGAATGATCTTGCGTTCAAGATAAGCGTCGGGATGAAGGATGAGCGGCATATTGCGACTTCCCAAACGTTGTACAAAGCCAGGGAGACCCATTGCGTGGTCAGCATGTCCATGACTGAGTACAATCGCTTGTATGTCTGCTACATCCACTTCTAGTGCGTCGATGTTGTATAGGATGTTTCTGGGGTTGAGTCCTGTATCGAAGAGAATTGTGCCACGCTTCTCGCCTCGTTGTGCCGTGATAAGCACGGAAAAGCCATGTTCAGCGATAGGAAGCTGACGCTCGAAGGGATTAGGTCCTAGCTTGGCACGTTGAGCGACGTTTGTGCTGGTCATGAGCATATCAAAGCTATTATCCATGATTGTTGTAATTTTCACGTCGTCTACTTCTAGCAGCGGGATAATTTTTTGTGACATAATCATACTCTCCCAAATGATCTTTCTAACAAAAGTTTTGTTCTTCGCTTTTGTTCAGCATATTACATTAAGACTCTACTACATATACAGGTACAAATTTCCGCTCATACCATGCCAACCATAGCAGCGAGGGCAGCGCAACACAGGCAAGCAAAGCGGTCAGGTAGATCAGACCGTCAAAGCCGAAAGAGCGTACGAAAATGCCACCGAAGCCGCCACCGATGATTTGACCAAGGCCGAGAAAGATCGAGTATAGGCCCATAAGCAAACCTCTATCTTTTGCTGCCTCTTCCGAGATGTCGGCGAGATAGGCGAGAGCAGCAGGGGCAAAACTGGTTTCGGCAAAGACGCCAACCATGAGCAAGAAAATCCATAAAAAGAGCAAGCTATCATCGGTGCGATGATTAATTGCAGCAAGAGCGATACATGCGAGAAAAACGCCTGCGATTGAGGTGAGCATGAGACGTAGGCGTGGTACTTTGTTCAGAAAAAAGGCCCAGAACAGAAGACACAGGGCGAAGTAGAGGACGAATGCACCTAGAATCAGGCTGAGAAGATGCCCACCACCGGGGCCACTTGTACTACCCATCAGAACTTGCTGTGAATTGTGAACCGGACTGGAGAGAATAAAGGTAAGTTGCGAACCAAACCAGACACCTACCAGTGCTGAAATACATATCCATGCAGGCATGAAGATGAAGAGACGCGGTGTACGCAGAATGCTCCAGTAGTGTTGAGCAATAACCGAGAATGTTCTACGTTCAACAATCTGATTGACGACTGGTGCAAGGTACATACACAGTGCAACAACAAAATAGAGTGTGGCAAGTAAGAGATATGCATTGCGCCCGAAGCGTTCCCATGCAATACCACCTACAACGGTACCAACAGCGATGCCACCACTTGTGACAAGTTCGTAAAAGCTCATCACCCGCATACGTCGCGTTTGGTTGATAGCTGTAAAATCCGCAAGATAGCTAAGCACGACGGGAGTTGTGATCGCGCTTGAGATACCTGCGAACACCTGTAGGGCGAGTAGGTAGAGCAAGGCGTTTGTATTGGGTGTGAAGATAAGAAATACGACCTGTAACAAGCCAAGGAGTGGACCAAGAACAAGAAAACGGCGGCGTCCGAAGTGATCGCTAAGACTGCCCATAAGTGGTGCAAGTAGGAGTTCTGAGATGTAGTAGATAACGGGAAGTAGTCCTACCTGCAAGCTCGTGATGGCATGTTTCGTATGTTCTGCTATTTGTACTAGAAGGAGTCCATAAATGACAGTACCTGCACCAGAGTTCATACGCTGAATAAAGGTACCTATGAGCAGTGGCGCGACAGAGGGACGACGCAACATCTTATGTCAATTCTTTCTCTATATGTTGCTGCTGTTTGCGCTGACTACGCCATGTAAGTACAGCTATGGTCGCGCCAGCAAGCAGAAGAACTACCGCGACGAGTAGTAGGGCAAGCAAAACAAGACGCATACCATTATCACTTGCAGCACTTACCGTAAACATCTCAAAAATCATCATATATACGTAACCTTCTTCCTGTATTTTATAACATCGTTTCCATAATACCAGACGTGGGAAGATGTAGGGATCAATTACAATTGCTCTTTATAATCATGTGCATACTCGCGCACAGTTCTTGGTGCGCGTCCGAGGAGAGCTGCCAGTTCAGACGTTATTTGCTTGGCTAGTCCTAGTATGGTCGTCAAATAAATAACGGACATGACCGTGACATAGGCGGCGGGTATGCCTTTTGCAAGCATGTGTTTTCTGAATTGCCACAGTGTCGGATGGGCGTAGGTGATTGTGCGACCTGTCTCTTCTGAGAAGATGTTCGCGACATCATAATAGGTGAGGGCTTTGCTGCCAGTCAAGGTATACGCATGGTTTCGGTGCCCGTACTCTGTGAGGCATTTCGCGCCGACTTCGCCAATGTCTCGTACATCAATAAAGCTGGTTTTGCCTTTTCCAGCAGGAACATAGAGCGTATTGTCCTTACGCAATTCGTCGCCATGTTGGTTGACGATGTTCTGAGTAAAGAAGCTGGGACGCAGAAACGTATAGGGAATATCAGCCTCTCGGATATAGTGTTCGATTTTGGCATGCGGCACAAATTTGATGTTCTCGACGCCAAGCACAGAAAGAAACACGATATGCTTGACACCTTGTTGTTTGGCAGCTTGCACAAGAGGAAGAAAATATTTTTTTGCGTCAGATATTTGAGGTGGACGAATTAAAAAGAGTTTTTCAACACCCTCGAACGCAGGCAGAAAAGTATCTGCTTGCTCAAAATCGAAGTATACCTTTTCCGCGTTGGCTTCGGCTTGCCGATGCGTTGTTACCAAAAAAGGAACGTTCTTTTGTGTGAGATACTTAGCAACTTCACCTCCAACGTTACCACTTGCTCCTGTGATGAGGATAGAAGACATTGTATAAACCTCTTTCTGAGAAATAGATTTTCGTAGGGACTCCGTTTACGGCGTCCGAGGCCAATTTATTGGCTATGTTCTTATGCTCTTTGCTTTACAATCCGAATCATATGCGATAAATCGCATATGGACACCGTAAACGGAGTCCCTACAACGTTTAATGAATAAACTAGGGCAATTCT
>CAXUIS010000427.1:0-3694 GCA_964250915.1 uncultured Ktedonobacteraceae bacterium | reverse complement strand
ATCATCCTCTCTCGAACCATTCCCAACGAGAACTCGATGATCTCAACATCTTTAGTGGAGGACCTATGCGTATTCTCATTCTGGGAGGGGACGGCTACTTGGGCTGGCCCCAGGCACTCTCTCTTTCCAGCAAAGGACACGACGTTACGATTTTTGACAACCTGACTCGCCGACACTTCGACCTCGAACATGGCTTCAACAGTTTAACTCCCATTCAAACACTTTATGAACGCGTTGCCGTTTGGAAAGCACTCTCTGGAAAGCATATCCAGATACATGTTGCCGATGTGACTGATTATGAAGCCCTTGCCTCTGTCTTTCGAGACATGCAGCCGGAAGCGGTCGTGGACTTTGCTGAACAGCGTTCCGCCCCATATTCCATGATTGATCGTAAGCACTCCGTGTATACGCAAACCAACAACGTTGTTGGTACATTGAATGTCTTGTATGCAATCAAAGATTTCGCGCCCGACTGCCATCTCGTCAAACTTGGGACGATGGGCGAATATGGCACACCAAATATCGACATCGAAGAGGGTTTTATTGAAATCCATCACAAAGGCCGTTCAGATGTCTTGCCCTTTCCCAAACAGCCGGGGTCATTTTATCATTTAAGCAAAGTCTTCGATAGCCACAATATCATGTTCTGCTGTAAAATCTGGGGTATTCATGCAACTGACCTCAATCAAGGCATTGTGTATGGCTTTGAAACTGATGAAACGGCCCAAGATGCGCGTTTGGCAACACGTTTCGACTACGACCAGATTTATGGGACTGCCCTCAATCGCTTCTGTATTCAAGCTGCAATAGGATATCCTCTGAGTGTGTACGGCTCAGGTCAACAAACGCGCGGATACATCAACTTGCGTGATACGATTAGCTGTATCGAGCTAGCCATTGCATCGCCATCAAAAGCGGGCGAGTATCGTGTCTTCAATCAAATCACTGAGCAATTCTCGCTGGTAGAACTGGCGGAAATGGTGGTCAAGCAAAGCAATCGTTTTGGGCTAGAGGCACAGCTTGAGTATCTCCCAAATCCACGTCTTGAGTCGGAGCAACACTACTACAACGCTACTCACACTCGGCTCATCGAACTTGGACTCCAGCCGCATCTGCTCAACGAAGACGTGCTTGAATCACTAATTCGTTGTGCTATTGATAACCGTGAGCATATTGAGCGCAACCTCATTATGCCTACCGTCAACTGGCGTAAGACGGAAAACGAAGTTTCCTAACTGAAGTGCTTGCGAAGAGGTGTACTACGACTGAGCAAGAAGCTGATTCATAAGGACACGAATACCTTGATTTGCCTGGCTATTCCAGGTCTTATATGCTCGAATAGCAGTCACCTTTTCTGCAATCAGTGCTGGGTTTTGCGCAATCTCAAGAAGCAACTCTTGCTGGGCTGTTGGTTCTAATCGAACCCAGCCCAGATTGTGTCGTTCAATAAACGCGAGTGTTGGTGTTTCCTGGTCTGGTATAACCGCCGTGACGAGAAATGGCTTTTCTAGCATGAATGCTTCCGAGACAAAACTTGCTCCCGCCTTTCCAACGATGATATCTGCTGCCGCCATATATGGAGCAATTTTCTCCGTAAACGGTAGTATATGTACTTGCTTCATGTCAACATAGGATGTCGCCATCTCTGTGTTGTTCCCCACGGCTAGAATAATTTGCATTGGAATATTTGTGTGTAGCAAGAACTGTAGTATACGATCAACCTGAGCGGAGCCTTTCGCCCCCCCTTGAAGGAAAATCGTGAATACATTTGGATCAAAATTCATCGACTGAAGTGTTTTTTCTTTTGTATCAGCAGAGACTTCTAAAAACTGGTGTCGTATCGGGCGCCCTGTCAAGTGTAGACGACTTTGTTCGATGCCTTGCTCTACCGCTTGCGTAAGAATTTCTTGTGTTGGTGCAAGATAGGCATCGGCGTGCTTCTCAGTAAACCATGTTTGATGCACACGCCCCAGGTCGGTAAGCTGGAAGACCAGCGGTAGGCGTTTGGGAAGACGCGCATTGGTACGGGCAATTGCATATGATAGCACTGGATGCGTGGTGATAATGAGTTGCGGTTGAGTACGTTCTATGCTCTTGTGTATACGATGAGAAAGCAACAACGCAAGTATATTATGAACGCACCAGGAGACAAACGGAGTATCCGTATATTTGAACTGGCGGGCAAGAAAATGTACATCGCTTCGGCTTGCGGCTGCATACCATCGATCAATGACCTTAGGAAGTGGGTCCGAAATGATACATGTATAGTTGGTTCCGAGTATCTCCTTAAGCGATTGTGAGAGATTCATATGTCCACCACCTGTATGCGAGGTAAGAATCAAAATCACAGGTTTTGCTGCTTGCATAATGGCTCTCTCTCCTAATCAGATGCAGTTGTGGTATTAATGTTTTGCTCAAATGGTGGCTGAGGTGTGTAAGCCTTTTTCGCCTCGATATTTGCCTCTTGCTTAACGCGCTTCCTTTGACGTACATTGCGTACAAGCATTACACTTAGGAAGAGTGCTATCAGGAGCACAAGGAGAAGGCTGGAGATAGCTCCAAAGATACTTGCCACCTCTTCCCAGCTTTGAGCAAAGACATAGCCCAGGCCAAGAGGAATAATCACTCCTAGTATTTGACCACTTATATCCCACAATAGAAAGCGTGGGTAGGGGTATTGTTCCAGACCCGCCACGAGATTGACGGGTCCTCCAAGAGCAACAAGTAAAAAGCGTGATGTAAAAATCGTCCAAGCTGCATGGTGCTGAAAGGATACTCTTCCCCGTTCCAGCATGCTTGATGTGATGAAGCGGAAACGTTTTTGTTGCTCTAGCCAGTGAAGAAGCGAGACACCTGCACGCCGCCCAATAAAGTACGTGATATTGTCGCCCATCACGGCAGCACTGAGTGCGATAGGAAAGAGAATAAGAATGTTGAAATCGCCGAGGGCAGCGAAGGCACCAGAAGCAAAAAGAAGCAGAGAGCCAGAAATGGGGACACCAGCTGCCGCGATGAGCACTACCAACCAGAGGATTGGATAGCCATACTGCTGCAACGCATCGAGAAAGAATGTGTTCATGCTTTGTTTCTCCCGCTCTGTAACGAAAGAAATTCTCTGCTGAAGGCCGATGCCTGTTGTGGTAGAGAAGCATGAGGAGGATGTGTTTGTCTATACGTTAAGATAGCGTGTTGCACGGTCTGTATAACGTTATTGACAGGTTTATGTTTCGTCTTTGCGATGGTATCAAGTGTGGAACGGTGCATGGAAGCAGCATCGTGAATGTCTAATTCTTGATAAAGGTAGTTTTCGGGAACATGATAGATATGTGAGACTGTATGAACGGTCATCCAAGGACGAACAGTATGTACATCTCCTGCTCTGACTGCACGACTATGTTGCTGAAAACTTCGTATTTGCTGAACGGTTTGTATTGCAGTGAAGGCGAGCAAGCCCAGTGCGAGAGCCAAAAGAAGGCCAAGTAGGGCTATTTTCCTACTTTTGTTTAACTTTTGCACTGTCTTGAAACTCCCTCTCCTACCACATCAAACATTTTTGTATATGTATACATAGGTAATTCCCCATTTTTATATAGCGTACCCCATGCATCTCAAGAAGGAAAGCGGAACGTGTAAAGATTTTGTAAGAGGTTCTGTCTTGAAGCCATTGTATATTATTATGGTCTTAAATAATAGA
>CAXUIS010000426.1:0-3705 GCA_964250915.1 uncultured Ktedonobacteraceae bacterium | reverse complement strand
GGGTGCCCTTGTTTATGATACATATAAACTTTGACAAACTAGTAGGAAGTGTTAACTAGTGAGACGTTTTTTTCTTATCCTACCAATACTTGCGTTGCTGAGCATGTTTAGCATTCTCGCAACCCCTGTCGCGCACGCAGATGGTGGTGCGCCTAATCTTGCCTACGTCGCTGGCACAGGTTCGGGTGTAAGTGTCATTGACGTAGCGCAGCAAAAAGTGACACGCACAATCAGTACATCTGACAAAGCAGACACAATTCTTTTAAGCAATGACGCACGCTTTTTATATGTCACTGAACCGACGCAGAATCGTGTCGCTGTTCTGGGCGCGAAAGATGGCAATACTATCTGTAACGCCAACGTGCCAGGAAAACCAACGCTGCTGGCTCTCGATTTGAGTGCCAATAACTATACGCTCTTTGCAGCAGGTAATGGAGCCTCAACCGTGAGCGCGATTGACCCTACCAATTGCAGTATCAAGCATACGTATTCGGTGAACGGGAGTGTGTATGGTCTGGCGGTAGCACAGGTTGGTTCGGGCCTCAATGGAAGTAACGGCAGTCAATTATGGGTCGCGGACTCAACCTCGCTTACCTATTTTGACGACGCCAAACAGCAGAAACTAGGCAGTCTTACGATACCAGGAGGTCCAGGCTTTGTCAGCATTCCGACAGGAGGAGAGACGGTTTACGCAACCACGCGTAATGGCAGCGTAATAGCCGTAGACCTCAGCGACCACCACATAGTTTCATTGGTGAAAGGTGGGACATATGGTGCGATGGACTACGATTCGACCACTGGAGAGGTATACGTGCCTGACAGCAGCAAAAATCAGCTTGTTGTGCTAACGCCAATCAATCCAGGCTCGCCTATACCGCATGAGCCAAGTCACGTTGTCAAACTTGATGGCGCGCCACAATCAATAGCCATTACAAGCGATGGACAGCTAGGTTTTGCCGCCCTCGCAAACGGTAGTATTGTAATGGTCGATGTACCTGGTCGTCAAACGTTACAAACCATTCGTGTTGGAGGCGATCCAACATTTGTCATTACAGGGGTGTATCCACCTGCTCTCGGCACCACCCCACAACAAGCGTCAGTCTTCACCGTCATACTCAATGCAGCAGCATATATACTCGTGATAGGGTTGTTTGTGGTACCGATCTTGTTATTCAGAAGGTATACAAAGCTAGAGAAGCAAAAAAGCGATGTGAAGTTATAGGTAAAGCAGCAGCTTATACCTTTACAAAGTCTGTTGCTCAGCACTAGGGGCATTTTCGGCTATTGACCATGCAGGAGTGAGACCATAATAAAGAACATCTGGGTCTATATCGGCACCATTAGGCCATGCTATGGTTCCTTCTTCAACAAACATTGCATGAAACTCGGAAATGTTATTGCGTATTGGCTCAAAGATAGGTCCATGAAGATATGGCTCTAAATTTATCTTCTTCTGCGAACCATCTGTAAACTGTACAAGTACGTTGAACTCGTCTTTTGGTTCAACAGCCTGAACACGTACTAATTTTGTCATATATGCTATTCCCTTCCTGTTCTATCATATCAGCAAGAAGCGCACAACTCCAATCGCAGCACCTGCCACTATCAACCATACAGAATTAATTTTGAACCGTAACAAAATAGCTAGCGACACAACAGCGATTCCCCATGTCACAACGTCTATCAACGAGCTTTGCCCCAATTGAATAAGTACACCCGCGATTAGTGCGAGCGCGGCAATGTTTATACCGTTCAAGATAGTAGCAGTCCAGGGAGATCGACGTAACCGAATACATCTGGTAACAGGCAAATCTAGGTAAACACTAGGAGGGTGTGCTAAAGCAGACCCGTACAGAACTTCCCTTCCGCGACCATCCGTGACTCCTGTACGGGTCTGCTTTAGCACACCCTCCTAGTGTAGCATCCCTTTGTTAAATTTCTTACTCGCGTGTCACAACCGCGAGTATCTCTGGTGTGTGTGTCAGCATGCGTGGTGCGACAGCGTTTGTCACAAGGATATAGAAGACCGCGCTATAGAGTAACGAGGCTGGTACAGTGAGTGCCCATACCCACTCGACGTGATACAGAACAGGCAATACAAGTCCCGCAGCTACAGGAAGTAACAGAACAGCCATCACTGCTAGCACAGTCAGTGACATAATCGAACGCAGACAGCCGCCCTCAGAAGAGACGCTGTTCGTGTTCTGGAAACCACGCCGTCCCTGTGGCATACGCTGTGGAAAGAAGATAGACGAGAAGTTACCACAACCGAGAATGACGCCGATACCCGCTATGCCTATCGCAAGAGCAGGTAGAACGAGATGCCAGCCATTGCCAACGTAGGCCGAGACAAGAACGAGCAGAACCACCTCGATCAGTCCTATCGTGAAGGTCACAATGTTCTTGCCCCATAACACCTGTTTTGGATTTACAGGAAACAAGAATAAACTCGTCAAGCTCTGTCGCTCCATACCAAGCACGTTATAAGAAAACGAGGTCATTGCGAAGAGTGCATACAGCGGTGCAACCATCACGGCCCAGGAGCCGACAACGATTCGACCCGAACCACTTGTATTAAAGAGTGTCACAGCGATGAGTATGAACATGGAAATGAATGATTGGAAGACGAGACGCAACAATTGTGGGTCACGCCGATAGTATTTAATATCCTTGACCGCGATTGAAAAGAACTGCGAGGCCATGATGCGCTCTACAAATCCATTTGAGGTTGAGGTTGATACAGGCATCACAGACGCACGTTCTGTCTTGCGACGACGTACACTGCTACTCCCACTCTCGCTTGCGGTCAATCCACGTTCAACCACCAATTGCCACAAGTATAGCACGAGCACGGTTGTCACAAGCAAGCCGCCAAACCACGCGAAGCTCATACCCCAATCACCTTGTGATGCACGCTGTATAGTCCGCGCCGCCATACCAGAAGGGAACCATTGCAGGTATGGCGAAATCGCACCTGCTCTTAGATTATCGTAAATGTGTAGAATGCCCAGACCACGTAAGACAAATTGCTGGAACAGGTAACATGAGGAAGAAAAGATGCCGATGAGAATAATACTCAGGTCACGGAAACGCCGACTCTGTAGTATACGTGCAAGCAATGCCAGGACAAGTTGACTGATACCAACTACCTGTGCATAAAACACGATCATCGTAAGAAACGCCATCAACGCGAGTGGCAGCGATACAGCCCACCCAGCTACAACCGCGCCAAGCACGACTAGCAGCCCAATCGTTGGCACATCCAGTAGCGAGGTAAAGATGAGGCTTAGCATTAATTCAGCACGTGTGAGAGGAAACAATGCGAGCTTAGAGATGTCCAGTCCCTCGTTAACTGTAAACTCTAAGAGAGGTAACACAATCCAGAGTAAGTATACCCCTGTCAACACAATAGAGAGCAGTTCGGCATTCGCGGGTGCTGGAAGCAGACGATAGCCGAAATAGGTGCCGATTGCGATACCACCCATAACAGGTAAGCCAAACAATACCAGGAAGACTACACCAACAATACGACCAGCACGTCCTGAACTTCGTGTGTAGTTGCGTATAAACGATTTCCAACGTAGCCAGAAGAGCCAACGTAGTTTGTCAGAATGAACAACCATGAGAATAACTCCTGCCCTTCAAGTTACTCAAGCCAGCTTAAATTGTGGTTCTCGTTTTGTACACCAATGACGTTGAGGAAGA
>CAXUIS010000425.1:0-3743 GCA_964250915.1 uncultured Ktedonobacteraceae bacterium | reverse complement strand
GACGAAAGATACCATGAAAACTCGTTGTATGGGAGGGGCATCCCCTTGCGGGTGCCCTTGCTTCTTCTATGTATGATATTTCTTTATGAATAACGAGCTTCTAGCAACACTTTGATACGTTTCTCAGTATGTGGCATGCCACAGGCGCGTAACTGATCAACAACTCTTGGCACGTCATATTCGACTCGGTGATGTTCAGCCTGCCACCTTTCATCCTGCCATGTCAAAATACCATATGATGCTCGATGGTCCTCATCACGAGGTAGGCCACAACTCCCTGCATCTAACAAGAGCACATTGCGCCAGCGTCGTTGGTAAGCGATATGCAGATGTCCAAAGGCTATAGCACCTACCGTAGAAGGCACAGGAGCCAGCAGACGCTCTAACTCTTTGTCTGTTGATGTTGGGAAAATCGTGTCTTCCTGGTTAAGCGGATTAGCATGAACGACGAGTACATCACTGCCGTTTGGATTGGTGACAAGGTGCGATGAAGGTAGCATATCGAGATAGTTTATGCCTGTCTCTCCGATTTGTTCACGCGTCCAATCAACAATGTCGCGCTTCTTCGTTCCCTTTTTGGGCCGTTGTGTGGTAACGTCTACGTCTACGTTTCCTTGAATGACAGGACAGTTCAATGCCTGTAAAATTTCTAATATTTCCCGTGGACAAGGGCCATTTAAGCATAGGTCGCCAGCGATAACAAGAGTATCTATTGCTGTTTGTTGAGCGATGTGTTCTAATACCGCTTCTAACGCGACCTGATTTCCGTGTATATCCGAGATAATAGCGATACGCATGTGATGTGATATCCTGATTATACATAATATGCACTGTCAGACAGAAAAGCCATATGTAGTATACCGCAAAAAGAGGAGGTAAAACTATCATGTTGCATTGTGTCGGCGTGATCTCGGATACACATGTTCCGCGTTTCAAACATATACCAGACGCGGTATGGCAGCACTTCGCCGATGTCGAGCATATTCTCCATGCAGGTGATCTCTCGGTGCTTTCAGTAATTTCTGAGCTAGAAACGATTGCACCTGTGACGGGGGTTCAGGGCAATGTCGAGACCGAAGAGGTGATACTGAAGTTACCAATCAAGCGCGAACTAGCAATAGGCACATGCAAAATAGGCATGGTACATATTCTGGGTGACTCAAAAACACATGCTCGCGTGGCACGACGCGAATTTCCAGATGCACGCGTCGTCATTTTCGGACACAGCCATATTCCCTACAATCAGGAATACGATGGACAACTCGTCTTTAATCCCGGCAGTGCTAATGATCGTCGTCGTCAGCCCACCTGTAGTATTGGCATGCTCACCATTGACGACAAAACCAATCGTGTACATGGAGAAATTATTTTGTTGTGAAGAATGCCTCTTCTGGAGATATGAGATGAATATTCAACCTTTCAGCATTCATGTTGCTCAAGATACCCTTGATGACTTGCGCGAACGCTTAGCCTATACTCGATGGCCTGATGAGATTGAGGGAGCTAGCTGGAATTATGGGACGAACCTAGAGTATCTCAAGACCTTGGTGGCGTACTGGCAGAATCAATTCGATTGGCGAGCACAGGAGGCAAGGCTCAATCAATTTGCGCAGTTTCGCGCTGATATCGATGGTTTTGGTATCCATTTCATTCATGAGCGCGGTCAGGGACCGAAGCCATTGCCCATTATTCTCACACATGGCTGGCCTGGCTCGTTCTTCGAGATGATCAAGATGATTCCTCTGCTGACCGATCCAGGGAGTCATGGAGGCGACCCTGCGGATTCGTTCGATGTGATTGTTCCGTCACTTCCGGGGTTCGGATTCTCTGATCGTCCCTCCGTTGGAGGGATGACGAGGACAAAAACTGCCGAGCTATGGGCCAGACTAATGACGGAGGGCCTCGGCTACGCCCGCTTCGCCGCCGCAGGTGGAGACCTTGGTTCTGGAGTTACACAGCGCATGGCTCTAGCACACCCTGATTTCCTCGTTGGCATCTACCTTACGTTCCTTGGCTCTTCCTTCTTGAGTCCTGACCAACCCGATTTGTCGAAAGCGGAGCAGCACTACCTGCATGCTGTTGAGCAGTGGTCGAAACAGGAAGGTGCCTATTCGTTGATCCATGCCACGAAGCCGCAAACACTCGCATATAGCTTGAACGACTCACCCGTCGGTCTGGCATCGTGGATCATCGAAAAATTCCGCTCGTGGAGCGACTGCGATGGCGAAGTCGAGCGACGTTTTAGCAAAGATGAGTTACTCACCAACGTCATGATCTACTGGGTAACCGAAACGATTTCTTCTTCGATTCGCACCTACTACGAGAACACCCATGCCTCGTCGCCGATGGAAACAGGGCAACACATTGACGTTCCAACAGGATTTGCCCTTTTTCCAAAGGAAATAAATCTGCCGCCTCGTGAATGGGCTGAGCGCGGCTTGAACATACAACGCTGGACTCAGATGCCACGAGGTGGGCATTTCGCGTCGCTAGAGGAACCGGAACTGTTGGTCGAGGATCTGCGTGCGTTCTTCCGCCCCCTGCGTCACCTCGTATCAGGCTAGTGCACTATTATATTTTCACTAGAGAGCGATCAATGCTGGCAAGCGTAGGTTTGCCAGCAAGAGCCATCGCCATCTCTAACTCACCATGTAGAAGTTTTAGTACGCGCTCTACTCCTGCTTGTCCATCAACCGCAAGACCCCAGAGGATGGGACGCCCAACCATGACCGCACGCGCTCCCAACGCGAGAGCTTTGAGCACATCAGTGCCGCGCCGAATGCCACCATCGACATAAACCTCACAACGACCCGCGACAGCCTCGACGACTTCTGGTAGTGCCTCGATGCTCGCTATTGCTCCATCGAGTTGACGCCCACCATGATTGGAGACGATGATACCTTCGACTCCGTGTTCAACCGCGAGAAGGGCATCCTCAGCCGTCAAAATACCCTTGAGCAAAATAGGCATGGGAGTGAGCGAACGTAGCCAGGGAATGATATCCCATGTCACGGCGGCGTGCATACCCGTTTCTTGCGCATATTTGCCTGTGAAGTTTGCTACGACAAGCGGTGATGGTGGAATAACAAATTTGTTGCGCACATCACGTTCGCGCTTGCTCACATGTGGTGTATCGACGGTAAGGACAAGGGCGCGATAGCCAGCCGCCTGAGCGCGTTGTACTAACATCACTGCCGCATCTTTCTCATCGTACATATATAGCTGGAACCAAAGCGGACCCGTAGCAGCTTGAGCAATCTCTTCAAGGCTCTTCGTAGCAACCGTGCTAGCGACCATCAATGTATCCACAGCACCTGCGCCACGTGCTGTCGCGCACTCACCTTCTGGATGCGCCATACAGTGAAGGGCACTCGGCGCAATCAAAATAGGCATGTTTACAGGCATCCCCAAAATGGTTGTGCGTGTATCAATCTTGCTTACATCGACGAGGAAACGTGGGCGTAAGCGAATACGCTCAAAGGCTTCGCGGTTGGCACGCAGTGTTACCTCGTCGTCGCTACCTCCATAGTAGTAGTCCCACACTGGTTTCTCTAAGCGCGTCTGTGCGAGTGCCTCATACTCACTGATATTGATTGGCGTCTCCAATGACGTATCCTTTCGCGTGGTGCAATGATTGTCTTTAACAAATGATACGTCGCCTGATGAATATTTACAATCAAAAATGGTCATTCTTCTCGGTAGGGGCAGCAATTCATTGCGCCCAAAGATGGGGGTGGTGGGGC
>CAXUIS010000424.1:0-3754 GCA_964250915.1 uncultured Ktedonobacteraceae bacterium | reverse complement strand
TTCTATTATCCGTGGTATCAATCGTCGGATTGGTGTAGTTGTCGTATGTCAGATTTGCCAACGACTCGGTACAATTCTGCTGATGATGCTACCATGAATCGGCAGGTACATGAGGCGGCAAATGCTGGCATCACAGGTTTTATCAGTTCGTGGTGGGGTCCCGATGATCAGACTGATAGCAACTTTGCGAAACTGTTGGCTCACTCAGCTTCTTTACAGCGAAGCACAGGCTACTCTTTTGCCTCAACGGTTTATATCGAGAGCAACGCACCTGCATTGCAAGGCATAGATAACATGGTTAATGGCATACGCTATCTGCTGCGCAACTATAGCGCGAACTCTCATTTTATTCGCTGGCATGGCAAGCCAATACTCTTCATCTGGAAACCTCTGGATAACGGACGTACGCTCTCCTGGTGGGCCAATGTACGTCATCAGGTGGACCCACATAATCAGGTGTTATGGTCGGCGGAAGGTGTTGATGCAAGCCTGCTCAATGTCTTTGATGGTATTCATCTCTTTAGTGCGGGCTACTGGGGGCTTTTGCATGGCAACATGAATGCCGTTGATCAGAGTTTCCGTGCGCTGGTGGATACCTATAACGCGATACACCATACACACAAAACATGGGCGGCAGGCGTTATGCCGGGCTATGATGACACGCGTATTCCAGGACGGTCAGGCACATTTGTTGTACCACGCAATAGTGGTGCTACTTACAACGCAAGTTGGAATGCAGCATTGAGCAGTAATCCCGATTGGGTCACGATCACCTCGTTCAACGAATGGTACGAGGGAGCGATGATTGAACCAAGTATGCAATATCACTCGCAATACCTGGATATTACGAAGAGGTATACGAGACAATGGCATGGATAAACCCTGTACGGGTCTGCTTCAGCACACCCTCTTGGCGACACACAATTTCAGAGTACGATGAAACGCTTTCATACAGTATCTAACCTTGAGCGTCGCCAAGAGGGTGTGCTGAAGCAGACCCGTACAGAGGTCCACTATTCTATTGTTGGTGCATCATCCTCTTCGTCGGTCTCTTCGAGAGCATCAACACCCTCTTCTGGCACCTGTACATCCTCAATTCCCTCAACTCCCTCGGTACCCTCTTCCTCGTTAGAGCCTTCGGGGATATCCTCTAGCTTTTTGCCGTTTGTAGTGGCAACGGCGACAACCGTATCGCTCTCACTGAGGTTCATCATACGTCGTCCCTGCGTTGCGCGTCCACCACGAATGATGTTGGCTACATCCATACGAATAACGACACCCGACGCCGATATAATCATCAGGTCGTTGTCTTTTTCCGTGAGGATACGGGCCGTAGCAATGCGTCCGGTCTTCTCATTCACCTTCGCGGTAAGCACACCGCCGCCACCTCTAGTCTGAAGCGGGTAATCGTCAATGGGCGTACACTTACCGTAGCCAAACTCGGTGACGACCAGCAATTCGCTGTTCGCGGGAGTCAGGTTGAGCGAGACAACAGTATTACCTTTGCCTAAACGAATACCACGGACACCACCACTGGTACGAGAAGCAGAGCGCAATTCCGCGACGGTAAAGCGAATAGCATTACCCTGCGCGGTAATCATCAGCACGTCATCATTGCTGCGTGCTAATTTCGCGCCGATCAGTTCATCATCCTCTTCAAGATTCATGGCGATCAAGCCATTGCGCCGCACCACCTCAAACTCTTCCATCGCTGTCTTCTTGACCTCGCCCTTTTTAGTTGCAACAATCATGAAGTCGTTGCTCACACCCTTGGGCACCTGCACTATCGCTGTGATGCGTTCGCGCTGCTCAATGGAGATAAGATTGATGAGATGCTCACCTTTCGCAGTGCGACCCGTATCGGGCAACTCATAGACACGTAGTTGGAAGACACGCCCACGGTCCGTAAAGAAGAGTAAGCTATCATGCGAGTGCGTGACAAGCAGATGCTGCACCGCGTCGTCCTCACGCGTCACCATGCCAGTAATACCACGTCCGCCGCGTCTCTGTGCCCGATACGTGCTGGATGGTAAGCGTTTAATGTAGCCCTTCTCGGTCAGTGTTACCACAACCTCTTCATTAGGAATAAGGTCTTCGCTCTTAAAATCGCCCGTTTCCGACTCAACGATCTCACTGCGGCGTGGGTCGCCATATTTTTCCATGAGTTCTTTTAAGTCGGCTTTAATCAGCTTGCGAATCTCGTTGATATCGCTCAACAACATATTGTAGTACTCGATATGTTGTAGGACCTCTTTGAGTTCGTCTTCGATCTTCTGACGCTCAAGAGCGGCTAGACGCGCCAAGCGCATATCCAGAATGGCTCGGCCTTGCTCGTCGGAGAAGCTGAACTGCTGCTGTAGATTTTTTAATGCTTCGTCAGTAGTTTGTGAACCCCGAATTGTTGATATTACCTGATCGAGATGGTCGAGCGCAATCTTCAAACCTTCTAGGATGTGACGTCGGGCCTCGGCCTTTGCCAGTTCAAACTGTGTCCGCCGCGTGATGACGACTTCTCGATGATTGATATGGTATTGTAAAAAGTCTTTGAGACGTAGGGTACGTGGTTGCTTATCAACCAGTGCCAGCATATTTGCGTTAAACGCACTTTGCATCGCGGTGTACTTGAAGAGTGTATTCAGCACGCTTTCAGGGTTGGCGTCGCGCTTTAACTCGATATACATACGCATACCATTGCGGTCAGACTCGTCGCGAACCTCAGAGATACCCTCAATCTTTTTGTCACGAGCTAACTCCGCGATTTTCTTGACCAGTTCAGCCTTGTTTACCTGATAGGGAAGCTCGGTCACGATGATACTGGTGCGCCCCTTCTCGGTCTGCTCGAAGTTTGTACGTGCGCGTACCACCACGCGCCCTCGTCCATTGAGATAGGTATTACGAATACCTTCGCGCCCATGAATAATACCGCCTGTGGGGAAGTCGGGGCCGCGAATGATATGTGAAAGTTCTTCAGTTGTTGCCTCTGGATTGTCAATCAAGTGAATCACGCCGCTACACACTTCGTTAAGATTATGTGGTGGAATGTTGGTTGCCATACCGACTGCGATGCCTGTGGAGCCATTCAAGAGCAAGTTAGGTAGGCGAGCAGGAAGGACGGTTGGCTCCTCGGTCTGGTTATCGTAGTTGGGCGCGAAATCAACCGTATCTTTGTCGATATCGCGTAGTAACTCATCGGCAATCGCAGCCATCTTTGCCTCGGTATAACGCATAGCGGCTGGTGGATCATCATCTTGCGAACCAAAGTTGCCTTGCCCCATCACAAGTGGGTAGCGCATTGACCACGATTGAGCCATACGCACGAGTGCGTCGTAAACGGCGACATCACCATGTGGGTGATAGCTTTTCAGCACTTCGCCAACAGTACCTGCACACTTGCGAAATGCCTTTGTTGATTGGAGACCCATATCTTCCATAGCATACAAGACGCGACGGTGGACAGGCTTTAAGCCGTCGCGCACATCAGGAAGTGCTCGACTGACAATCACACTCATCGAGTAGTCGAGATACGCACCTGTCATCTCGTCAACAATACTAACTGGCCTAATATTACCAAGTTCCATAAAACATCCTCACCAAAAAAAGTCAGACATAGCCAGAAGGCGATATCAGCTGAAGCATTGATTGTATAGGGCGGAGGGGTCTCAAAAGCGGAATCCTACCTTCCTTATTATATCATATGCTATAGTTATGGGCAAGCATGATAGGACTGGTACGGAACTATTGTAACGCCATACAT
>CAXUIS010000423.1:0-3769 GCA_964250915.1 uncultured Ktedonobacteraceae bacterium | reverse complement strand
CGAATAGACAAAAAACTGAAAAAGGTGTACGATAGGGAGTAAGAATAGGACCATGTTGTAGGAAGAAGAGACCGCTTGTGACGCCGAGAGTAACTAGCCACGCACGTATCTATGATGCATTTGCATTACTTGTAACAATTGTTGTTATTGCACTCGACCAGTGGACAAAATCTCTGGTCGTTATGTATTTGAGTCCCCCTGAAAGCAAAAGCGTCTCACTTGTGGGGCAGTACCTGATTCTCTATTACATTCAAAATAGTGGGGCAGCTTTTAGTATGCTCAAAAATACGGTGTTGCTCGTCGTGCTTATCGTGGTTGCTATGCTTGTGGTTGGCTACATCTACCTGCGCATCTTGAACAGTGGTCCACTGTACTACAAAGTCATCTTTGGTTTAATCATTGGCGGTGCGCTAGGAAACGTCATTGACAGGATACACAACGGGGGCTATGTTGTCGATTTTATCGCGTTTCGTATTCCGCAGATTAATTTCTACTTTGCGATTTTCAATGTTGCCGATGCATGTATTACCATCGGCGTTCTGTTACTCTTTGTATTCATTTTCTTTTCGCGCCGTCCTCGTGATGAGAAGCGGGCAGAAGAAAATGCCTCACAGGAGCCGGTTAGTCATAAATAGCCTATCAGTGCTATGAAAGAGTTACAATCCTTGGAAGAAACACAAACATACGATGTTCAGGAAGAACAGATTGGTCAGAGGCTAGACCGCTTTCTCGCTCCTATCCTCGATTCCCTTTCTCGTACAAATATACAGCAGCTTATCGCAGAAGAAGCGGTGCTGGTAAAAGGCAAGGCAAGTAAGCCTGGATATGCGCTCAGACGTGGCGATACGATCACAATAGTGCGTTCAACACCTTTTCTTCCTCCTACGAACGCTACTGCACACGAACTCCCCCTCGATATTCTTTATGAGGATCAGGACTTACTTGTCCTGAACAAAGCTCCAGGCATGGTTGTGCATCCTGGCCCTGGACATAGCGATGATACGCTTGTGAACGCATTGTTGGCTCGCTATCCAGAACTACAAGGTGTGGGAGAAGATGGACGCCCTGGTATCGTGCATCGTCTTGATAAGGATACATCCGGTTTGATTATCATTGCCAGGAATAGCCGAACACTAACAGCATTAATGGAGCAGATGCAAGGGCACACAATAGTGAAACGCTACTTGGCACTTGTCGAAGGCGATGTTGCTCACGACCAAGGAAGTATAGATGCACCTATCGGTCGAGACACACGTAACCGTCAGCAAATGACTGTCACCACGCGTGATAGCCGTGAGGCACGTACTCACTTCCGTGTGCAGCAACGTTTTGCACGTCACACCTTACTTCTCTTACAATTAGAGACGGGGCGCACGCATCAAATACGTGTACATCTCAAAGCGATAGGCCATCCCGTTGTCGGTGATCCTGTCTATGGCTCTGGAAACGTACCGAAGGGCTTTACACTGAATCGTCAGTTTCTGCATGCCTATCAACTTCAGTTTAATCATCCAATAACGGGGAAATTGATCGAAGTAGAGGCTCCGCTACCAAAAGACCTCCAAAAAATTTTGGCGAAGGAATCTGTCTTATAGACACCTAGACCCTTTTACCTCTCTATGCTATACTTTGCTCAGACAAGAAAACAACGAAACGTTCCACACATCATTGTCTGAGCAGAGTCCTGTTCAGCCCCTTTTATTTCATTAGTACGCGCAACTACGCGCATTTTTACCCATTTAGGCTAATATTCATCTGTTACTTTGCATAATTATGCCCTTTTCTGTACAATGCCAATACTACCATTATGTTATCGGTAGTACATCATGTATATATATCTTATATAAAATGGATATGTAGTAGAAGTTGGGACGCATCGACTGGAAGATGGTATTTCTTCACATTGCTTGAGGGAACATTTGCTTTCGTCCGCGAGGAGAGGAGAATTTACACATGGCAGTAGTAGAAGCACAAATATTAGAAGCATCAGAAAAAATAACACCGAAAAGCGTATTGCGACATAGACCTATAGGAAATGGAAATAGTAAACTACCCGCTGGAAGACATTCCGTTGTTACGACAGCAACGACTCCAACAGTACAGCGTGCATCTCGCCCCCGTTCAGCAGAATATCAGGATGACGTACATGAATGGAAGAGAGCAGATGACAAGGGAAAAGATGCGAAGTTAAACGCCCCTAAAGACGCACCAGGAGTAAAACATTCCCCTTTAGCAACAAAGCCAATACCAACTATTGCGCGACCTTTACCAACAACGCCGCGTCCAAAGCTGGTATTGAAAAAATCTCAAGTGACGCGACAAGCTCATCCTCTTTTGTATCTCGGTATTGGTATGATTGCAATGTTGCTGCTTTGGACACTACTAACCAGCGTCTTCGGCTGGTTTACTACGACTATGAATGACATACGCTATGGCCGTCCACGTACCTACCAAACCGACTCGTTTGTTGGTCATGGTGAGCAGAGTGGTACTCCAAGTCACTTTATCGCCATCAACCTGAATCGGCGTATTGAGATAATTGAGTTGCCAGGAGGCGACGCAACACATGCTAAAATTTACCTCGGTCCTCAGCTCTATGGTGCAAATGATGACCTCACTCCTGTAACTCTGATCTTCGCAGATGTGAATGGCGATCATAAACCTGATATGATTGTAAATTTCCAGTCGTCACGTATCGTGTTTATCAATGACCAGGGGGGCTTTCGTCCATTACTTCCTGCTGAACGCCATGCGGTCGAGCAGTTTCTGAAACGTGCGAACTTGTCGTCTTAATAAACGACAAGGCGAGTTGATACACTTCTTCGTGTTCAACACCTGTCGTGATAACGTGATCGGACTCTGCGAGCCAGTGCAACGATTTTGAGGGGGCAGAGGTTGTGAGTTGGTACAATTCTTCGGCGCACTTCGGTTCAACTGTCCGGTCACGTTTGCTTTGTATGATGAGTAGTGGAATGCGTAACTTACTGAGATTTCTTCGAGTCTGGTTGATGAGAGCGATGAGTTCCGCGATAGCTGGTACAGGGATGCGAATAAGAGTCTTGATATGATTGACGACTTGAGCGTCGTTGAAGTCGATAGTGGTAACGGTTGCATCGCGTAGTTGCGCCTGTTTGAGTATCTGGGCCTGTACTTTAGGATTGTTAAAGTTTAAGGCTTTGAGTGGATAGAACCATTTAACAAAGTAGCGAGCAAGTGGCACAAGCCGGGTTTGTATGTTGCTATCCAACCGTGTTGGCGTGGACATAGCAATAACACCTGTAAGACGCTCTGGATGCCGAATAGCAAGGTTTAGCGCAAGCACACCACCCATAGAGAGTCCAGCGACAAAAACGTTTTTGTAGGAATCGAGTTGTGCTAAACCCTCTTCAACAGATGTAAGCCACGTTTTACGACCAGATACGATAAGTTCTTCTGGGTCTCCATTATGTCCCGCGACAAGAACTCCATAAACACGCATTCCTTGTTTCGCAAGTGCGTCCCCTAAACCTCTCATCTCTGTTGGTGTACCACTGAAACCGTGAATGAGCAGGCATGCTATTTCTGCATTCTCTGGTCCGATCATAAAAGGAATATTGAGTTGTTGTGCCACAATTCTCTCCTGCTATTCGATACGTAATCTGTACTAACCATAGCATGCTACGATGGAACGTATCAAGCACCTTTGGGATCTAATATCCCTTGAACTTATTTATTAGAAGATGAACACCATGCTCAAATTGAATACTTCATATAGTCATAGAATATATAT
>CAXUIS010000422.1:0-3790 GCA_964250915.1 uncultured Ktedonobacteraceae bacterium | reverse complement strand
GTGATCTCTTCGATAAAGTAAGCCAGGAAGTGTACGAGCAAGAGGCGTCGGAACTTAAAACCAAGAAGCTCAAAAGAGTCGCCGAACGAACCGATAAATATTAGATCAGAACAAACAGCTTAATCACCGGAAAATGATAAATTTACCGTTACTCCTTGAAGATAAGAAAATAGTATCGTATACTCCTTTTACAGTACGATAGTATAAATGGTTCTACGCCTGTACAAATAGCAGGTTAGCAGGGAACAACAGTAATGGCACAAGCAGTAACGCCTATCGAAGTGTTTTGTTCTTACGCTCATGAAGATGAGGCACTGCGGAAAAAACTCAACAAGCAACTCTCGACACTAAGAAGACAAGGACTTATTACTCTTTGGCACGACCGTCAGATCAACGCTGGCTTACTATGGGCGGATGAAATTGATGTTCATCTCAAATCTGCTCAGATTATCCTCTTACTTATAAGCTCCGACTTTATTGACTCAGACTACTGCTACGGTGTCGAAATGGAACAAGCACTTGCTCGCCACGAGGCAGGTGTTGCCCGTGTTATTCCCATTATCTTGCGTCCAGTTGACCTTAAGGGAACACGATTTGAAAATATTCAGGCGTTACCAAGAGATGCTAAACCCGTTGTGCATCTCTCGCCCTAAGTTGAAATACAAATATCTAAACGACCTTTTTTGTAACGAAATCATGTTGCTACCTTACTACATCGCATCATTAAATATAGAGCATGAATTTTATGAGCGTATGGGTGAGTATGAGCAATTTGAAGGTATTTGCTTCACCGACACGTTAGAACTAGCTGTAGGACAACAGCCGAGTCTCTTTGTGGAGGAGAATACTGTACGTGTACAACGTGAGAAAGACGCTCAGATAATGGTGGTAATTGGCAACCCACCATATAACGTTGGTCAGGTGAAAGAAGACGATAACAACAAAAATCGCAAGTATCCAATACTTGAGAAAGAAATCAAAAACACATATATAAAGGACTCAAAAGCTACGTTGCATACGAAACTTCACGATGCTTACGTGAAATTCTTTCGCTGGTCGATTGATCGTCTACAGGGAAACGAAGGAATTGTCTGTCTCATAACGAACAACTCTTTCGTAGATCAAACAGCGTTCGACGGTATGCGTAAGCATCTTCTTAAAGACTTCACTCGTGTGTATCACCTCGATCTTCATGGTAACGTTCGTAAAAATCCAAAGCTATCAGGAACAACACATAACGTGTTTGGCATCAAGGTAGGCGTAGGCATTACTATTGCTATAAAATCCTCAAAACACCTTTCGCCTGAATTATATTACTACCGTGTGCCTGAGAATTGGCGTAGGACAGACAAATTAGCCTTTCTGAAAGAAAAAGGGAGCGTCAGCAACATAGAGTGGCAAGAGCTAAAGCCTGATACAAAATACAATTGGATTACTGAAAAGTTGCGTCCTGAATTTAACACCTTCGTACCTATGGGAACAAAAGAGACAAAAAATGCTAGATACGGAGAGGCAGAAACTATCTTCAAAACTTACACTTTAGGAGTCAACACAGCACGTGATAGTATCGTTTACGACTTTGATGCTCAAGTACTTTCGCAGAGAGTGAAACAATTCATTGAAGACTACAACAGTGAGGTTTTTAGATGGACACAGGCGGGAAGACCAAATAACATTGATAGTTTTGTGCGAACAGAAAATGTTAAATGGAGTGAACATCTTAAAAATCAGTTGCAAAGAGGACGTTATGGTCAAATAGATAACGCAAATTTACGTAGATCGGCATATCGTCCTTTTTGTAAACGATGGCTCTACTATGATTCGCTTTTAATTGATCGTCCTAGCTCGTTCAATAAAGTCTTTCCCGATTCTCAAAGCGAGTTAGAGAATATTGTGCTTTGTGTTCCTGGTCTTGGAGACAGAAAAGGCTTTGGATGCCTTGCTACTAACGCAATGATAAGTTTGGATTTCGCATTTGAAAAAGTACAAAGTTTTCCTTATTATCTCTATTCAGAGGACGGTAATAGTCGTAGAGAAAACATTTCTGACTGGTCTCTTAGCCAATTTCAAGAAAATTATGGGACTCAGGTTACTAAATGGGATATCTTCCATTTTGTTTATTCCATACTTCATCATCCGGTGTATTGTCAATACTACGCGGAGAACCTCAAACGTGATCTTCCACATATTCCTTTTCCAAAAGATCGTGAGCTGTTTGAAGCCTGTATACGTGTTGGGAAGCAACTCATGGACTTGCATGTGAATTATGAACAAGCCAAAGAGTACAATCTGACATGGGTTGAAAATCAAGCGAAGCCTTTTTCATGGCGAGTGGAGAAAATGCGCATCTCTTCAGGAAAATCGGAAGTCGTCATAAATGAGAGCCTAACGCTAGCTGGCGTACCACAAGAATGCTTTGAGTACCGTTTGGGCAGCCGCTCTGCTCTTGAGTGGATTATTGACCAATACCAGGTTGAAAAAGATGTAGAAGGTAGTGTTGTGAGTGACCCGAACAATTTGGACGATGAAGAGTATATTGTCCGACTTGTTGGAAAAGTGGTTACGGTGAGCGTAGAGACGATGCGGTTAGTAAGCGAGTTGGCACAAGCCGTGACTGCAAAAGATTGGCTCGGTGAGCAGCAAGAAATCGAAGAGCAGGAAGAGTGAGCAGAGTACGAGGTAGTGAAACAGGAAGTTTGTCTCTTTTGACAAACTTCCTGTTTGGTTAATAATGGTGCTAGGGAACGAACTCGCAATACATGCTTAATCATTACATATGCGTGTAGCATTTCTATAAAAGCAGCTATAGTCTTTTTACTACTAAACTGTTTCTTTGTTGGCCTGAGTATTGACAAGTAATTATAAATAGTCTATCTTCTTAAAATACAAAACCGAATAGATAAAGTATATTAGCCATACTTTATCTAAGCTTTTAAGAGGAAAATGACGTTTTTGTAAGTGAGGTAAAAAAATGAATCTTTTAGGGCCAACAAAGAAACAGTTAGGGGAACGAAGTCAGGCACATATCATTGCGCGGTTACTAGAAATGGAATACACCGTCCTCACTCCATACGGGGATAGTTCTCGCTATGATCTTGTGATTGAAGATGCTGATGGAAAGTTCTTGCGCGTACAATGCAAAACTGCATGGATAGAAGGGGGAGATAATGGGTATATCAAGTTTGCAACAACATCACTCCGATCACGTTCCACTAATGGAAAAGTGCAATACAGCAGAGCTAAGTATACAGGACAAATAGAGTATTTCGCGGTATATAGCCACGAGCAGCATAAAGCCTACCTTATTCCAGCTAATCAAGCAACAGGGGAGACAATGCGTCTACGTCTTGCGCCAGCGAAGAACAATCAGGAAAAGGGAGTGAGGTGGGCGAAAGAATATGAGTTGTAGTAGTGGCGACAGGGATCGAACCTGTGACACTGGGCTTATGAGTCCCATGCTCTACCGACTGAGCTACGCCACCATGAGTTGCTTACATAGGATATATTATCATACTCTGTCAAGTGGTGTTACATCATAAAGTACATAAAAAATATCCTTGCTACACACCTTTCAGTGCTTACAAGGATACTCTTCGAGAGGGTTCAGTAGCGGGAACAGGATTCGAACCTGCGACCTCCGGGTTATGAGCCCGACGAGCTAACCACTGCTCTATCCCGCGTCAACTTCCACATTCTACTACATCCTTTGCGCTTTGTCAAATTTTGGGTGGTCTATCACAGGGCAATCGCATCTAAATTTTGAGGAGGTGATAGAATAAGAACCAACCCT
>CAXUIS010000421.1:0-3793 GCA_964250915.1 uncultured Ktedonobacteraceae bacterium | reverse complement strand
CTCAGACTGCTAAATGAGATTTTTGACCCCTGCTAGCAGGGTCAAATCAACGAATCAGCTGTCTGAGCCGACTGAGACAAAATGGACCGCTAGTGCATCTGCTATACCGAATGCAACGCTAAGGGGCTGGAGGGGCACAATTGCCGTTACCGACAGCTCGCTTAGACGGCGATGCACGTGTTTGAGGGCCGTAGCATGACGAGGATAGTTGAGTGATCCGGCGTGTTCAGTCGTTGTCTCCATTGCTCACCATATGAATGCTTCAATTTTAACAGTGAATCTCAAAAATGACATGGGTATGGCAATAATTCATCTGCCGAAATAGCTGCTTATTCCAGCGAGCTTATCTAAACTATATCCACAGAATAATACACTAAGGCAATTCGGATTGAGAATGCCCAAGAAATGAAGAAGACGCTGCGTCACAACGCTTAAGACCTAGCTCCACCAACAATAGCATTCCAGTTCACCTTTCCGTCCTCACAATACTCCGAGATCGAATTACCCTTCTGCTTGACTATCAACCTCCCATCCCTTGACACAGTATAGGTAACCGTGCCAGTCTCGCCGTTGAAAGGCACCGAGAAATGGTTGATGCCCGCAGTCTTCGCGCGCAGAGAACGAACAGGGTGATCACCGATCTGCACCGTCACATCGGCAGGGGCATTGACAAGCACAGACAGAGAAATCGCGTCCAACGAAACTTGGTCGGGTGAGGCTGGGGCTTGCCAAGGTGCGTTGCCCGAAGTACCGCCGCTGGATCCGGCGGAAGACGGGTTGGGCTTGTGGGAGTAGACGATTTGGACGTGGTCGATGACGGGTAGGGTGGTGTTGGCGCTTTTGTAGGCGGCGATGTAGTAGGGGAGGAGGTCGCGCCAGGAGTCGTGGGGCATGTTGGCAACGTATTTCTCGGATCCTGCAGGGAAGGTGCTCGGATGGAGGGGGCCGATGTAGTGGCTCTCACCGAAGTCGTTCCAAGTCAGGATCTTTCAAGCATTTAGCCACAATCACCCGTTTCGAGCATTTCTTGAAGACTTACCTCGACGAAGTCAGGCTGAAGTTCAATAGCCGTCTGCCACCGATCATGCCAGAGGTTGTTGCCGCGCCAGAGAAAGTTCTTGCCCGGCAGATTGGTGTAGAACCATGGGGAAATGCCCATCATGTAAGCTTTGCTCCCCAGAATGCGCTGCCAATCTTTGTCGTTGATGGAATCCATATCGCTTGGTCCAACTGGCCAGACATCCCAGGACAGGGCTCCATCAACGGACGCGAAAGCACTCGGCAATCCTTTCATGCTAGTCCACTCCGGCACAAAGAAGATACCGCCAGTGGCTGCACGAATGCTTGCCAAATCGCCTGCCTTATCGGCACCTTCAAAGGTGGAGACTAGAGGCAAACCGTTGTACGTAAATTGGGACTTGTGTATTTTATAGGTATTGATGTAGGACGACACGCTCTGAGCGGTGAAGGGAGCCGACGGAAAGCCTTGGTTGGCAGCATAATCGAAGGACAGAAAGAGCTTGAAGTTACCAGCCTCATCCGCAGCCGCGTATGCAAGATCCAGCTGCTTCTGCGTATATGGATCGCCAGCAATGTTGAGCGCAAAGCCGTCGATTCCTGCCTGTGAGGCCAACTTCATATCCGAAGCCCAGTCGGCCTGTTGGAACGAAGCGGCGTTGCCGACCTAATAACGGTTTTCAGTCCATCTGTAGAACATTCGCTGGACCCGCTCGTGAACTTACGATGAAGTGCGCAAAGACCGATTTCGCCTGAGCTTGCATCGCTGTCGATGATAGTGCCAGGAGAACGGCCAGCGCTGAGAAGATCATTTGCATATTGGCACGAAAAGACTTTGATTGATCGCCAAAAGGAAGGGACGAGCTCGATTCAATCGAAGCTCCAAACAACGCAGATATAAAGGAGTGGACTTGCAGTACGTCAAGAACAACGTACTGCTGAGAGAGAGCACTGCGTCTCGTAGTAATGAAAGTGGGAAAAAATACAGACGACCCAGCCAGATCTTCACGGTGGGTCACAGAGGGCTAGATGTACTCCTAGACATACACCAACAGCCAGCGTGGGGGATAGCATCTCCTTCATTTCCACCACAGGGGTCACTGGGTGACAGGAGATAGAGAAACACGGACCGCCAGCCTGGCTGTCTGTGCCAGCAGAGCGCCGATACATGTCTAGCCATGGCGAAACAGGGGGAATGCCTTCAGCCCGACGATCTCATTCCCGCGCGCCAGCAGATGCAGGAACCCTTCATCAGGAGATAAGGGAGCTTATGTAAGGTCGTCGAGCTGCACTAGACCAAGAAGATGCAACTCTGGCTGCTGAGATGAAACATTTCAAGGCACGCTGACAGCCCCAGGACGGCATGGCGGTAATTTTAAGATTGGCGAGGATCATTTGTACCGTCTAGTGCTGACGCTAGAGCTATTTCGGTTGGAGGAATGTGATAGGCTTGCTGCTCGCACCGTCTTCTTCGGACTTCAGGTCTGGCCGACGACGAGCTCCAGGTCGTGTTGCAAGGTAGCGTCATGATCGAGAATCGTTTGGCTTCTACCTGAATATCGTTGAGTGCTCATCTGGGCCTGTACGGGCCCAGATGAGCACTCTGGAACTGGAGGCTTAGTGCTGCGATAATAATATAAACTGCGACTATACTATGTAGGTAGTATAGCCCTTTCACAACGACCATGATCTGGTCGTAGCAGACCCCCGGAAGGTATGAAGAGCTTCTTCTCCTCAAAAGATCCAAGTATGCTCTTATTCTCGGTTCTGCTCGAACGGCACTTCACCGGTTTTTGACAGGAAGCTGGGTCTTTTATCGCCTTGTTCGCCGCAGTCTATACCGTAAGATCGAACTGTTGCTCCGTTTCAAGAGCTTTGAACCATTCGCAATATGGAAACGAACAACTATCAATGGATACAAGGTCTAGCGATTGTCAAATCTACATGCTTATCTGACCTCCAATTGGTTCGCCCCCATGAACCCAGATGGAGGCACAGTACGCAGTGCCACCTAGTAAGCTGGGATGCTCCAGATCCACTACCAGAGCTCGATGAAGCGAGTCAAATTGATCTTTTTATCACATTGAGACACCTACAATGAAAACCGCGAAAGAAGCCATAGGCAAGCAAGGAAATCACTTAGCTATCTAAACCGCAAGAATCAAGCTACAGGTCCAAACACTCGATCAGCAGCATCAAAAGGTCCATCATTATGCCCATGTCCACAAGATTTCAAGCAAAATATTCCCAGGCCCCAAGAACGTTGCTACAGCCCACTGCACCCAGGTTTTCAAAGAACTTTTTATCGAACACAAGTGATGAAATAAGAAATGGCATGCTTCCTTACGTCTCTTTATGTTACAGAGCCTTCTCCATTCCCCCTACTATACCATCGCTGTCGTACCATCTCCTTGAAGCAAAACCGACGTCTCCAATGCTCGTACTTCGCCCAAGCCTCTTAAGCGAGAATCGAGGATGAAATCCCTCGATCGTTATCATACAGACCCACAGATCGACAAACCTCGACGCCAAAGAACGTTCAATCCAACGTCTCGTATGCTCTCCATCGCCAGAACCCCCCAAACCGATGCACCACCATGATATTTCCCGTAAAGTCCGCCCCCACCAACCCAACTAAACACACTCCCACTCCCCAAAAACACACCACCTCGCACTCCTATCCGCCAGCACTAAACCCCTCCACGTCCCTCTCTCACTAATTTTAATAATAGTCTCCCACACGCCTCCATTAGCTGATTCCTCCATACTAACCATA
>CAXUIS010000420.1:0-3811 GCA_964250915.1 uncultured Ktedonobacteraceae bacterium | reverse complement strand
CACCAGTGTTCTCAAAGGTCAATCATCGGCAGATGATGCCTTTAGTAAGATGGTGTCAAGCAGCAACGCCGCGCTCTCACAAGGGTAATATGTTCTGATGTTTGAAACAGAGGGAAGGTTGCGACATGTCGCGACCTTCCCTCCGTTTCAAACACCAGAACACATTACGCTGTGGAAGGAATAGATATGGCGTTCAAGAGGCTGTCAAGGTATACTTAGTACATACGCTTTTTTGTGACTAGTGCCCTCTACAATTCCCTGTTATAATGCATTCCATTCTACCAGGTCAAGCTGATTATGCATGAGGAGTCGCCGATGGCTCGCCGCTTTCGTCCACAAAGTACGCCAGGAGAAAATGTTCGTATTGTCGCACGCTCTATTCCCTGGAAATTGCTTATTCTGATTCCTATCCTTGTTGTGCTCGCTATACCAGCATATCTTGTTGCTGCCAATGCAGGAAGAGGTGTGATTCCAGGAGTGACGAAATATTTCTATAGCCTCTCTGGACCTCCGTCTCCAGCAGTTCCAACGCCGCAGCCAGCTTTTCCAACTGTACTACCACAAGCTGGCTCTCTACTGTATGTAGTGCAAGGTGGTGACTCCTGCGATAGTATATTGACCTACCAAATGCATATGGCAAATGCTGGTCAGGTCTTCAGCGACGTGAATCCGAACACTGTCAAAGCATTGAATACTGCGCTTGGTCAGGATTGTCATGCGCTGCAACCAGGAATGGTACTTCCGTTGTCTCCGCAATATCCCTTGGTCGCTTTCGGCGGAGTCGTGCAGAAAATTGATGCTACCTCACCACAGCAAGTCTTACCGACTCCACTCATCAAAACCTCTGGTCAAGAGTTGCCCGCCGACTGCACTGGTGGCTGTCTACTGACTGTAAAAGTCGCGCCACAGGTAATCGTACACCTGTTAGTGCAGACGACACTCATCATCAAAGTCGGCTCATGGGTCTGGACACAAGCTATGCTTGCACGCAAGAATGTAGCGAATTTTCCCAACTATCCCTACGTTGATTCCAAAGCATCGCTCAATGGTATGACGCTTCGCGCCTGTGACTTCCAATCCGACGACACACACGACGACAACTCGCTTTCCTGTGACCAGCTCACGCCTAACTCCATCGACGACGACCAAGGAGCATGGCTTCTCAGCGTCGCCGGACCTGCTGCGCTCGATCACTGGCACTACGGGATTTCCCTTCCAAAGGGTACAAGAGTCCTGTTATGGCTATCGAATGATAATGGCGTACTGAAGTTCCACAAGGGCAATCCCTTGTATAGGTATGATGATGGAGCGCATGTGTATGTGAAGGTATGAAAAATTGAAGCGGTGCTAGTTCTTGCGCCTTAGCGCGGAACACTTTTCCTGGTGGAAAGGAGGATGCAATGAAAGGAAAGTCCCGACTGAAGATTGAGCGTGAAAGACGTGGATGGTCTCAGCATATAGTTGCGGAAGCTGTTGGAACTGATCCCACTACCGTCAGTCGATGGGAACGAGGAATTTCTTTTCCCTATCCTTTTTTTCGTGAAAAGCTCTGTGTCCTGTTCGAGAAAAATGCATACGAGTTAGGACTTGTGCAGCACACGTCTGATAATGACGAGCATCCTCCCGTTATTCAGGCGTCTGTTCGTGATCCATCTATTCCTGAATTATCGATAGGAGCAGAAGGTCTTATTGGTCGTGAAAATCTGCTCCATCGTATACAGCAACACTTGTTTGTGGATGGAAGGAGTCCATCCGTAGCTTTGCATGGGTTGCCGGGAGTTGGCAAAACAACTCTTGCATTACAGTTAGCACATGATGAACGTGTTTTGTCGCATTTTCATGATGGGATACTTTGGGCTGGGTTGGGCACAGAGACGAATGTGTTGGGACATTTGAGTCGGTGGGGAAGACTTTTAGATGGTGCATCATCAGAAGTAGTAAAGCAGGGTACCACTGATGGCTGGGCTATGGCTCTTCGTCATCGTATTGGAACGCGGCGTATGCTCTTGATTCTCGACGATGTGTGGAAGGCTGAAGAGGCACTTGCACTTATGATTGGTGGCCCCTGTTGCGCGTACATCATCACAACTCGCTTTTCACAAGTTCCTCATTATGTGGTGACAGATAGTGAGAGTATTCTCTCTGTACCAGAATTGAGTGAGCAAGAGAGTCTTGCACTTCTTACACGTTGGATGCCCAATTTCATTGATAAAGAGCTACAACAAGCACAGGATGTTGTTCGCCTCGTTGGAGGACTACCTTTAGCTCTTACTCTTATCGGAAAATATTTGCGTGTGCAGACGTACAATAATCAACCACGTCGGGTAAAGGCTGCTTTTGAGCAAGTGCGAAACGTTCATGCTCGCCTACATCTCACGGAAGTGCTGTCACCACTCGAACACCATCCCAGCCTGCCTCAAAACACACGCCTTTCACTGGAGGCTGTTATTGCAGTGAGCGACCAGCAGTTAGATACGTATGCTCAGTCGGCATTACGTGCCCTTTCCATTTTTCCTGCGAAGCCGAACACCTTTTCAGAAGAGATGGCTCTTGCAGTATGTGCTCTTCCCGTCGAAGTCCTTGATACCCTTTCCGATGCAGGACTTGTAGAGAGCATCGGACCAGACCACTATACGATGCACCAGACCATCGCGGACTACGCACATGCGCATATGCCAGACTCTTCCGCTACTCGTCGTTTAGTCGAGTGTATTGTAACGTATGTTCCACACCACAAAAAGAATTATGATGTACTCGAACAAGAAAGCCCTGTGATCCTGGCTGCTTTAGACTACGCATTTGAGCAAGGTATGAACAAAGAGTTGACCCAAATAGTAACAGCCTTTACGCCTTTTTTATTGATACGAGGATTATATGATGCTGCTTATGTGCATCTTCAACGAGTCCAACAAGTAGCACTGACGGCAGGAGATCATGTTGGATTAGTCATGGCTCTGCAACATTTAGGAGACATCGCAGAGCGCAGAGGAAACTATACGCGAGCGGAAACCTATTATCAGGAAGGCTTGCTGTTAGCGCGACAGCATAAGCAACAGGAATTCATTGTTCAACTCCTTGCTAATTTAGGGACTCTTACAGAACATCAAGGGAACTATCTTCAATCGGAGGCATATAATCAAGAAGGATTGACACTTGCATACCAACTCAATCAGCCAAAACACATTGTTCTGTTGCTCATCAACCTGGGGCTACTTGCAGAACGTCGAGGGGATTGTACTCAAGCAGAGAAATACTCTCAGGAAGGACTGACGCTGGCATATCAGATAGAGCAACAGGAATCCATTATTCTATTGCTCATCAACTTAGGTGTACTCGCGGAAGAGCATAAAGGGAACTACATGCAGGCAGAGAGTTACTATCAGGAAGGACTGATGCTGGCACGTCAGATAGAGCATCGAGAACACATAGGTTTGCTTCTTGGAAATCTTGGTTCTGTAACAGGGCGTCAGGGCAAGAGTGTGCAAGCGGACGCTTTCTATCGTGAAGGACTTAAACAAGTACAAGAGATTGGCAATCCGGGACTCTTCTCACTTATTTTAAGCGATAGGGCAGAAATGTATCTTCGTCAGCATAGGCTGGAAGAGGCCAAAGCAGACTCTTATGCGGTGCTTATGAATTCACCGCAAGGGAGCCAGGAACTCTATGCATATGCGTGGTACAGTCTTGCTAGGATTGCCTGTATGCAAGGCAACACCATTGAGGCACACCAACAAGCTATGAAAAGCCTGACAATCTTTGAAACCATCACAGGTCATCGCATGATCGAGGAAGTGAAGCACTGGCTAACCGA
>CAXUIS010000419.1:0-3817 GCA_964250915.1 uncultured Ktedonobacteraceae bacterium | reverse complement strand
CGCATTGGCAACAGTTCTCTCCGCCGACGTGAACCTCTCCCAACCCATCTTCGGGCGCAATGAATTGCTGCCCCTACCGTCCAGATGTATCCGTTTTTTACCCGTTCTTGCACCCCACGGCTGAGATGAGATAGCCATAGCCGCATGTATCGGGGCGCATCATGTCCTCCTGTGCCTGTGCGAGCAGTGTGTCATATTCCGCCTCTGGAATTGCATTGAGGCGACATACCAGAGACTTCACATTGCGAATAGCAAGTAACACCTCGTTCACGAATGCTTTCGCGCCAAGTATATTGGTGGGGCTGAAATCGACGGCATGCACGGTATAGGACACGTCGAGGAAGTAGGCATTCAGCAAAATATCATACAGTTGTGCGGCAGTTCCACCATTGGAAGTTTCATCCGGCGTTCTTTTTCGAGCAGTATGTATAGTATGAATAAAAAGGTGTAGCAAACGGTCAAAAGCGAGACTAGATGTTGCCCCTGGCTCAAATTCAACAAGGTGTAGCCATCCGCCGGGACGTAAGATGCGTGACAACTCTGTCATAATACTGTTGAAATGCGAATCATATAAGAATTGCGCTGAGCGCATGTGCACAAGGTCAAATGTGTTGTCTTTGAAGTGTAGCGATGTCGTGGCATCAATTGGAAGAAATGTTGCATTACTTATACCATGAAAGCGCGCGAAGCGTGCGGCCTCACTCAGAGAGTGTTCATCCGTGTCGATACCAGTAACGTGTGTTCTAGGATATTCACGAGCAAGGTCTAGCACCCATCCACCCTCACTGCATCCAACATCTAACACAGTCAAGACCTGTTGCATCTTGACCGCATTCGTCACAAGTCCACCTAGGACCGTGGTAAAATACTGATGTGATGCCGAACGAACACAGTCATCATTCTTCTCTGTTGCACTATCATAAATCTTGTTGTGCATATGTGTCATAAGCGTCCCTCTAGTTTCTTGCCAATAACCGAGATAAGCATTCCCGTCGCACAATATTTGAGTCGTTGCGCATCATGGTACATTGCTGTTGTCAAACTGTTTATCTCTTGCTCCGTTACCACCCCTGCTTTCACAAGGTGACGGGCTACGTGCGTATCTTGGGCAAGTACCGCCAGAATATAGTCTTTGCCAGGATTGCCTGCTTGATTGCCAATATCAATCGCATAGAGTGTATAATTGACCTCGCTATAGCCTGCTTCGCGCAGAAGGCGTGGCAATACGATAGCAGAGGTAAGTGCCTGACTTTTTGATGAGAGGACTCTTTCCTCCTTGCTATGAGAGACATGGAGATAATGAATAAAGGTATTTACGGCATCACTTGATGTAGGACCAATCTCGAAATCGAGAAAATGTAGCCAGCCACCGGGACGTAGAATACGCGCAAGCTCTTGCAATACTTCAGGCCACTTTTTCGGGGTGATGCTTGCACTTGAGCGTTGCACATGCACAAAATCAAAACTATTGTCTGCATAGGGCAACTGTTCGTATCGCTCCACGACATGAAATGAAGCAGTCGTAGCATCAACAAGGTGCGCATCCTCACGCGCACTCTGTACCAACTCTGGCTTCTGGTCAACTCCTACACCGTGAATATGTGGATATGCCTGCACGACTTCGAGCAACCACGCTCCTGGACCACAGGAAAGATCAAGCACGTGCGATATAGAGCAAAGTGGAAGTGTGCTAGGAAACAACGTGCCTAACTCACGATGAAAGAGACGGTGCTGAAAACGTAAACTCGCGGCCTCTGCGGTCAACATCACTCAATTCCTCCACCATAACATCCATAAGCCGATATCAGAATGGCCCAACCACAGAGGTCCGGCGACTGTAGCTCGACTTGTGCCTGTTTCACCAACGCATCAAACTCCGCGCTTTCCACTAAGCCTTGCTGAATAACAAGCGGCTTCACAACAAACGCACGACTCACAATTTCTGAGAGAAAGACATGCGCAGCATTGCCGCCCATCGCTCCTACATCTACTGTAAATACATCGTACCCTACTTCATAGAGACCCGCTTGTAACAGCATCGCATAAAGACGTTGTGCCACACCAAGCGTACTACCTGTTGCATCAAGAGAGCGTCCAAGTTTCGCACGAGCGCGTAGCATTAAACGATGCAGTGTTAAGCACGCGGGACTGGAAATCTCACATAATTCCAGTTCTACGATGTTCAGCCAACCTCGCAGGCGCAGCACACGCACACATTCATGTATCATAGAAGTCCATGCTTCTGGCTTGATGTAACGGGCAAAGTGACGCATATGGACAAAATCAATAGATGCATTTGGAATTGGGAGTCCCTGCAAAAGGTCCATGTGGCGTAATTCCACTTGACGCAGGCTGCTGGTATTGCGGCGTACTTTCGCCTGATGCAGTGCCGCTTCGTCACTATCAATCCCATAGATGCGTAACTTCGGGCAGCGTCTAGCAAGATCAAAAATCCATTCACCAGAGCCACAACCGAGATCAAGCACACTCTCCATTGTATTGACTGCGATATGCTCTGGGTGCAAACGTCCCCTTTGCACCTGTAACAGATGAGAATGTAGAACTGCATCAAGATTTATTTCGTTCCCTCGATTAGCCTGTGCTATGCCTAGAGCTGAGGGTGGAATAAGAGCATGTTGGGATGGCTGGCTCATTGAAATCCTTTTCTCTATACTCGTTATATTCGTTCTGAAATGCGACGCCCCTGTACGGGTCTGCTTTAGCACACCCTCTTGGCGTCACCAAACGTATGCGATGCCAAGAGGGTGTGCTAAAGCAGACCCGTACAGGGCAAGATACAGTATTTGATCGTCAAAATTGTTGAGAACAAGCTACGGTGCGTACGCAATTGCCGAGATCAATGCCCCTGTAGTACAGTAGTTGGCTTCACCGATATCATGTTGTTTTTGAAGCAACAATGCATCAAACTCTTCAGCACCAATTATATGATTTTCAAGCATTAATGGCTTCTGTTTTTTCGCAATACCTGCAAGTAACTGGCAACAGGCACGTCCACCAGGATTGTTTGCGCCACCGAAATTCACAGGATGGATGGTGTAAGAGGCATTCACAAATCCGGCCTCTTTGAGGATACGGAAGAGTTGCACGCCAGGAGTACCCGTCCCTGAGTATTCTGAAAAACCATAACCAAGTTTGAGTAACAACGCATCAAATAGGAAGAGCAAGCGTTGATACGCATCACTGGACGTTGGGCCAATGGACAGGCTCGTAAGCACAATTGGTGCCCCTGGTTTCATCACCCGTTTACACTCGCTCAAAAAGAAAGACCATTCGTGTGGACGAAATACGGGTGCGAGTTGCAGCGAATGAACAAGATCAAAGCTCGCATTGGCGAGCGGCAAACGCTTGAGTGGATGAGACTCGTAGAAGCGGACACGGTTTACCGCACCGATCTCTGCGTTACGACGCGCAAGATTAATAAATGCACTATCGCCATCTAACGCGGTAACATATATGCCCGGATACGAAAGTGCCATATCAATCGCCCATGCGCCAATACGACAGTTTATGTCAAGCACTTGTTTTAGCTTATAAGGAGTAATGGCGGAAGGCAAGAGTCCGCGTTGCGCTTGTGTAAGATGGTGATGCATAACTTGCTCCAAGACAGCAATAAGTGCGCTTTCTTGTTCACTTTCTATCATTCCATTCCCCTTGTTATGCCTAATTACGTCTTGTTACTTCCAAGCAGTTACTTCCCTTTGGTAAGAATAAGGAAAATACATTCATATGTCAAGCATGAGTTTCTTCATTCCCCGAATGCGGCGGCCTTCTTCATTCCCCGAATGCGGCGGCCTTC